>CANKTL010000001.1 GCA_947486405.1 bacterium
AAGAGCTTAAAAAAATGACCCTAACCGAAACCGGCGTCGACGGATTGATGTCCGTAACCGTGAACGGTGAGCTTGAAATTACGGCATTATCAATTGACGAAAAATTATTGGATCCCAAAAATCGCGGCAAACTTGAAGCGGCCGCAATTAAATTGGTTAATAAAGCATTACAACGAGCCAAAGGCGAAGCCACTAACCGATTGACCAAGATTACAGGCGGGCTAAACATTCCAGGTCTGACCTAGTCGGCCGGTGCACCAAAACCCTGTCCAGCCGCTGATCGATCAACTGTCCGCATTACCGGGAATCGGCCAAAAATCCGCCGAGCGATTGGCCTATTTTTTTCTGTCGTTGCCGCAAGCCGACGTGGGCCGATTTACCGAAACGCTGACCCATATTCGGCGTCATATTCGGTATTGTGAGCGTTGTTTTAACTTATCGCTTAGCCAATATTGCAGCATCTGCGAAGACACATCCCGCGAAGCCAACGTGCTCTGTGTGGTGGCGCAACCCAAAGACATTGGGGCAATTGAACGCATGCGCCAGTTCCAAGGGCGGTATCATGTATTAGGGGGATTGATTTCTCCCCTCGACGGCATTCACCCGGAATTGCTGCGAATCAATGAGTTGCAACGGCGCTTAAGCGAAGAACCAGTTAAAGAAATTATTTTAGCCATTAATCCCACGGTTGAAGGAGACGCCACTATTTTGTATTTATCCAGCGTGCTTCGGCAATATTCCGTTACTCTTTCTCAATTGGCTTACGGATTGCCGATGGGCGCTAACATCGACTATACCGATGAAATTACCCTCCGTCTGGCTTTTGACGGAAGAAACCCTATTCAAGGAGCCCCCCAATGACCAAAACAGAACTCATCCAACTCCTCGCAGAGCGTCATTCAGTGCGTAAAAGTGCCATTAAACTATTGATTGAAGATACCTTTGATTTAATTTCCGAATCACTGGTGAAAGGCGAATCTGTACGAATTGTGGGCTTCGGTGCCTTTGAAGTGCGCCGCCGAATCGCCCGCGAAGGACGTAACCCCAGGACGGGTGAGAAAATTCGACTCAAAGCCACCCGTACACCCTCATTTCTGCCCGGAAATGCGCTGAAAAAAGCGGTGAAAGGAAAAAAATGAATCCTCCTATTAAAGATATTTATGATGATTTAGAACTACTTTTAGAGGTGCTTCCTGAACGGGTGCGGGACTATTTAAAGTCGCACTATCGCTTGTCTGAACTGATCGAAATTGTGTTGGATTTGGGTGCCAAGCCCGAGGTTCGCTTTTTGGAATCAGATTGCAAAATCACTGATTTGGACGAGGTGACGCAAGACGAAATTAATGACGTGGTGATCCACATTGGCAAATTTAATGCGCAAAATCGGGCGGGTATTGGCCGAACTTTGCACCGCATTTCGGCGATTCGAAATCGGGAAGGCAAAATCATCGGATTAACCTGTAGGGTAGGGCGCGCGGTTGTGGGTACCATCGAAATTATTCGAGATGTGGTAGAAAGCGGCAAAAATATTTTGCTAATTGGACCACCGGGAATTGGAAAAACCACCAAATTGAGAGAAATTGCGCGAGTATTATCCGATGAATTCCGCAAACGCGTGATCATCGTCGATACCTCTAACGAAATTGCCGGGGACGGCGACATTCCGCATCCCGGTATTGGAACCGCTCGCCGCATGCAGGTGCCAACCCCAAGCGAGCAGCACGATGTCATGATCGAAGCGGTCGAAAACCATATGCCGCAGATTATCGTCATCGATGAAATCGGGACCGAGGCAGAAACAGCCGCCGCCCGAACCATTGCTGAACGCGGTGTACAGTTAGTCGCCACGGCGCACGGCCAAACCCTTGAAAACATTATCAAAAATCCGACCCTGGCTGACTTGGTTGGCGGTGTGCAAAGCGTGACATTGGGCGACGAAGAAGCCAAGTTTCGCGGCACCCAAAAAGCGGTACTCGAACGAAAAGGTCCCCCTACGTTTACCATCTTGGTCGAAATCCAAGACAAAGACGATTTCGCCATCTACCCCGACATCTCCCACGCTGTTGATGACTTCCTCCGTCACGAAACCCTGCATCCTGAGTTGCGCAGCCGCACCACCGAAGGCATTCAAATCACCAAGCCGCATACCGACACCACTGAACTTGCCCCCACGCCCACGATTAAACAGGATAGCCAAGCCGGCCTCAAATCCTGCAACGTCTATGCCTTCGGTCTCAGCAGCGAACGCATTCATTCGGCCATCCACACCCTTAATATCCCGGCCAAAGTGGTGAACACGATTTCCGAGGCCGATTTAGTGCTTTGCCTCAAAGATAAAATGGGCGCCCGATCCAAATTCGCCCAGTTAATGAAGGGCCAAACCACGCCCGTTCACGTGCTTAAAAAGAATACGTTCGAAGCCATCCTCAACTTTTTCCGCTATTACTACAAATTAACCGATTCCCCGGATGAAGAAGTCGACGAAGCCCTGCGCGAAATCGAAAAAATCTGCACCAAAGTCGCGCAAGAAAAACGCGTCATGGATGCCACCGTGCGGCCAGAGTCGATTCGAAAAATGCAAATGGAGTACGTCCGCAAACTTATGATGAATGCCACCGACGTGGGCGAAGAGGGCAATAGAAGGGTACGCGTATATCCAAGATGAGACAGTCTCTTCATCGCGATCTTGCCCATTTTCGCGCCGGTCATTTATACCGCTCCGCATTTGCGCCGCTCCTTGATAAATTCCCTTTGCGAGAAATGGGCAATCTCATCGATGGATAGGCTGTCTGCAACTAGTCCCGGTGTATTTATCTCCTTCGAAGGCGTCGAAGGTGCCGGAAAAAGTACCCAATTAAAAAAAATTTCTGACCATTTGATTGGCCACGGCCACGATGTACTCATGACCAAAGAACCTGGCGGCACGCAGCTGGGCCAAGTGCTTCGTCAGCAATTGCTGGATCCCAATCAAGACATTCGCGGTGAATTTACCGAGATTTTACTGTTTACTGCCGACCGCCTTGAGCACGTCGAACAAGTCATTAAACCCGCGCTGGCTGGGGGCCAAATCGTGCTTTGCGATCGCTATGTGGACTCCACTTTTGCCTATCAAGCCGGCGGTCGCCAAGTCCGAGAAGATGTTGTGCGTATGCTCACGGGCATGGCCCCCATTTTGCCGCAACTCACCTTGTTATTTGATTGCCCTGTTGAAGAAGGTCTTGAACGCGTCAAAGGCCGCGGTAAAATGGACCGCTTTGAACATGAAGCACTTGCCTTTCACAATCGGGTCCGCGATGCCTACCTCAAAATGGCCCAAGAAAACCCAAACCGTATTCAAATTATTTCCACGCAAAACCGCTCCGTCGAGGCTATATTTGCCGAGGTTTTGGCAAAGTTTTCTGCCGTTATGATAGGATAAATCATGATCAAAAACGGGGTCGGTTTTGGATTTTTAATAGTACTTCTGAGTCTTAGTGGTTGTTTGAATTCCCTAAAGTCAGTCAGCGACGAACTCAAATCAAGCATTAATTTAAGCCCAACTCAAAACGCGATTCAAGTAGCAGAAGTCACCGCGAATGCAGGGGTGTTTGTGGACTTGGCCGGTCTGGCCTCCAATTATTTTTTACATTCAAATGATGACTCAAATGTAGCGGTGTCGTTAGGCACCGGCGCCACCGAAAACCGTTTTGTGGCCGTGGGTGCCAGTCGCGCCTATCAAGAACGGTCCGCCGAAACCGGTATGGGGGATGAGGATGGGGAGACCGTATTGTTTGGCGATACGGTGTCAGGAAACGTATTCAGGGCGGACAGTCCCTCTGCCAACCCGATTGGCACCTTCGTATCGCATCACAAGACCCCTCAAGGCGGTAGTCTGCAATACACCGAGGCCCAAATCGGCACGAAGTTAATTCGGTCCTACGCCGAAGCATCGTCAGCAAATGGCATCTGCCGCGTATTTATTAAATCCGAGCTCCAATCCACCACGCTGAACGGTACCCAAGAACTCTCCCTGACCTGCAATACGGCGCAAGGCTTGTTTACTGTGGTGTCTTGGAAAATGACCCTGAAGGGCGATTTCAACGCAGATGGCACCGCCGATACCTTGGTGGGCAAATACGAATCCACGCTGGGAGCGTTGGTGATACGAAATTCAAGCGATGGCATTTTATATCAGTATTTTCTGGTCCTGACTCCCGCCAACCTGGGGAGTAACGGCATAATTTTAGGCACAAATCTGTCTCAATTAGGCGGAACAACAACTATAGAGTGAAATTCACCCCCTACCCAATCCGATAACTAATCATAAGAAACTTTTTAAGTCGGGGAGGGCTAAAATATGTTTAAAGGGTGGATTGGTCTTTTTGTTATTGTGTCCGTGTTAGGGTTGCCGGGTTGCACGCACGCACTAAAAAGCGTGGTTGAAATCCCTGTTCAAATCAATTCAAATACAGAGGCGGCAGATGCGGCGATCATTGAAGCCTTCATTCTGGACGAAATGGCGACCACTTCGCAAAAGTAAACGCTAGAAAGTTTATAGTAAAAAAGTTCCGGCACTTTGAGATCTCAGCTCTTTCGTAATATCCCGGGTTCCGTTTATAATGCGGGACTTATGATTACGGTTATTGTAAACGGAGCCAAAGGAAAAATGGGTCAAGCGGTGGTTACTGCTGTCTCTGATGCCGACGGCATGAGCGTGGTCGCAGAGCTCGATATGGGCGATAAGCTGACCTACACGATTCAAGATACCCAGGCCAAAGTGGTCGTGGATTTTACCCATCCGTCTGCCGTTAAAAAAAATGTCATCGAAATATTGAATGCCGGGGCGTATCCCGTTGTGGGTACCACCGGTTTATCTGACGCCGATTTGGCTGAAATTGATGCCCTGGCGAAGGCCAAAGGTCTGGCGGCTGCAGTGTGTCCCAACTTTGCAATCGGTGCCGTATTAATGATGCAGGCGGCTGCGCAAATCGGTAAACATATGCCGCAGTGCGAAATCATTGAATTTCATCACAATAACAAGGCCGATGCGCCATCGGGTACGGCGATTAAAACAGCGGAATTGATTGCGATCAGCAACCCAGAAATTAACAAGGCGCTAGTAGACCGCACCGAAACACATATCGTGCCTGAAACGCGTGGCGGCAAAAAAGCCAACATTCCCATCCACGCCGTTCGCCTGCAAGGGTTTGTGGCCAGCCAAGAAATTATATTCGGTGGTTTGGGCCAAACCCTGACTTTGCGTCACGACACCATCAACCGCGAGTCATTTATGCCAGGCGTGGTGCTGTGTGTGCGTAAGATTCACAGCAAAACCGGCTTAATTTACGGCCTCGAAAACTTTTTAAACGAAACGGAATAACTCATGAAAAAATATCGCGTCGCTGTTGTCGGAGCTACCGGCGTAGTGGGTAAAGAAATTATCACCATTTTAGAAGACCGTAAGTTCCCAGTGAGTGAATTAGTGCCATTGGCGTCTGAGCGCTCAGCGGGCGCCGAAGTTGTGTTCCACGGCGACTCGGTAGAAGTGCTGGCATTAGGGCCAGATTCTTTTAAGGGCGTTGATATTGCTCTATTTAGTGCTGGTGGATCGGTGTCCGCCGAATATTGTCCGATTGCCGCTAAATCAGGTGCGGTGTGCATTGATAATACGTCCCATTTTCGGATGGACCCCACAGTGCCTCTCGTCGTGCCCGAAGTAAATGCCGACGCCATTAAGCAGCACAAAGGCATTATTGCGAATCCCAATTGCTCAACTGCGCAATTGGTAGTGGCCTTAAAACCAATTTATGACGCTGCTGGCATTGAGCGCATCGTTATTTCAACCTATCAATCCGTTTCAGGAGCCGGAACAGCGGGCTTAGACGAATTAGAATCCCAAACCCGCGCAAATTTGCGCGGCGTCGATGCCCCGCCTGAAAAATTCTCTCATCACATTGCCTTCAATTTGATTCCTCAAATCGATAGCTTTTTAGAAAATGGCTACACCAAAGAAGAAATTAAAATGGTGAATGAAATTAAAAAGATTTTGGGCGATGACAAAATTCGGGTTACGGCGACCGCAGTGCGCGTTCCTGTATTTGTATCACATAGCGAATCGGTGAATATTCAAACCAAAAAACCAATTACAGCCGAAAAAGTGCGTGAATTACTCGAAGCTGCCCCTGGTGTTCAGGTGTTAGACAATCCCGCAGAAGGCGTTTATCCGACTCCAAGGAACGTAGCCGGCGAGGACGATGTGTTTGTTGGCCGAATCCGAAAAGACATTTCGCAAGAAAACGGAATCGAGTTCTGGTGCGTCGGCGATAACCTCCGCAAGGGTGCTGCGCTAAACGCCGTGCAGATCGCAGAAGCGTGGTGTGATCAAAACACGACTAAACCGCAATAGAATGCGGAAAAGTCTTGACTAAACCGCAATCCGTTTCATAATAGTCGGTATGAAGCGATTTCAATCCGAGCAAATTTTGGCTGATTTAGCAGTCAAAATCGTTATTTTGGTGGGTCCACGACAAGTCGGGAAGACGTGGTTGGCCAAATCACTGATGGCGAAGTATCAAAATCCGCTTTACTTGAATTATGACCGTCTTCAAGACCGAGAGATCATGATGGCCGAAAGCTGGCTACCTGAGACCGATTTGTTGATTTTAGACGAGCTTCACAAGAAAAAAGGCTGGAAGAATTATCTGAAAGGACTGTTTGACACCCGGCCCCCGCATCTTCACATACTGGTAACCGGAAGTGCACGTTTAGACACGTTTGCACAATCCGGGGATGCCTTAACAGGTCGGTATTTTACGCATCATTTAATGCCATTTTCACCGGCCGAATTGGCGAAGGTGGGAGAGAATGATCAACTTGACCGGCTGATTGAACAAGGCGGCTTTCCAGAACCATTTTTAGCCCAAACAGATCAGCATGCAAACCGATGGCGATTAGAATATGTGAACGGACTCATAAGGCAAGATATTCTTAATTTCGAGTCAATTTTGGAATTAAATGCGATTTCACAGCTAATTGAATTGCTGAAGACGCGAATTGGGAGCCTCATTTCATACCAATCTCTTTCTGAAGACCTGGATATTTCACCCAACACAGTCAAAAAATATTTGGCGATTTTAGAATCACTTTATATCATTTTTCGGGTGTCGCCGTATGCCAAAAATGTGGCCAGAAGCCTTAAAAAAGGATCCAAATATTACTTTTTTGACAATGGATTGATAGAAAACGATCCTGGGAAAAAATTTGAAAATTTCTTGGCCAATATCCTCATTAAACACTGCGGCTATTTACAAGATGTAATGGGCCAGTCTACCGATCTTTATTATTTGCGAACCAAGGATGGAAAAGAGATCGATTTTTGTATCTGTCAAAATAACAGCGTCATTCAAATGATTGAAGCGAAGGTGTCAGATGATACAGTGCCTAATTCACTCTTATATTTTTCAAACAAGTATGGCTATCCGGCAACTCAAGTGGTTTGGCACCTTAAAAGAGAGCGTCAGGTAGGCCCGATTTCCATCGTCTCGGCCAAACGGTTTGCAGAAACCCTGGCGCTTTAGATTGAGTACAAATGATGGTTTATCGGCTGCGTAGCCTTATCTTTAAAATTCGGGCCTGGATCTACCGCCACTACACCCCCAAAATTCGCCGATACTATGACAAAGCGATTGCGCGCCATGGCGATAGCATTTCGTCCTTAGGCTGGAAATCACATTATTCGCAATTCACCCGGTTTTCCGCGCTGTTTTCGCAATGGACCATTGAACCCACCGACCATGTTTTAGATGTGGGCTGCGGGTTTGGGGATTTGCTGGAGTATTTTTCAGACGAATCAATTCACGCTCAGTATACGGGCATCGATATCAGTGCTCCGATGATTGAAACCGCACGAAGCACCCACCCCAATGGCCAATTCAGGGTCGGTGATCTATTTCATGAATCTCAGCCCGTTGACTATGTTGTCGCCAGCGGGGCCTTTAGTTTGCATACGCGCGACCAATACTATTATTTAGACGCGGCAATCGCGAAAATGCTGAAATTGGCGAAAAAAGGGGTCTCTTTTAACCTTTTATCACACCACGCGCCTACCAAAGACCGTGCAGACGATTTGTTTTTCTACTATGACCCTAGCAAAGTGGCCAAAATCGTGGCCCGCCATCGCGCAAAATGGGTGATGCTTCATCATTATTTACCCAACGATTTTACAGTCGTTTTATATAAGGCCTAACGGAGGAAAATGCAGGGTCGGTGATATAATCGGTAGGTAAGACTTTGTGATGATATGCAGATCAGTCTAAGGTGAAATTTAAAATAATTGCCTATAACGGCTCCAATCGAAATTCATATGTGCCCGCTATTGGGGATAAAGTTATATACGGGAATAGTAAGGGTTATTTTCGAACGGGATTTATTCAAGCGGTTGATCATGCAAATCAATTGGTCACTATAACAAAAGATCAGCCCGGTCTATTTGCATCTAAAACAAAAACAACTCTTTTTAGCAATATTACTTTGGATAGTAGCCTGGCCTCGGTGAGGAGGGGGCCTAGAATTGGTGTAAGGGTTTCCCCACCTGTCACTGAAGAAATTCATTATTCACCCATTCATTCGACAGCCTTTAACCCTGTGGTGAAAAGTTTATTTCGATTTCAACTTGAAAAAGATCCCGGTGTGGAAACACGGGTTTTGATGAAATGTAATCAATTAGACGCTCAATACGTGGGGGGCATTTATACGCTTATGACCAAACCACAAAGTATCGCACTATTTCAGTCTGAATTGACATTGGCAACTCAGGACCCTAGCTTTCCTTATGCGCTTATTCGACTTTGTCAGGAAGGGTATCTAACGCAATCTCAATTTACCCATGCCTATACTTTGGGACTTGCAGTGCATCCCAAAGATTGCCAAGAAGCAGATAAGCCCAATCCTCATCGTACTGTTACGTTGCGATTAGTAGACGCTAAAGTTATTGACGGTTGGGTCCAGGGGACAGTCAGGGGAATATCCTATTATTTAAAGTGGGATAGGTTGGGTAGCGATAAGCAAGCTGCAAAAGAGCAAGTGCTTGTTTCCGCTCTCAAGACAACGCTTGAACGGCACCAGGAATCGGCGCTTATGTTAGACCGGGTTTATGCTGAAATTGAGACGGATATATTGTTCGAGGGAAATTATACCAAGGCCGTTGATTTTTCAGACCGTGAACGATTCCATCGTTTTTCATCGATCACGGTTGGCGGCGCCCATTTTGGGTATCTTCCTCAAGAAACGCCGCGTGAGGATAAAAGTCCGCCAGTTCCGGTGGTGCCTTTTCGGTTTTACGAGGCACTATTTGATGCCTTGCAGTCAGAATTGGGTGTTAATGCCGATCAGCGCATCCATGTGGCCCCTGTCATTGGGCGGTTTTCCATCGATCAGCTTTCAACTGATATTGGCTTACGCCAGCGGGGCGTTGGGTTGGTAACCCCCAGCGGATGGAGCAAGATGGACCCTGTTGAAATTGATGGGGCTATGTCTTCTCGACTCTTTGAAACGTTGCATGATCTATACCACGCGCTGAAGCTGATTTATTACCGAGACGATTTGCCAGAGTCTCGTGAGATAGTCGACTCATTGTTGACTGTAGCAGATGGATGGGGAAAATCTAATCAGGTCAAATGGAAAATGGAATTGACTGATTTTTTAGACACCGAGACTCCGCTTCCTCAAGTAAAAAGGCGCGCATACAAAGATTTGTTGATCGTATTCCTTGAGTGTTCTCCCCCAGATCAACCCATCCCAGAACGCATTCTGAAGGATTTTCCACCTGTTCAAATGCTTGAGGCTATCGGCTGGAATTACAAAGGCGACAAACTACTCCCGATTCTTAATCAGCCTCGCGTGAGGCAATTACTGCGTGGTTTTTTACAGTTTCCTGACGGAGACTTTACGACATTTGCAGAAGTTGTGGCGGCCAGCAAGGCTGTTCAAAGTGTTCGGAAAATGATGCAAGACTTTTCTTTGCAACCCAATTTTTCAGAGTTGGATTCAATGGCCAATCGGTATCAGCTGGTATCGATGGAGCAAAATATGAGTAAGTTAAAGGAGAAATGGTACAACTCAGAGTCTGTGCTGTCGGTGGACATGAAACACGCGCGCGAGGTGCTTGATCTATTAGCGGGGACGCCTCTCAATGTGGATCTAGCTTCTTACCCAATAAACACTGGATTTAATTATTTATGTCGAATTCTCACTGGTCAAAGTTTTAGGGACTTTGAAGAAAATGGATATAAACAATTATTTTCAGACCATGATCCAGAATTAATACCCCCATCAAATTCTGAGACATTGGCTTATTTTGATCAACGGCCAGAGCATTCTATTGCTCAGTTCTTAGCCCACAGAGAGCAGTTTGTAGTCTAAAAAAACAAGAAATTTTATCGCTTCCTGGCAATTGACTCCCTGAATTGGGGTTTAGTACACTGCCATGGTTCATTTATGACTGAAAATCAACCGTTTATATTTCCAAAATGGGCAAATTTAATCCCATTACTGATTCCACCTATTCTTTTAGGCGGTATTGCCACGGCTGTTTTTGTGATGTGGTACTGGGCGTCTCCCAAGCATATTGAGGTCGGGTATCAACCCACGCAACCCATTGCCTATTCTCATGCTCTGCATGCCGGCGAGTTGGGCATTGATTGCCGCTATTGTCATACCAATGTTGAGCGCGGGGCCAAGGCCACTTTGCCCTCAACCGACACCTGTATGAATTGTCACAAAGTAATCAAAACAGAGAGCCCTGAAATTAAGAAATTGCAAAAAAGCTGGAAAAATAATCAGCCGATTCAGTGGGTGCGGGTTAATGCTGTGCCTGATTATGTGTATTTTGATCACAGTCGCCATGTGAATTCGGGGATTGGCTGTGCCACCTGCCACGGACGTGTGGATAAAATGAAAACGGTGCATCAAAAAGAGCCACTCAGCATGGCCTGGTGTGTGGACTGCCATAAAACCCCTGAAAAACACCTGCGGCCCGTGGATAAAGTAACCGATATGGCCTGGGTTGCTCCCGATCAGAAAAAACTGGGCGCCACGCTTAAAAAAGACCACTATATTGATCCGGGCTTAGATTGCTCGGTATGTCATCGGTGAGGAAATTATGAAAATTTGGCGATCACAAGAAGAACAGCAGAATAAAGACGAATTTAAACCGTGGGTGGAACGGGAATTTCAACCCGAAGCCTCGGTACTAGAAACGCCGGTATCGCGTCGCTCGTTTATTAAATTGTTGGGTGGCACTGTGGCCATTGCGGGTTTAAGCGGATGCGTTTCGATTCGCAAGCCGGTTCAAAAATTGGTGCCATATGCCCAGCAACCCGAGTTTCAGGTGCCGGGCAAATCCATCTATTATGCGAGTACGTATGTAGATGGTGCGGAGGTATCTGGGGTGTTGGTGGAAAGCACCGAAGGCCGGCCGATTAAGATTGAGGGGAATCCCTTGTATCCAGGAACTGGCGGCAAAACGTCAGCCATTCAGCAAGCGGCCATTATTGGCTTGTATGACCCGGATCGGGCTCAGTTTCCGACAGTAGGTGGCAAAAAATCGACTTGGGACGCATTTGGTGAGTATATTCGCGGGCGTGTTTCGGCTGGGGCGAAAGTGGCTGTTTTATCCGAGCCGCAAGTTTCAGGAACGTTTTTTGAAGGTCTGGCGCAATTGCGTAAAAATGCAGGGCCGGTGGCCTATTTTCAGTACGATCCGGTGGGTAACGATGCAGAATTGCAGGGCAGTGAGTGGGCCAGCGGACGCGCGTTAAACGCGGTAATCGATTATAAAACCGCTGACGTGATCGTGTCGTTGGGTGCGGACTTCTTGGGAAGTTCGGATCTCGCGGTATCGAATACGCAGGCATTTGCATCGCGGCGTGATCCGGATAGCGGCGTGAAACTGAATCGCTTGTACGCGTTTGAAAGCCGGTATTCGCTGACGGGCTCTCGGGCGGATCACCGAGTGCGTGTTGATGCGGACGATATGATCCCAACGGCATTGGGCTTGGTAGCCGTATTGGCCGAGGTGGTACCTGCACTTAAAGCCAAGCTGACACCGGAAATGCAAATCGCCGGGGCCAAGTTTTTGGCCGTGCCAAACGTGGCCAAACAGAAAAAATATTTTGCCGCGATTGCAGATGATATCAGTAAAAACGGGTCAAAATCGGTATTTGTGGTCGGGAAAGACCAAGCACCTGAATTGCATGCACTGGCGTTCATCTTAAATAACGCGATCGGTGCTCTCTTCGTTTCTTATTATGCGCCTGCCTTTGGCAGCGAAGCTGGATTTAATGGCCGCTCACTTCCTGCGATTACCGAATTGGTTCGCCAAATGAACAGCGGCCAAATCACCGATTTAATTATTATCGGCGGAAATCCCGTCGTGACCGCGCCAGCAGACCTTAAATTTAAACAATCGCTCAAACAATTAAATTCGGTGACGCACTTAACGCAGTTAACCAACGAAACCAGCCGTGCCAGTAAATGGGTGCTACCCCGCGCTCATTTCTTGGAAAAATGGGGTGATGCGCAACGTATTGATGGTGTGACTTCGGTGATTCAACCGCTCATCCGCCCCATTGTGGATGCCAAAAGCGATACCGAAACTTTGGCCGTTGTCGGTCGTCTCAATTGGCGCGATTTTGATGCGGTTCGGGCGTATTTCAAGCGTCCCGCCGCCACAAAAACCGATGCAACCTGGAAAAAATGGCTGCATGACGGTGTGGTTTCGACGGTTTCACCCGCTGTCACTCCTACAATTTCAATTTCACCTGAATTAATAAAACGGGCCAAGGCCATTAAGGCGGCAAAAAATAGCGCAATCACCGGTATTTTTATCGAAGATTACTCGGTCCGCGATGGTCGCCATGGCAACAGTTCTTGGATGCAAGAAATTCCCGATACCATTACCAAATTAACTTGGGACAATGCGTTGTTGGTGTCTCCCCAATTTGCCAAGGCGAAGGGGGTAGAAAACGAGGCGTTGGTTGAAGTTAAAACCGCACAAAACACGGTAACGTTGCCGATTTGGGTTGTGCCGGGAATGGCGGATCGCACAGTCGGATTGCTACTCGGCTATGGCCAAAACTCGGGTCGGATCAGTGCCGGCGCTGGCGTGGATGTTTTTCCACTTCGAACCAGTACTCACTTTCAATCTGTGGGCATTCAGTCTATTACCAAGACTGGCCGAAAATACACGCTGGCCACCACGCAAAATCACGGTGCAATGGAAGGCCGGGACCTGGTTCGAAAAGTAAGCGAATCGGAATTGCACGAGGACCCCAAGGCCATGAAGGAAATGGGCGAAGAAGAACTGACCCATTCCGTCTTTAATGAATACCCCTTAACCGGCAATCACCAATGGGGGATGACCATCGATTTAAGTCGCTGCACCGGGTGTAATGCCTGCACGGTGGCTTGCCAGTCGGAGAATAATATTCCGATTGTGGGCAAAAAAGAGGTGATTCGCGGCCGTGAAATGCATTGGATTCGGATCGACCGGTATTTCAGCGGCGACGAAAACGAGCCCGAAATTCTTGATCAACCGGTGACCTGTTTGCAATGCGAACTGGCCCCCTGTGAGCAAGTGTGTCCAGTCGTGGCCACCACGCATACTAAAGAAGGCCTGAATGATATGACCTACAACCGCTGCATCGGTACGCGATATTGCGCCAATGCTTGTCCGGTTAAAGTGCGGCATTTTAATTTCTTTGATTATCAACAGCGTGATCCACGGGCGGAAAAGAAAAATCGTTTGCACCTTTTTGACGCTGTAAAAGAACCGGCTAAATCCTTACAAATGCAATTTAACCCTGAAGTCACCGTCCGCATGCGCGGTGTAATGGAAAAATGCACCTATTGCGTGCAACGAATCAATCGTAGCAAATTTGAAGCCAAAAATGGCGGTAAGAAGGTCAGTGATGTGACCTTGCAGACGGCCTGTCAGCAAGCGTGTCCGGCCAGTGCCATTGTGTTTGGTGATTTAAGCGATTCCAGCTCAGCGGTGTCTAAATCGCGAAAGTCCAATCGGGATTACACCATCTTGGGCCATTTAAATTTAAAAGCCAGAACCCGGTACTTGGGCGCAGTCTATAACCCGCATCCCAGCCTTGTGCCGGCGAAGAAGAAGGAAGTCGCATGACACAGGTCGTTCAAGATATCGACGATACCATTAATCGTCCGGCCCTAGTCACCGGTGACGCCACGTTTCAAGCAGTCACGGATGCGGTCGTAGCGCCCTTAGAAGCCCCAACCCCACGATGGTGGATGATCGCCTTGACCGGCACCACCTCATTGTTGCTCCTTCTATTGTCGTTAATTACCTATCTACTTTGGGCCGGCACCGGTGTTTGGGGGGTCAACAGCCCGGTCGGGTGGGGTTTTGACATTATTAACTTCGTCTATTGGGTCGGTATTGCGCACGCCGGAACCTTGATTTCGGCCATTCTATTTACCACTCGCCAAAAATGGCGCACGTCTATCAGCCGATTTGCCGAAGCCATGACGATTTTTGCCGTATTATGCGCCCTCATTTATCCGGGTATTCACGTGGGTCGGATGTGGCTGGCCTATTATATGTTTCCAGTACCCAACCAAATGGCGCTTTGGCCCAATTTTAAAAGCCCGTTGTTGTGGGACTTGTTCGCCGTGAGCTCATATTTCACCTTATCGTTGGTGTTTTGGTATATCGGAATGATGCCTGACTTGGCCACGCTTCGTGACCGCGCCTTAACCAAAACGCGAAAAATTGTGTTTGGCATCTTGGCCATGGGATGGCGCGGCTCTGCCCGGCATTGGTTGCATTATGAAAAAGCGTATTTAATCTTGGCCGCGATGGGAACCCCCTTGGTGGTCTCTGTTTCCTCTGTTGTCAGTATGGACTTTGCGGCCTCTCAAATCCCCGGTTGGCACGCCACTATTTTTCCCCCGTATTTCGTAGCGGGTGCGGTGTTTTCTGGGTTTGCGATGGTCGTTGTTATGATGGCGGGGGCGCGAAAAGTCTTTAAATTAGAAAACCTGGTCACGATGCACCATTTGGAGACCATGAACAAAATAGTGCTCGGTATGGGTATGGTAATGACCTACATATATTCTATGGAATTCTTTATGGCCTGGTATTCCGCCGATCCGTATGAAATGTTTGCCTTTATTAACCGTGCCGCGGGGCCTTATGCTGCGTTTTACTGGGTAATGTTATTTGGCAACGCTGTATTGCCTCAATTGTTTTGGATGAAACGGTTCCGTCGTTCGATCGTGTGGATGGTGATTATCGGAATTATGGCCAACGTGGGGATGTGGTGTGAGCGATTTGTGATTGTGACTACCATTCACCGTGACTTTTTGCCCTCAAGTTGGGGATTATTTATCCCGACCTGGGTCGATATCGGTACCTTTTTAGGCACGTGGGGATTATTTTTAACGTTATTCTTACTCTTCCTTCGCTTTTTGCCGATGATTAACATTACCGAAGTAAAATCGATCATGCCACAGGCCTCTCCGCACGAAGGAGATAAGCATGTTTAAGCCCTTTACTGGATTGTTGGCCGAATTTAAATCGCCGGCATCTGTTTTGGCCGCGGCCAAAGCCCTGACCAAAGCCGGATACACTACTGTTGATGCCCATTCCCCGTTCCCCATTCACGGGATGGACAAGGCCCTGAAATTAAAAGATTCGCCCTTGGGTTGGGTGGTTGTCATTGTCGGAACGCTCGCATTTTTTGGCGCCTTTGCCTTTCAATATTGGGCCAATGGCGTGGCTTATCCGGTCAACGTGAGTGGTAAACCGTTATTGAGCTATCCGTCTTATATCTGCATTACCTATGGATTTATGACCATCGTGGCGTCAATCACTGCGGCAACGACGATGTTTGCTTTAAACGGATTGCCGCAACTCTATTACTCGCTCTTTAAAGTGGGGCGCTTTGCCAAATTCTCAACTGACGGATTTTTTATTTCGGTTTCTGAAACTGACAGTAAATTTGATAAAGAAAAAACGGCACAGTTATTGACCGAACTTCAAGGGGAGCACGTTGTGTATGTTGAAGATTAAGCCGCTACTTTTGATGGGACTATGCGTGGTGTTACTAACGGGATGCCGCGGTAATTTCAGCGACAAACCGGCCGTGCATTTGAATCCAAATTTAGATGTGCAACCCAAAGTGACTGCGCAAACCATGCCCATCACCCCACCGGCCGAAACGGTGCCTTGGGGCAGCAATATTGAAAATCGGGCAGATGCCTTGGCAGAAGATTCAGCGTATTATCGGGGTCAAACCGCGTCTGGTGCGTGGGTGAATAGCATCCCGGTAACGGTTAACGAAGCCCTGCTAAAGCGCGGCCAAGAGCGCTATGATATTTATTGTTCCTCCTGCCACGACCGCGCGGGCACGGGCAACGGTCCTGTTGTCAAACTGGGTTTCACCCCACCCCCGGTGATGTGGGACGCCCGAGTATTGACCTACACCGATGGCGAACTTTATAACATCGTGACTCACGGCATTCGCAACATGCCTGCCCATGACAAACAAATTCCGGTGGCGGATCGCTGGGCAATCGTGGCCTACGTTCGGGCCCTTCAAACCATGCACACGGCCACCCTCAAAGACGTCCCTGAAACCAAAAGGAGTGCCATTTCAAAGTGAAAATCGACGCGCAATATCTCTTATCTAAAGCTTTAGGCCTCCGCCTTGTTTTCGGGTTTTTAGCCATCGCGGTTGTCGGATTTGCGATTGCTTTTTTGGGCAGTAACAATGCCGCACTTTGGCAAGGATATTGGCTGGCCTTTATTTTCTACACGGCCATTTCATTGGGCGGATTATATTTCGTTCTAATGCAACATTTAACTCGCTCGGGTTGGAGTGTGGTTGTCCGCCGACTTTCCGAGCATTTCATGCGCAACATCTGGATCATGCTACTCTTTTTACTGCCCCTGATTTTCGGCATGCATGACCTCTTTAGCTGGAGCGATACAGCCCACGCGGCCCACGATCCAATTTTGCAGGCCAAAGCACCGTATTTGAATGTGCCGTTTTTCTGGATTCGTTCCATTGGCTACTTCCTTATTTGGGGCGGAATCGCGGCCTATTTCTTTGCTCTATCGCGCAAGCAAGACAGCACCGGCAACCCGGAGCTCACGGCTAACTTGCAAGCCAAAGCGGGCATTGCCTTGGTGGTGTATGGACTCACCCAAACATTCGCCTCATTTGACTGGTTAATGTCATTAAGTCCACATTGGTTTTCGACCCTATTCGGCGTTTATTTTTTTGCGGGTACTGCCGTTGTGTTTTTAGCCGCCCTAAGTGTCACGCTTTTAATTCTGCGCAGCCGAGGCATTTTGGCCAAGGTGGTTACCGTTGAGCACTATCACGATATTGGTAAATTGCTCTATGGCTATATGATGTTTTGGGGCTATCTGGCCTTTTCTCAATTGATGGTGATTTGGATCAGTAATATTCCAGAAGAAGGGGCCTGGTATATCGTACGTGGAAGCTATGGATCACCATGGCAATGGGTCACCATTTTGTTGGCCGTCGGTTATTTTGTTATTCCATTTTTCCTATTTATGTCGCGGCACGCCAAACGAAATTTAGTGGTGCATTTTGCAATCGCTCTCTGGTTAATGGCCATGCCGTTGGTGGATTATTTTTGGATTATTCAACCCAATTTTACCCCGACGTCTTTGGGCTTAAGCTGGGCCCATTTGGGCATGTTTTTGGGTGTGGGGGGTGTTTACTTTGCCGCATTATGCTGGCAGATGTCGGCCCATCCCTTAGTGCCGGTTCAAGATCCCCGTTTATCCGAATCGCTTCATTTTGAGAATTTTTAAGGACAGTTAAATGGCACATAGTGGCGAAATTCATCACGATCTTCAACAACCCGATCACATCCGCTTAACCGTTGCGATTTTGGCATCGGCCGTGATTATTTTTCTCTCAGTCTGGGGGTGCTACCTCTTCTATGTGGGGACCTTGTCTGATGAAGTGCGACTCAAAGAATCCGGCCCAGCGCCGATGGCCATTCGGGAACTGCGCGTTACCGAAACGGCTGAGCTGACTCGCTTACAATGGGTAGATCAGGCCAAGGGACAGGTCAAAATCCCGATTGATATGGCCATGGACGCCGTTGTAAAAAAATATAATGCGCAATAAAAGCGGTTTGATTGCCTGTGTGTGGGCCATTCTATTGGGCCTAACGCCGCTACATGCTGCTGAAACAAAGCCGCCCGTTTTTAACGAAGTAGGGGTGGTCGAACGTATTGGTGCCACCCTCGATTTATCGGTTGAACTGGTAAACGAATCCGGTACCCGAGTTCCTCTGAAATCCTTTTTCTCAGATCCCAACGTCCCCGTCATTATCGCGCCGATGTATTACAGTTGCCCCATGCTCTGTCAGTTAATTGCCGATGGGTTGGTGGCCGGTATTTCCGAATCCAAGTTAGAACTGGGCCGAGATTTTAAAGTGCTTAGCGTGAGCATTGACCCCGAAGATACCCCTAAATCAGCGTCGCAATTCCGAGACAAATACACGGGCAAACTAGGTGAAGCCCATATCAAAGCCGAATGGCATTTTCTTACCGGTGATTCGAAGTCGATGCATACCCTCACCGATCAGTTGGGCTTTTACTACAAGCCCGACGACCAAGGCGAAATCGCCCACCAGGCCGCGATTATGGTCGTAACCCCCCAGGGTAAAATCGTGCGCTATCTGTACGGCATCGACTATAAGCCACGGACGCTCAGCTTTGCCTTGAAAGAAGCGAAGGTTGGAAAAGGCCAGGCCACCATTGATCAACTAATTTTATATTGCTATAAGTATGATCCCACCTCTAGAAGCTATACCCTTCAAGCAAAGAACATCATGCGTTTGGGTGGAATATTGACTGTTTTATTTATTGCATTCGTAATTTTTGGCCTCAAAGTGAAGAAGAAGTAATGGCATCAGCGACCTCAAATTTAAGTTTAGTTCATAGTGGGGGAGTCAATTTCCCGTTGGCGGTTGGCGAAGCGGCCTATCGAGTCGACGCGCTGTATTTCTTTATTTATTTTCTTTCGGCAGTCACTTTTTTTGGAATAGTAGGGGCCCTCATCTATTTCGTCATTAAATTTCGGCGCCGACCCGACCATCAAATTGCACTTAACCAAATGACGCATAGTACTGCGTTGGAAATCGCCTGGACCGTTATCCCGCTAATTCTGGTGAGTATAATTTTTGTGTGGGGATACACGGCCTATCTGAAAAATATTGTTCCATCCTCAGATGCCAAGGAAATGCGGGCAATTGGCCGTAAGTGGTCGTGGACCTTTGAAGATCCAACCACGGGCCTACGCACCAATAATGAATTGGTAGTCCCTCTTCATCAACCGATTCGCTTGATAATGTCATCTGAAGACGTGATTCATAGCCTTTTTATTCCCAATTTGCGTGTGAAACAAGATGTATTGCCGAACCACTATACTACCCTGGCATTTACAGCCGATCGGGCGGGCCGGTACCAAATTTTCTGTACTGAATTTTGTGGTGATGGGCACGCTAGGATGCTCGCTAATTTGGTGGTGCTTGACGATGCGGATTACGTGAAATGGCAGGCCGACCAAAAAGCGGCGTCCTCTGCCACCCTGCCGTTAAATGAATTGGGTAAGAAGGTATCCACTGACCAAGGCTGTTTTTCCTGCCACTCGGTAGATGGTAGCAAAAGTATCGGACCGAGTTGGAAGGGTATTTATGGCGCCAATAGGCAGCTTGTCGGGGGTAAAAGTGCCAAGGCCGACGACAATTATTTACGCCGAGCTATTGTAGACCCTGCCGCTGAAATAACCGCCGGTTATGCCCCAATGATGCCCACCTATGCCGGTAAATTGAGTGATCAAGAGATGGCCGGTATAATCGAGTACATTCGTACTATCAAGTAAGGACCAGTTATGTCGCATGTGCCCAACATTAATTTCTTTAAAGCAACAACCGGACTAAAAAGCTGGTTGTTCACGCTCGACCATAAACGCATTGGGTTAATGTACCTGGGGTTTATATGGTTTTCCTTCTTTTTGGGCGGCATTTTTGCCTTACTACTACGCTTAGAGCTTCTATTCCCTAATGGTTGGTTTTTAACCGACCGCCAATACGACCAACTATTTACTCTCCACGGCGCGGTGATGGTGTTTTTGTTTATTATCCCTTCTATTCCCGCATCACTCGGTAACTTTTTCCTTCCCATTATGATCGGCGCTAAGGATGTTGCCTTTCCCAGACTGAACCTGGCAAGTTTCTATATTTACGTGGTGGGCGCAGTGTTTGGTATCGGTTCGATGCTCATTGGCGCGGTAGACACCGGATGGACCTTTTACACCCCCTATTCCACGAGCACGGATACGGCCGTTATAACAATGACATTGGCCGCCTTTATTCTCGGATTTTCCTCAATTTTAACCGGTGTTAATTTCTTAGCGACTGTTCATAATATGCGGGCCAAGGGCATGACGTGGTTTAAGATGCCGCTCTTTGTTTGGTCCTTGTACGCCACGGCGGTGATTCAGATTTTGGCCACGCCGGTTTTGGGCATTACCTTGCTATTGTTGATCCTCGAAAAGACGATCAATATTGGGATATTTGATCCCAGTTTAGGCGGCGACCCCATCCTGTTTCAGCACTTTTTCTGGTTTTATTCGCACCCCGCCGTGTACATCATGATCTTGCCAGCCATGGGTCTGATGAGCGAAATGATTTCGACCTTTAGCCGCCGCAGTATATTCGGATATCGCTTTATGGCGTATTCGAGCATTGCCATTGCCATCATCGCTTTTTTGGTATGGGGACATCATTTATTTGTAAGTGGCCAATCGATGTACGCCAACATGATCTTTTCATTTTTAACCTATCTGGTGGCCATTCCCTCAGGCATTAAGGTCTTTAATTGGATGGCGACTATGTATAAAGGTTCGTTGGATCTTAAAACCCCATTCTTGTACGCCCTGGCCTTTATTTTCTTGTTTACCATTGGGGGCGTTACCGGGATATTCTTGGCGGCACTTGCCGTTGATATTCACCTCACTGATACCTATTTTGTGGTGGCGCATTTCCATTATGTAATGGTGGGCGGCACGGTAATGGCCTTTATTGGCGGCATGCATTATTGGTGGCCGAAAATGATTGGCAAAATGTATAACGAGTATTGGGCTCGTGTTGCCTGCTTCTTGATTTTCCTCGGATTTAACTTGGTGTTTTTTGTTCAATTTATTATGGGATCCAAAGGCATGCCACGCCGCTACCACACTTATTTGGATCAGTTCCAACCGCTTCATGCTTTTTCGACCTATGGTAGTTGGGTATTGGGCCTGGGCTTTTTGGTTATGATAATTTATCTAATTCATTCCATTTTCTACGGTGAAAAAGCCCCTGCTAACCCATGGAATGGCATCACCTTAGAATGGAAAACCGAATCGCCGCCTGTTTTGGAAAACTTTGATAAAGTGCCTGAAATTACGCATGATCCTTATGATTTTGCGGCAGTTGATGGAAAAAAATATGAGTAGTAATGAGGTTCTGGTGGGGCGCAGTCACGAAGTTGCCCATCAATTCGATACCGCTGAACAGGAATTTAATACTGCCAAATTAGGGATGTGGGTGTTTATGGCCCAAGAAATTCTGTTTTTCGGCGGACTATTTGTAGCCTATGCCGTATTCCGAATGATGCACCCTGATATGTTTCGAGAGGCCGCACATCATTTGTCACTCAAGTGGGGTCTTCTCAATACGCTCTTTCTACTAACCAGCAGTTTCACAATGACGTTGGGTGAACGGGCAATTCGCCAAGACAAAATTAAGCAAGGCATTATGTTGCTTATGACTACAGTGGGCTTGGCCACTGCGTTTATGGGGGTAAAGGCCATTGAATATGCGGCCAAAATCCACCACGGCTATTTACCCGCAAAATGGTTTTTTGGCGAGGGCATGGACAACTCACTGCACCTGTTTTTTGGTATTTATTTCGCGTTGACGGGTTTACACGGTGTTCACGTAATTATCGGTATTGGTCTTATTTTGTGGCTGGTGTACCGTACGATACGGGGTGAATTTGGCAGCCATTACTTTTTACCGATCGAAATGGTGACACTGTATTGGCACTTGGTGGATTTGGTCTGGACGTTTTTATTCCCATTGTTGTATTTAATCCGGTAACCTTATGAGCAAACTTCACTCTTCACACGAACTACCTCCATTAAAACCCTACATCATCACATTTGGTGCGCTGATTGCGATTACGCTATTTAACGTGACAATCTCACAATTTACCTCTGGTAGTTTGGGCTTGATCCTTACAATGGTACTGGCGAGTGTTAATGCCATATTGGTATTGGCCGTATTTATGGGCTTGTGGTGGGACAATCGGTTTCACACGGTGGCCATTGTCACCACGTTTTTATTTCTCTCGCTCTTCTTTATTTTCACCATGTTGGACGTGGCTACCCGAGATGATCTCGACCCGCGTGAAGGGCCGGCCTTTGATATCAAATCGCCGGTTCAAAAGGAACACTCATCCGGCCACGGCGGGGAGTCCCACTAATGCCGGCCACCCTCAAAGCAGGACTCTTGGGTGGCATTGTGTTATTTGCGTGGGGAATGATTTCTTGGATGATTATGCCGTACCATTCGGCCGTTCTGCATCAGTTTCCTAATGAAGCGGTGATTAGTGAAACGCTCGCATCATATGCGCCCAAGGCCGGGGTGTATGTGGTTCCCCATAATAAAGACTCGCTGAAACCCGGACATCCCTTTGCCTTTATCAGCGTTCGTCCCGGGGGATTACCTTTAAGCATGGGCCAAATGTTCGCAGTGGCGTTAGCAGGGAATATTGCCGTGGCTTTCTTGGTGGCTTATGTGGTGTCTTTGGTAAAAAGCCGAGCTTATTCTCGGCGTTTTGGGCTGGTCTTAGTGCAGGGGATAATGGTGATAATAGCGGCCAATTTGCCGCTGTGGAATTGGTGGGGCTTTGCCGGTGATTATATTGTAGCCACCAGCATTGATGCCGCAATAGGGTGGGCGCTGATGGGTAGCGTCATCGCACGGTTTGCGGGTGATCCTTACTGATGCAAGCCGCGCAACCCGCCCTTCAGAAACTGAATCGCTGGCTCAAGCTGACCTTGTTGTCGGTGTTGACGCTGATTGTTATTGGGGGCATAGTCCGGGCGTCGGGGAGCGGTATGGGTTGCCCTGATTGGCCACGCTGCTTTGGGCAATGGATTCCCCCGGTAAGCGAATCCCAATTGCCACCGGACTACCAAATTAAATACTCGGCCCATGGGAATACTGCGCAACCATTCAATGCGGCGCGAACTTGGACAGAATATTTAAATCGCTTGGCGGGCGTGACCGTTGGGTTCTTGTTTTTGGGGTTAGTTTGGCACGCGTGGCAAGTAAGAACGATCGATCGATCTCAACTCACCCTGGCAGTAGTGGGTACCGCTTTGGTGGGCTTTCAAGGCTGGCTGGGCGCACGCGTCGTCGCCAGTACGTTGGCGCCAATGGTGGTCACCACGCACATGATGGTGGCCCTGATCATTTTAGCTGTGTTGGTCGTACAGCGGGTGCGGCTGCGTAGCACCTTGTCCTTGGAAATTCGACCGGTTAATCGACCACCCATGTTCTTGGGATGGTCAATGGGCCTTGGCGTAGGTCTGAGCCTTGTGATTATGCTGGGAACGCAGGTACGAGAATCCATCGACACCATCACTGACAATCTCTCGATTCCGTTGCCACCCAATTGGACTCAAATCGTGGGGTGGGGGCTGGATATCCACAAGTGGCTGGCGGTGGCGTTATTTTTTGGGCTGATTTTCTTTTGCCGGCAACTGATCGATCATAACCCCACTAACGACCGCATCTTGCGCCAAATTAAATGGATGATGGCTTTGTTTATTACCCAATTGGCCACCGGGGCTATTTTTATTCTCTTAAATGTTCCGAGCGTGCTCCAACCGATTCATCTCGGCCTCGCCGCGGCCCTATTTGTCCTCTACCTCGAACTCATCCTCACGCCGTAGCGAGTCAGGTGAGTGTTATAACAATCTAAGTGGAAAAAACGGGGTGTTTCGCCAAGCTTGAACAAAGCGCTCTGCAATCAGTGGGGAAGTGATGGTACCCGTGCCACCCAGTCCGGTGATACATCCGATGCGGGGAGACTGTCGGGAAAAGCCGTAGATGGCCCGACGATTTCGCGCGGAGGGACGGATACCTGCAGTGGCCTTTCCCACCTTAAATGGAATGGTGAGACGAGAACGGAGGTCGGCCACCAGATGAGCGACGTGTTTGGGGTCAGGTTCCGGCGTGGACCATTGCCAATACGCAGATGCGCCTAACTTGAATAATCCGGTATCACTGGGGCAGAGCCAGTGGCCCCAATTTACAATCTGAGCAGGGCTTAACCCGGGACACTCAATTTCCACGATTTCACCCTTGGCTGGTTTCAATTCAATTTCGCTGAACCACCGCTGAGCGACGTCACGGGCGCCACTGCAAAAAATTAAGGCAGAGAACCGGTGGGCGCCCCACCGCACAGTATCGGTTTCAACAATGCAGTCATCCAGCGAAACAGTGGTCGTCGTCAGGGCCTTATTGGCCTTTAGAAAGTCGCGAATTGCATCGAGATAAACGGTCATATTCAATTGATGGGCCGGGTAGGTGATAGCACCAAATTCAGACTGCCAACCGGCTGGCGGTAGCGACGGCGACACCAATGAGGCAAAGAGGGGATTTTGTAGCCGTTGGGCCAATTGAACGCGTTCAGACGCGTTATTCAGAAGGCGGCTCATCGGATACTCGGTTAAAAACGGGGTGCTCAGTTGGCTTTCGAGGGCGCGATAACGGGCGATGGAATAGTGCCAGTCGTGGGGATAATGCGGACTCAAGGTCAGCCGAGGCCCTGTAACGGGATTCAGAAGTCCGGCTGCAATGCGACTGGCCGAATCTGGTTGGGCATCGTCAATTACGAGGACCGAATACCCTGCTTGGATCAGGGTCATGGCCAACCACGACCCCGCCAACCCCTGTCCCACAATCCCAAAGTCAATCACGTCGCCCACTCACCACCAGTTGCGCCCCATTGTCGTGCAACCACCGCCGATGTCGCTGCCACTCCGGACACACTTTCTCCACCAATGCCCAGAATTTAGCCGAGTGATTCATATGCACCGTATGCGCCAATTCATGGCAAATGACATAGTCGCTAATGTCAGGAGCCACCATAACCAACCGCCAATTGATGCGGATTGCGCCGGTGCTCGTACAGGCCCCCCAACTATGTTTGGCATTGCTCAATTTAAATTGCTTATATCGAAATCCGTGTTCAGCCGCGAGCTTGGCGACCCGATCTTCAAAATAAAACTGAGCGGCCTCTTTATACCATTTTGTAAAAGTCGCTTCGGCGAGTCCCGAATGCGTGGGAGAAAGGACAAACGAATCAGCTGTTAGCTGTAACGCAGGCTTAATCGGATGATTGGCTATTTTTAGCGGGTACCATGACCCATAATGCCAAAAACGGCTCCCAGGCTCAAAATTACCCGTTGGAGGCAACTGCGCTTGCAACTCAGTCCGCTTTCGCTCAATCCACCCCGATTTACTCATCACAAACGCATGAATACGCGCCCGACTGACCCACTTCGGCGCCCGAACAGCCACACGCCCATCGGCCAAAATCTGAATCCCAATCGAGCGTCGGGCCGATTGCTTCAATTCATAGTCAAGTTGAGCAGTCATTTCACCACGTTAACAGGATTCTGGCCCTTTAAACAACCAGGGCGGGCAAGGTAATCGTAAAGGTAGTACCGCGACCCACCTCTGAGGTAAAAGTTAACTCTCCGTGATGATTTTTAATGATGCGCAGTGCCATCGATAATCCCATTCCCAAGTGCCCACCTTCTTTGGTTGAAAAAAACAGATCAAAAATCCGTTGTTGATGTTCCGGTGGAATACCTTTGCCAGTGTCAGTGATCGAAATGGTGTGTGTGCCGTTACCGGTGGTGGCGCTAACCGCAATTTGGCCACCCGCAGACGTCGCCGCGAGTCCATTGGAAATGATATTCAATATCGCCCGATATAAATTCGTCGCGTCGCCCGTAACGCGCAACCCCGAATCAACCGACACCACCAGTCCCACCCCCGCGGCCACACACTGCGGCTTCACCAACGCACAAATATCGCCGAGCAATTGCGTTAAATCGCTGTCTTTCACAACGCCCGATTCCGTATCCCCGTACTTCACCATCGTGTCTAAAATCTCACGCATACGCAGGGCATTGCGCTGAATCGTGCCCATCATTTCTGTTATCAATTCGGGATCGGAGGCGTCTTCGGGTTCAAACCCATCCGCATGGGCAATCAACCCCGCCAATGGGTTTTTCAATTCGTGTGCGATGGCCATGGTAAATGAGGTGTGGGCTGCCAGCCGGGTAAGTCGCTCGGCCTCTTCCCGCGACTTCGCCAATTCCGCGGCTTGAACCTGGACCTGCTCGGATAATGTGGCATTGAAGCGTGCAATTTCGGTATTGGCGGCTTCCAACGAGGCTATTTTTTCATTCAATGAATCATACAGGGAATTTTCGAGATGAGACCCGTGTTCGGTCACCATCTTATGTATAATTTTGAGGTCGTTATACTCCTCTTCGAGTGCGCGATAATCGTGTTCTAAGTTCATGGCTCGTTTTTAATATGAACCTCGGTGCGGGGCCACAACAGTTTCCAGGCTGAAATTGTGTCTAAGTTCCACAGAGTATTAGACACTTCCCACAGCACCACTTTGGTTTGTTTTTTCTTGGCCACTTTCAAAATTTCAGCCACAAACGAAGAGCCCGTGCTGTTGATATATTTGAGCCCGTTAAAATGAATGTCGTAATGATCCAAGGGCTTGGACATGACTTCGGAAATCTCGGCCAACATCGGTGCATATTCGTCAGACGTTCTTAATCGAAACTCGCCTGAGATGGCCGTTTCTTTTTCACTAATCGATACTTGGTACACTTTTCCGTTAATTTCCATGCTCATCCCGCCTTTATTTGAAGTTTCAGGGCAACACTGGTGCTGCCGTCTGAGTTAGGAACCAGGTCTATTTTAAGTTTGCTGCCATAGTCTTTAAGAATCATTAGCATCCCCAATTCTGATTTAGATGATGAGACCATACTGCTTAGAGTGATCTTTTCTTCAAACAACCGACTGAGCGACTTGGCCTGCAAATTACCAGACAGGCGCTCAAGATAAAATTGAAACGTTTCAGCCTGTTCGTGGGAACAAGTATTGGTGAGAAACAGTTCAAAATATGACGTGAAGCACTTGAACTCTAAATTAGAATACGTACCAGCCAAGCCATATTTCACCACATTTTCGAGCAATTCATTGATCACGACCGATGCCGTTGTTTCTAAAGAGACCGAGGCTGGATAGATGCCCTGAATTTTTTGAGCAAAAATATTGGCCAGCTCGCCCACTTTAAACCAATTTTCGTCTAGATCTGAAATCGAAAGCTGATCTGAAAAGGAATCAACAAATGAATCCCCAGTTTGCCACTCGGTGGGAGGGAGATCGCAATGGTAGGGTGCTGAAATCGAACTCATTGTGTCATTAGCCAATTAGATGACGCCCCTTTCATAAGAATAAGACCGGCTCTTATTTGAATATACCAGAGCTGACAAGTGTCAGTATCGAAAATATAGGGGGATGTCTTGCGTATTTTGAAATTATTTTGGCTTAGATTCGACAATAATGTACAAATTTAATAAATAAAGCCTAGCTTTTAGGGGAGCACAATATGAATAAAAAGATTGTAGGGATGGTACAGTTGGGGGCATCAGGGCAACCTGAAAGTGCTGATGAAGTGGCACGTCGTTATTTTGCTCATATTAAAACGAGAACGGTTCAATTACCGGAGTCTTTGATTGCCGATATTTATGAATATCTGGAAAATTCCCCAGCAGAAGACCCGTTTATTCGAATCAACGAATCCGTTCGCCTCTGCTACACCCAATTTCAGGCTTGTTTACCGTACACCCTCGCCACTGACGATAAACATTATGCCTTAGTAATGGATAATGTCCGACACCTGCTGAGTCAGGATCACAATAACCCTCAGTATCGTCCGTTGTTGGCCGCTGCGGCCGGCCACGACTTGGAGCGGTGGTTTGATCACGATGGTAGCGGCGAATTTGGCACGGGGTATGGGGTGGCTAAATTGAATACGTTAGTTTCAAGGGATCATCCTCAGGCGAAAGAGTTGCAGACCGAATTAAAGCGCTTGGATGAATCGCTGCGAAAAGTTGAAATTCACCCTTGGGCATCGTTGCGGTTGATGGGTTTTTTGATGGAAAAATGCGGATTGGACGAAGGCTTTCAATTGAAAGTGAAAATATTAATTCGCTTCCATGACACGCCGCCCGAGGCTATCACACCGGAAAAAATAGAGGCCGAATTTCCAGGGCATGGGCTTGATATCTCTGAACTAATGTCTGAAATTAAACTATTGGGCCAAGCAGATGCCATGGTGTTTTTCCAAACCCCCACGATCAAATTGTTTTTAGAAGAGCGTATCGATATAACGCCACGGCCAGAATTAGTGAGCCGATTGGCTAAGAATTTGAAAAAAATGGGGACTCAGGCTGAGACTGCGTATGAAGCTGGCCTTGCGTCAATTCAGGGCGAAGAGCCTACCTCGCGACACGACGATTCAGGGATTGATCTTATAGATCCTGAAGATACTCAGGGTAAGGCGTTTGAAATCGGTGCCATGCAAGCGTTACTGACAGAAGCGTGGAAACAAATATAAAAAGAAAAGGCCGGCGTATTTAAGCATACCGCCGGCCTCAAGCACATCTAATTAATGCGAATTAATTACTGTAACTTAACTTCCAAAATAGCAGATTGGATTTTGCCAATTAGCTGTTTAGAGGTGCTGTTGAAATCGTCAGCTGGGAATGCAGGAAGTCCGCCATCAGCTGAGCGTTTGGCTGTGCTAAGTGCGAAAAATTCTTTTTCACCCATTTTGCCTTCTTTGTCGCCAATAGTTACTTTCGTTTTGATACCCAATTGATAGGTTTTGCTTAATCCCATTAAGCCTTCTTCTTTCACATACCCAATAGTGGTGTGAAGAACAACAACGCAGTCTGCACCTGAATCAGAGGTCAATGTTTTCGCAATTGATCCTTGGCCCAAATCAGCGCTTGGAAGTGGGTCAAATTTTACAACCGTGATACGTGCTTTAGACAATAGGTCAGGGAATTTCGCATTCAAATTTTCTTTGAATCGATCATAGCTTTCTTGAGTAGCGGCTTCATTTTTTTGACGCGCAGCTGCAACACCTTGGGCATTTTCAACGGCTTTGCCAGAGAACAATCCACCCAATACGTTAGCTGCTTCGCCGGCACCAATACCGTCTCCGCCCACCGCTGAGCTACCTAATACGTTTCCGCCAGAGTCGAATTGAACCAATCCATCCTCATATTCATACGCTACTACAGCGGCTGATTTTGCATTTTTAACTCGGTCCCAAGGATTACATCCGGCAATACCCACCGCAACAAGTGCGAGTAAACCGAAGGTCCCCATTTTCTTAAGTGCGTTACTAGTCGTCATTTACAATTCCTTTCTCGTAATTCTAGGAAAAATAGCATCAATTTAATAATAGGAGAAATTAATGGCCGACGCAATCGGAATATATGATAAATTAAGCTCAACATGAATGTGCCTGCACCGTCGGATACCGCGTTATTAAATCGGATAGCTAAACAATATCGCCACCTGGGTAAATGGGCCCGTCGTCAGGGGCTCACTTGTTTTCGCGTATATGATGGGGATTTGCCGGATTATCCGATCATTGTGGACTGGATGGATGGGGATGCCGTCGCCTGGATTCACCCCAGAAAAAAAGATGACACCCCTGAAAAAACGCTAACCTATCGCAGTGGTGTGATTGCGGCGATCTTGGGCGCGTTGGAGATCCCGCGGAATCGGCTGTGGGTAAAAGAACGCAAGGTGCAAGAAGGGCTCAGCTATCAGTACACCAAATTAGGACGCCGCAGCGTGACCCGGATCGTTGAAGAAAACGGCCTAAAATTTGAGTTGAATTTAAGCGACTATTTGGATATCGGCCTCTTCTTAGACCACCGCAAAACCCGACAAATGGTTCAAGAGCTATCCGATGGATTACGCGTGCTGAATTTGTTCGCCTACACCGGCAGTTTTACCTGTTATGCGATTGCAGGCGGCGCCTCCGACACGTTAACCGTTGATTTAAATCCCAATTATTGTGAGTGGGCCCGAAGAAATATGGCCCTAAACGGCACAACAGATAACGGTCGCCACCGCGTAGTCGAGGCCGATTGCCAACACTTTTTAAGCAACACCAGAAATGGCAGATTCGATATCGTGGTCTGTGACCCGCCCACCTTTAGCAACTCCAAACGCAAAGATGCCACCCGACTCAGTATCGTAGACGACTTCGCTGAACTAATCGACGAATGCCTGCGGGTTTTAGACACAGACGGTATTTTAATTTTCAGCACCAACGCGAGAGGCTTCAAAATGGACGCGGCAAAGCTCAAACGCCCGGCTACCATAGTCGAAATCACCCCACAAACTCAGTCAGAAGACTTTAAAAACCGAGATGGCCATCGCTGCTGGTTAATTCGATCCCTGCCGTCGCAGGGATGACAGCAATTCCTACAAATACCCCTGAGCCTGTAGATTAAATAATCGGTGATAGGTACCGTTAGCGAGAATTAGCTCGTCGTGAGTGCCTTGTTCGAGGATTTGGCCGTGTTCGAGCACGACGATGCGGTCGGCCATGCGCACGGTGGGGAAGCGGTGTGAGATCAGGATGCTGGTTTTGCCAGCCGTGAGTTGGCGGAATCGTTCGAAAATAACTTGCTCCGCGTCGGCATCGAGGGCGGCGGTGGGTTCGTCGAAAATTAAAACGTCGGCATCTTCTCGCATGAAGCCACGGGCCAAGGCCACTTTTTGCCATTGACCGCCAGACAATTCCACACCTTCGTGAAACCAACGGCCCAAGGGGGTGGCGATATCACTATGAAGGCCCGCGGCCACTTCTTCGGCCCCACCTTTGACCACCGAGCGTCGGATTTGCGGCACGTCATCCACATGATCGATACTGCCAACGCCGACGTTTTCCTGAAATGTGAGTTGATACTGATTGAAGTCTTGAAACACGACGCCAATGCGTCGGCGAAGCACGTGTAAATCCCACTCCTTTAAATCAATCCCGTCCAACAAAATACGGCCTTCGCTGGGATCGTACAGGCGGCAGAGCAATTTAATAAAGGTAGATTTGCCAGCGCCGTTATGGCCCACCAAGGCCAACGATTTCCCGGCCGGAATTTCCAATGAAATATTCCGTAATACCCATTTATCACTGCCATTATAGTGAAAGCCCACATTCTCAAAGCGAATACCAGAATGACTGGTTGGTGGTGCGGGATGAGTGGCTTTTTTTAATGCGTCTTCAGATTCCAACGTCTGGATGTTCAAAAATTCAAATAAATTCGACATGTATAAATTGCTTTCATACATACTACCGACGGCGGTTAAGCAACTTTGAAATGCCTGCTGCCCCTGGCGAAAGGCCATTAAATAGAGGGTCAATTGGCCCAACGTTGCTTTTCCCAAAGCTGCCATCCCCGCCATAACGCCGTAACTGACATAAAAGGTAGCGGTAGCCAACAACGACAGTACATACGCCCAAATTGATCGCGAGGTAGAGAGTCGTTTATCTTCCTCGTAAAAGCGATAGGCCAAGGATTTATAGCGCTGTAAAAAGAGATCAGACAGCCCCATTACTTTAACTTCTTTGGCGTGCTCGTCATTGGCCAACACGTATTCCAAATAATTTAAGCGGCGATTATCCGGGCTGCGGCGATTGCGCATGCGAAAGGCGGCATTGGAAAAGCGCATTTCTGCAACGGTGGCAGGAATTGCCGCGGCGATGAGCCCGAGTACAATCCAAGCACTAAACGAGGCCAATAATCCCACGTAGCCCAAAAAGGTAAGGGCATTTTGCAAGAGCTGGAGGGTATCCGTTACCATCGCCACCGGCCGCACCGAGGCCTGTTGCCGCGCCCGAGTTAATGAATCGTAAATGTCTGAATTTTCAAAGTGACGCAGTTCCAATTGAACCGCTTTTTCCAATATCATGATATTCACATCGGCACCCAATTTGGCGCCCAGCAGCCCCTGGCCTAAAAAGAGGCCCCGCAGAATAGCCGCCTGAAACGCGATTATGAGGGCCTCCGCAATAACCCAGTAGACGGTCAAACGAAAATCATGGGCCATAATCGCGTCCACAATCCACTTGCCCAAAATTGCCACTAAAATTGGCAAAATGGCGGCAAATAGGGTCAAGATGCCGATGGTAATACACAGCTTTTTAGACGATCGCCAGGCCAATTTGAGGCTGGGCGGGATATGCCGAAAACTATCGATTAAGGTGTGAGATATTTTTTTAGCAAATTGCACCATATCTCTTCAGTTTTAGCAGATAAACGCCGATTTTAGTATTGGGGGTAGGTCGTGTGCCTTAAACAACTGAGCAGAATAAAAGGTAATGTCCGCTTATAATCGGGACAAGTGAAGATCGCTGCCATGTCGGAACTTTTGATGTGATAATCGGGCGCTTCTTGTGTCTCTTGTTTAGCGTGATCGATTTGGAATCCGATGTTGCCCGCAAGATTGGGAAAAAGTCCCTTGTCGACATGGCGGAATGCTAGATCGTGATTAGTGCTCCCCATCCACATAAAATGACGAATATTATTAATATGCGCGGCACCCCCGTCCGATGATTCTGAAACACTGTTGACCCATCGTTTCACGGCCCCGAATTTGGCGTCATCACGCATGAATGCATCTGAACCTCGGTAGTTGTGGGCAATAGTAAGTTGAGGGGGGGTGGAGTCGATACCTTTATCTTGGCCATGCAGGTTCTCGACTGAGTCAGTGTGGCGCAACTGAGAAATCGTCACGTGAACCGTTACGGTTTTATCCGATTGTGTAATCGGCGGAAGGGGATCACGCTCAGGATCAAGGCCCTCAAACCCGATGATGGGATTGTAAGATAATGCGCGTGTCACAGGGGCGGCCTCAGGATACAACCGACCTTGCGCCTGGCCTCTTATCTCCCGCTGAATTGAATTAGGAAAATGGATATGCATTCGGCCATCACGAAAATGAACTTCGATATGGTCCCGGCCGCATTCGGGTAGGAGGTGCAAAATAGTACCACCGGAAAGTCGATCTAGGTGATCTCGGGTAAAGGCCCACAATAAATGCTTGATCATCGACGAAAAATCGCTGCTGCTGACCGCGATAACTGTATGTCCTTGCAGCATCAATTGAACTATCTCCCAAACTCGCTTTTCTGGAATTTGCTTATAATCGATTGTCTCTGAGTCTACGTTATCGCCTTGGTTCAACGTTAATTGCATCGGATCAAAGCAAAAAACAGTGCCAGCCGGAGTACGAGTCTCTGCAAATTCATTCATAAATTCTCTCAGAGCCGTTGCGACATGAACCTTGTAGTCCCATTGATGGGAACGCTCTACGTCAGTGGGCGTGGGCCAGGTCTTGTCTATGGCGTCCAGTGAAATAAATTTATACATAGCCTCGATTCCTCCTTAAATCTCCGTAATATTAAAATTACATTAAATTAACGGTGGTGTACATGAGAATTATCGAACCCCAAACAAAATAAATTCAACAGAGTTTAACCGGAGGGGCACAAAACAGGATATTTGCACGTGCCGCGCCTATTGGTTAAACTAAAACACTTATGATTTCGTTTAATGATCTATCGTTGGCGTTCGGGTCACAGGTGCTGTATGAAAATGTCAGCGTCAATATTAATACCAAAGACCGAATCGGTTTAATTGGCCGCAACGGCACGGGTAAATCGACCCTGTTTTCGTTGATTAATAACGAGTTGGAGCCTGATTCCGGTAATATTGCCATTCCCAAAAATTACAGCATCGGCACCGTCAAACAGGTGCTGGAATTCACAAAAGATTTTTTATTAGAAGAAGCCTGTTTGGGATTGCGGCCCGATCAACAATACGACGAATGGCGCGTTGAAAAGCTATTAACCGGGTTGGGGTTTTCAGATGAAGATTTTTACAAAGACCCCAAAAGTTTTTCGGGTGGCTATCAAATTCGCCTCAATTTGGTGAAAGTGTTGGCCGGCGAACCGGATATGTTGCTGTTAGACGAACCTACCAACTACCTCGATTTGCCCTCAATGAGATGGCTACAAGGCTTTCTGAAAAACTGGCCGGGCGAATTTATTTTGATCACTCACGACCGGCATTTTATGGATGCGGTGACAAACCATTCGATGATTATTCATCGGGGTAAATTGCGAAAATTAAAAGGGTCTTCCATCGATTTAATGGGTAAAATTGAAGAAGAAGAAGACATTCACGAAAAAACACGGGCGAATCAAGAGAAGAAGGAAAAGAAAACCCAGGCCTTTATTGATACGTTTCGCTATAAAGCTAATTTCGCGCGGTTGGTTCAATCTCGAATTAAAACATTAGAAAAATCCCAAAAATTGACCAAATTGGATGATATTCAGACCTTGGATTTTGCGTTTAATTCTGCGCCATTCCAGGCGAAATCCATGATGAAAATCAAAGATGTCTTTTTTAGTTATTCTGAAGATGGACCGGAACTGGTTAAGAAATTTAGCCTGGAAATCAGCAGCACGGATCGCATTTGCATTATCGGCAAAAACGGGGTGGGAAAATCTACATTATTGCGGTTATTGTCGGGGCATTTGAAGCCCACCAGTGGCGAAATTACCTCTCATTCCGCGGTGGAAATGGGGTATTTTGGCCAAACCAATATCAGCACGTTATATGCCGATCACACGATCGAAGAAGAATTGGCGAGTAGCATGCCGGTGGCGTATCGCGAACGAGTGCGCACCGTGGCCGGTGTCATGATGTTTTCGGGTGATTTGGCGCTTAAAAAAATCAAGGTGCTATCCGGGGGCGAAAAAAGCCGCGTATTGTTGGGCAAAATTCTCTTAAAACCCACCAACCTATTGTTACTCGACGAACCGACTCACCATTTAGATATGGATTCCTGTGACGAGTTGGTCGAAGCCATTGAAAATTTCAAAGGGGCCTCAGTGATCGTCACCCACGACGAATCGTTTCTGCACCTGTTGGCGCAAAAACTCATCGTGTTTTCAGACAAAGGCATCCGTATTTTTCACGGCACCTATCAGGATTTTCTGAATAAGGGTGGGTTTTAAGAAACTCTTTCTGCGCACAACAACGTTGGTTTTGCCAGCCCAGGCGACCTACCTGCGTGTGTGGCCGAAAAAAATTAGAGTTTTACGGCCTGTAATTTAAAAATCAATGTCACCTGATCACCAATGACCTGACCCGATTCCACCATCATGTTTTGGACAAGCCCAAAATCACGACGATTCAGTGTGCCAGTAGCGGTAATGGCCGCGCGTTGTTTGCTTTGCATGTCTTTGACGCTGCCTAAGTATTTAGCAGTCAGAAGCACTTCTTTGGTGACACCGTGCATGGTTAAATCTCCGACGACGGTAAAGTTAGTGGCGTCTTTCCAAACGACTTTTTTAGTCACATAGGTCATTTTAGGAAACTTTGTCACATCAAAGAAATCAGGGCTCCGAAGGTGCTCATCTCGTTTTTGAATGCCAGTGTCGACAGATGCAACATCTATATCACATTTGGCACTAATTTGATTCTTTTTATCCACCTCAAATGAAGCAGTAAAGTTATTAAAGCGACCATCGACCGTTGAAATGACCAAATATGGAATTTCGAACGCAACAGACGAATGATTGGGGTCTATTTCATATTTTCCCTGAGGAATACTGGGGGCTGCAATACAGACCTGAGAAACGGTAAGAGCAGCTACGAATGCAAGAAAAAATGCTTTTTTCATGGGACTCCTTTTGAATAGATTGTTGAAATGATTGGGCTGCGAAGGCTAATATAGCTTAGAGAGAACTCATGGATCAATATAAAAAGCTTAGTTTGATTGGTGTGATGCTGGCGGTATTTTTATCGGCGCTCGACCAAACCATCGTGTCTACCGCCTTGCCTGAAATTGTGGGCGATTTACAGGGCCTTTCCCATATTAGTTGGGTGTTTTCCGCCTATATGCTTGCGTCTACTATTACCATTCCAATTTACGGAAAATTGTCAGACATCATTGGCCGTCGCACCATGTATTTAATTGGAATTGCGGTGTTTATGGCCGGGTCTATTTTGGCCGGGATATCTCAGTCGATGCTGCAATTGATTATTTTTAGAGGCATTCAGGGTATTGGTGCAGGGGCCATGATGGTCAATGCACTGGCCACTATTGGAGATATGTTTCCGCCGTCAACACGGGGTAAATACCAGGGTGTGATTGGCGCTGCTTTTGGGGCTGCCAGCGTGTTGGGCCCGCTGTTGGGTGGATGGATTACCGACGTGTCGTCATGGCGCTGGGTATTCTATATCAATATTCCAGTGGGCATTATTGCATTTGCGGTGTTGGCGATCGGGTTACCGAGTCGGGCGTCGCATCATGAAAGCCGGCCCATCGATTATTTAGGTGCCATATTGTTGACCGTAACGTTGGTGCCCTTTTTGCTGATTATGGTGTGGGGCGGCACTGAATTTGCCTGGGGATCGCTCCTGATTAAGCTGTTATTTTCCACGTTCATTTTGGGATTAATCGCCTATGTATGGGCCGAGTTCAAAGCCAAAGAGCCGATTATTTCACCGGCCTTGTTCTCCAGTCGTTCGTTTTTGATCTCAGTAATTTGCACCTTTTTGACATCAGCGGGCATGTTTGGCGCGATCATGTATTTGCCGCTTTTTGCCCAAGGCACGCTGGAAATGTCGGCGACCCGCTCGGGTGCCTTGCTAATTCCGATGATGCTGGCAATGGTGGGCTCCTCAATATTGAGCGGTATGGCCATATCGAAAACCGGAAAATACAAATGGATGGTCGTCGGGGCGATGATGGTGAGCGCGTTTGCGCTATTTCGCTGTATCGGAATGGGCATTACCACCGATTATTGGGAAGTGGTCTTTAACCTTGTTTTACTGGGTGCTGGACTGGGTGTGACGATGCCGGTGTTTAATATTGCCGTTCAAAATGCCTTTTCCCATCAAAAAATGGGGGAAGTTTCAGCCTCGGTTCAATTATTTCGTTCATTAGGGAGTACCGTAGGAGCGGCGGGGATGGGTGGCATTTTAAACCTGGTGATGACCCGGGAATTTGCCCACTTAACCCATCATCCATTTGTGGGGATGGCCAAGCAATTGGTGCAGGGGCCAGCGGCTATCGTTAACACCCACACAATGCATAGTATTTTAACCGAATCGGGCCGCCAATCGATGTTTTCGGTGTTGGCGCTAGTGCCCAGGGCCGACCGTGGCATGATGCTTTCGGCGTTTAGCCAGTTTAAAATTTCAGCCCAAATCATATTGAGCCACGGGATGTCGGCGGTGTTTGTAACAGCCTTGGTTCTCACTGTGCTGGCGATCATTGTGGCGCTGTTTCTGCCAGAACTACCGCTTCGGCGAGAATAACCATGTCCCACCTCGATCACTATGCCAACCAAACCGAGACATTTCTGGCTGGGATTGATCAGGCTATCCACAACTTACAAACTCAGGTGCCCATTCACTGCAAAGAAGGGTGCGGCAAATGCTGCGAAAATCCCAACGTTGAAAGCACCGTGTTGGAGGTAATTCCCTTGGCACGGCACCTTGTTACTACGGGCCAGGCAGACGCCATATATGAAGCCGTAACCACGGCCACACGCCCACAATGCGTGCTGTACGCCGCTGATCCAAGTGTCCCCGGTAACGGACGTTGTACCCAGTATCACCACCGCCCTATGATCTGCCGCTTATTTGGGTTTTCGGTGTCCAAGGACAAAGCAGGAAACGGACGCCTGGCATCCTGTCCATTGGTGCTAGAGGCCTCGGGCGTTTCACCTGATTCGGTGGTTTTTGACTCCACCGAGGGCTTACCGGTCTATTCGGAATCCTGGATGGCCCTCACTGGCATTCACCCCGAGTGGGCCACCCAACGCTATCCCATTAATCAGGCGATCCGGCTGGCGATAGAAAAAGTAGCACTAGCGGACCAACTTAAAACGTCTTAGTGGCACCTATTTTAATTAAATAGGCGCCTTCGCCAGGCACAAATGTCGGATAGATAAACCACTCGCCCTTCAAAACGCGATTCTGATTGCGATCCCATACATAATTGCCAATGGCCTTGCCCACAAAATAACCAGCCACCATATCGGATACCCAGTGATTGTGACTAGACAGTAAAATCATGTAAGCAGCAACGCCTGTAACATCCCAAAGGGTTTCTTGCTCGGTATATTTACCCACCACCGTAAAAAAAGCCATGTAAGCTGTGGCATGACCCGAGAAAAATGACGTCCCTGCGCCGCTGGCACTGGTGGAACGATGCCCCCACTGATACGGATCGTCAGTATGATTGGGGCGCAGTCGGCCGGTGATCAATTTGGTCCCTTGGCTAATCACCCACGCATCTAAAACCGCTTCGCCGGCACTGTAGGCAAAACGACGAAGCGAGTCATCATCATTCTGTTCGGCATAGCCATAGCTCGCCTTAATGAATTCGAATAAGGCATTGTCCAAATTGCCATCGGGCGACCATTCCGAAACTGAATAGGGTTGAAACACGGGTTTGATGGACGCTTCGTAATACGCGGTGGTTGATCGATCCACGAGCATGAGTCCGCCGATGGTCGCGACCGCCATTGGAAATTGGGGATTTCGGATCAAACTAGAAGGTCCGACCAGCATCAGCTCGTAAACATCGTTAACAACCCAATAAGACGCCGTTGGTGACGGGGATGCTGCTGCAACGGCAGGTAGACCCCCGAATATACCGATTACCCCGAGAATGACCCCATATCGAATCATACGCCAGCAGCGGGGTCCCACAACTGGTGGTAGATGCGGATCCAATTTTCGGCGCTTCGTTTTTGACGCAGCGGATTTTCGTTCAGAACTTGGGGCATTACATATTGGCGAACCGTTCCCATTACACCTTTAATCATGCTTCCCACCGCTGGATTAATGCGGCCATGAATCACCGTAATATTATATTGCTCGCAGAAATGAATCAGTTCGATTACCGATCCCCAGCCCTCTCCCCGAATTAAGATGGGGAAGATATGAAGGCCGCCGGATTCCAAGTCAGCTTTTAAGGTGACGGCCCGAAAATATTCTTCGGGTGTTTGAACGGCCCACAGCACCCGGATTGAGGCCAATAGGTGCTGCGTTTTGATGGCTTTGAAGGTCCATCGTGAGGGTGTTTTACTTCTGGCAAGAACGTCAGTTAGTGCAGTTACCACGGTGTCTGGGGTCAGCCACTTCCAACAGAGATTGGGGCTACAATTTTGCTTGGGTGAATGCACACACAGAGTATCTTGGCGCAGGACTTTAAATACAGGTGAAAGGGGACCTACCCGCGATGGAAAGTCGGCTTTTCGCGGCAAAAACATCAGCATGGGGCGTTGCGCATAGCTCGCCATTTGAGACAAACCTGAGGCGTTGCCAAAAAAAACATCGACTTTCGAAATTAATGCAAAAGTGTCAGCGAGAGGGGAGTCAAAAAAAAGCGATACGTTGGATCCGGCCAGGTCGGCAAAATGAGTCTGATCGTCTAACCCACCAAACAGGGCGACGTGATGGCCTTTTGCGGTCAATTGCGACACCGTGCCCCGAATGACATCGTGCGGAATCGCGACACCGGAGGCGTCGGTCGAAACATCTATACCCACCACCGAATTCCCTGATTTTCGCAGTGTCGCCATTTGCTCGTCGGCTGCGTCCATCGCCAGTGGCGGGACAGGTATCTGTAAATGCGGCAATCGGGAAATACTATTGAGTCGATCTAGAATCTTGAGGCTCATTTCGGCATTATGGCGGGTGATGATATCTCGCCCGCTGCGCACCCCGTGAGTGAAAAAATGAATGGGTAAAAAGGCCGTTGTATCGCCGATCCGTACACGAATGCCACATTTTCGAGCCAAAATAGCTAATTTTAAATTAGACCATAATTCAAGGTATAAATCGGCATTTTCAGCCCGCAATTGCACTTCCAGTTCCTCCTGATTGCGAATCAGTCCCAAATCATTGCGCAGAACGACCAAAACAGACGCCACATCCGGGTGATTGCGAAATAATTCCGCACTTTCTGGTGCGCAAATTACGACAATTTGAACATGCTTATAATTTTGTTTGAGCGCGGCCAAAACGGGCAGACTCAATACGGCATCCGAAAGGGTGTTGGCCTGCTGCACCACAACCTTAAATCGAGAGGCTTTAAAAAATAACGGAATAAGGGCCATATTTCGCTAGTTGTACCTTACGGGTTACTCGTAACGCAATGCCTCTACGGTGTTTAGCTCGGCCGCCTGTTTGGCCGGCCATAGTCCGAAAACAACGCCAATGGCGATCGAAAATCCAGCGGCGATGCCAATGGCCGATAGCGTTACCGGTGTGCGCCATCCAGTCACCGTTCCCACCAGTATTGCAATAAGTTCGCCCAAAATCACGCCCATGAGACCGCCCAATCCGGTGACTACGACCGATTCAATTAAAAATTGATTCAAAATGTCGCTGCGGGTGGCGCCTAACGCTTTTCTTAGCCCAATCTCCCGGGTGCGTTCGGTCACCGATACCAACATAATATTCATTATTCCGATGCCGCCCACAAACAACGATATTCCAGCAACAATTCCCAACAAAATTGCAATCGTATTAACCGTGCCTTCAATGGTTTTTTGGATCTCCGACAGGTCCCGGATCCGAATAAAATTTTCGACCTCGTCTGAAATTAAATGGCGCTGGCGTAGAATGTGTTCGATTTCAATTTTGCCCTGTTCCATCTGAGCAGCGTCTTTAATGTCGGCCTGAATCACATCGATATTCTTTTTGCCCAAGACCCGATGCATCGCTGTTGTGATCGGAATGATGATCACATCGTCGCGATCACGCCCACCCGAGTCCCCTTTGGGCTCTAAAACGCCAATGACTTGAAAGGGGATGCGGTTGAGCCGGACAGATTGGCCCAAGGGGTTTTGATCTGGGAAGAGGGCGTCTGCTGCGGTTTTGCCGAGCACGGCAACACGGCCTCGGTTATTGAGCTCAGTTTCGGAAAAGAATCGGCCTGAGCTGGGCGTCCAGTTTTCGGCTTCTCCGTAGCGGGCACTGGCACCGGTCAATGAGGTTTGGGTATTGTTATTCAAGTGCACGGCTTGAACGCGCCCAGTCACCTGGGGGTTTGCCGATTTTACGATCGGAAGTCGGGCAATGGCAGCGGCGTCATCAATTGTGAGCTTGCTATCGGCAGCGTCGCCCAAGTTCACGCCACCCCGTTCATCCAGGCCGGGGCGAATCATCAGGCGGTTAGCTCCCAGTACAGATAAATCAGCCCGAATCGACTGCTTGGCGCCTGTACCGATGGCCAGCATCGTTATCACCGCGCACACCCCGATCATGACCCCCAGTAGCGACAGAAATGACCGTAGTTTTTTGGCGCGAATGGCTTGAAACGCTTGCCGAACGTAATTGCCAATATTCAGGAAAAACGCCTTACGCTGCGGATAAAATGGCGGGATGGATGCCCGTGTGTTCGTCTCGGCGCGCTCGGTCATAAGTCGTTTTTGATCTTCGATAATTTTACCGTCTCGCATGCGAATAATGCGATGCGCGTGCTCAGCCACTTCTTGCTCGTGAGTCACCATCACAATGGTCATTCCCTTGGCATTGAGTGCTTCCAGTATGGCCATAATTTCGGCTTCGCTTTGTGTATCTAAATTGCCGGTGGGTTCGTCGGCAAACAATATCGCCGGTCCGTTGATGAGGGCCCGGGCGATCCCCACGCGTTGGCGCTCACCCCCGGATAATTCGTTTGGCACGTGAGAAGCTCTGTGACGAAGCCCCATCAACTCGAGCTGGTGGAGAGCCGGTGCCAGTTCGGGCTTGCCGCTCGGCGAATACATCATCGGCAGCTTCACGTTGTCTACCGCCGATACACCCGGTAAAAGGTGATATTGCTGGAAGACAAACCCGGCGACCTGGTTGCGAATTTGGGCCAGTTCCAGCTCACCCAACTGGGTAATGTCTTGTCCGTTAAATAAATAGCGCCCCAGTTCTGGAATGTCTAAAAATCCCAGGATATGCATCAGCGTAGACTTTCCCGAACCTGAGGGGCCCATAATGGCCAAAAATTCGCCTGGGAAAATATCCAGATCGACCCCGGCTAAGGCCTGAAATTCAACCGAGCCGGTTTTATATATTTTTTCGATACCCTTAAGCGATATGAGGGGCGTCATGGGCGACGATTACCGCCCCCTTGAGGCCGAAAATTCATCAATCCCTGCTTTCGCCGTGGGCCGTTTTCGGCCTTTTGAATAGACACCAAAAACTCATCCCCAGGGCGAACCCGTTCTGATATCACTTCGGTGTATCCGTTGCTGGATAGCCCTGTCTTGATTCGAATCCCACGATTGCGCTTGGCCGATTTGTCGCCCGATTTTGGCAGTAAAGTGGCCTGATCCTGGCGGTATTGAATTGCCCGGTCCGGCACCACAACGACGCCTTCACGCTCATCTTTAATAATTTTAACCGTCGCCGTCATCCCCGATCGAAAATAATCCGGTACTTGCGATACCTGAATTTCAACATCATACACAGACACGTTGTTAACGATCGTTGATTCATAGGAAATATGAGTGACACTTCCGCTGGCGGTTTGATCGGCGTAGGCATCCAAACTAACCAATACGGGCATGCCCAGCTTAATTTTGGAAATATCGGTTTCATCCACCTGCGCTTTTACAATCAACGCATCTGCAATGACAAACACCACCGAGCTCGCGTTTACCGTTTGACCCGGTTCCACATTGCGCACAATGACCTGACCGCTGAGCGGCGAATACAACTGGGTTGGTTTGTACACTGATTCCCAATAGCTGACTTTGCCCCGGCCCTCGCTACGGGCCACATCCAATAATGCGGCCCGGTCGGTGGAGCTCATAATTGCAAGCACGCTCCCGTTTTGCACATAATCGCCTTCATTGACCGCTATCTTTTCAATTCGGCCCCCAATCGGCGGAATAATTTCGACCCGATTTCGGGGCACAACAGTGCCCGGTGCTTCAACCGAATCCAATAGCGTTTTGCGCTCGGCAGTGACCGTTTCAAATTGAGGTGTTTGATTTTGGGATTGGGCGCGCCAAAACAGGCCTCCACCAACACCCAGTGCCACAATGGCAATCCCAGCAACGATCATCCATTTAGTTGGTATCAAGCGACTCTCCTTTTACATGGCGCCATTCAGATTCGGCCACCCATACGTCTAGCTGTGCCCGCAATACTGATTTTTGAGATTGGACCAGGTTATTCTCAATTAGAATCCATTCGTTAAATGATAAACGACCCGATTTGTATTGCAGCCCGGCAATATTGGCCCGCGACACGTTTGCATTCCAAAATTGGGTTTGAACCACCAGATTTTCAACCGCTGAGCGCCAATTTTCTCGGGCGACTTCCAACGACAAGAGGGCCGTGGTGCGGGCCTGTTCAAGCGCCAGCTCGGCAGAAGCGACCCGTAATTCAGCCGATTTCTGTGCGATGCCGATCGCCCCACCATCCCAAATTGAATAGTTAATGCCGACTTGGGCAGACAAATTGTCGGATTGGGCTGAAGTAGGGGAGAATGTCAGCGATTTTGAGGCTGATCCTCCAGCAGACACAGCGGGCAGTAGCTGCAACTGTGCGGCAGTCAAATTGCCTTTGGCGACGGCCAATTGGGCAGTGGCTTCGCGAACGGCCGGTAATCGATCAACCAAAATGTAGTGATTTTCACTGGGAACTACCACGGGTACCGAGTCTGCCATAGTGGCATCATCCGAAAATCCCGATAAATCACCCGAGACCGACTGCGCCAATGTGAGCCGATTGAGTGCCACCGTGCGCTCCGACTGGGTAAATGCGGTTTGGGCGTCGATCCAATTGGCTTTGGACGTCATTAAAGCGCCTTCGTGCTCGAGCCCGCTGGCGTACCGATACTTGAGCAATTCATACTGGTCAGCACGACGATCAACAATGGTTTTATTCAGGCGCAGCAAGGCTTGCGAATACCACAATTGGTAAAATTGATTTCGCACATGGGCGTAGTCATTTGCTGCGGCTTGAATTGCAACGGCTTCGGACGCGGCAAACCGGGATTCGGCGTTGGCAATACCCACCCCTAATTTTCCCCCATCCCAAAGCACCTGCGAAATCGACAAGGACGCGCCAGCGCCAGTGGCGGCCGAATCGCTGTTGCTTTTGCTGACGGTGCCGGATACGCCTGCCGATAATTGCGGCGTTAGTCCCGTGTGAGCCTCCTGAACGCCAGCACGAGATAATTGAACATTCAGCGTGCTGATGGCCAAGACCCTGCTGTGATCTTGCAGTAAGTTCTCAACCACCTGCCAGGTGAGTGCCGGTTTGCCGGACTGCGTCACTGGGGCGGTCGGTACGGCGTTAGCGGCCCATCCACCTGTGCTGTGGGTCAATAAAATTCCGCTAACAATGAGAGGTATCCATTTCATGGGCAATAAGTCCTTTTAATGCCATAGAGTAACGGAAACCGCTAAAAGTTTTAAGGAACCTCAATAAAAATTCAGGTTAGCAAATTAATAAAATTCAATTGAAACGTAGTGCTGGTTGGTTTGCTGAAAATAATCTGAGGGTTCTAATGCGTAATTGATGGACAAGGAATCCAAAATTAAACTCAAGCCCAGCGATAAGCGGGGACGAATTGTATTCACGACCAAATCTTCCCGCCATCCCGTTGAAACCATCAGCGTTTTGGAGCCGATAGGCGCGGTTGCACCAATTGCCTTGGGATAGAAATTTCCTCGTTTTCGAACCTGGGCCATGACAGAAATTTGATATTCCGATATCGGATCAGATCGGTATGATCCGATAAACTCTCGCGGCACGCTCTCTTTGCTGCCATCGGAATAGGTGATGGCGGATCCCATGATGTTTCGGGCCACAACTGAAAACTGGCCATACTCGGTATTAAACAGAACGCCGGGGTCGAAATCCAGTGAAGTGCCAGACATTGTAGGCGAAAGTGAAGAAGAAAGGGATTTCATAGTAACGCCCAATTGAGTGTCCTTATTGAGGGTCCATCGGCCGCCCAACATAGTGGTGGTTGAACCCACGCTAAAGGTGCCCGCCGACGCAGCCTCTCCCAACCCATTTAGTTCAGTAATATCGATGTTGGCGATCGACGTTTTAATAATTCCCGCTGAAATTGCATATTGCGGATCAAAGGAAACTGCCCCAGCCAGATCCCAATAGGTAGCCTCAGTGGCCGTAAACTGGCACCACATCGTTGATGCCGAATACCCTTGTTTGTCGCCCATCAGCGTGGCTGAGTTTTCAAAAATGGAGGAAGCTCCCTTAGAAAAACCTTCAATCGACCCGTGGCCGATCATCGTGGCCGATGTGCCGATTTCGCCGCCGGCCGCTGGTAGGGAATAGGCCAGTACACGCTCAGGACAGCCTAAAAAGACAAGGGCCAAGAAGGGCGGAATTAAGAAATAGCGGGAGGCCTGAATCCAAATCTTTTCTTTAAGGTCATTCAGTTGTTTTGCGAATTGCGCTGTCGTCATGGCAGTACCACCATTTTCCCTTTCCCGATTACGTCGCCGTTGGCGATGAGTAAATAAGCGAATACACCTGTAATAGAAGAATCGCCTAAGTCTGCGGTGCGAAGCCCTACTTTATTGTAGCCGATGTGGGCGCCTTCGCTGCCCGCTGGCATGCTGTTGCGGAACACTTCTTTGCCCGTCCAGGTATAGACCCGAAGTTCCATATCGACGTTTTGGCTCAGATAGTATCCAATAAATGTACCGTCACTGCGTTTGAATGGGTTAGGGAAGTTGAGAGGGCGATCGGCGATTAGACCCGCAAAGTTGGCGGAAACTTTTAGTACCCCGGTGGTATAAAGTTCGCTGGTATCCCATTTGAGACGGCCATCGAGTTCAGGCAAATCCATTGTGGCAAATTGACCACTGATACGATTTGCTCGGAATAAATTGATCACGTCGCCGGGACGGGGTTTGTAGTTGGCGGGGAGTGTAACCTTCAAGCCCCCTTGGACCGTTAAATTCCCAGACACTGTTAAAAACGGTTCGTCTGCCGAAGAAAACGTGACCACTGTTTTACCGGTGGACTGGGTTTTAAAGAATTTGGCCGCCATTGCAGCGGTACGTTCTTTCAGCGGTACCACGGGTGTCACGGCGTTGATATGAAGGGTACCGTTGGCCATAATTTGGCAATTGTCAGCTACTGTGGTTGAGCCTGGGTTAATTTGCAGGGTACCGCCTCTGCTCACAAGGCTGAAGTTGATGCGGTCGGCTGCGATGGTGCCCCCCGTCCAATCCAAGGTTAGGTTGCCTTCGCCTTTCATCATTTCGCCCGCTATTAGGGTACCTCGAGTCATTTTCAGGGTTGCATTTCCTGATTTTCCAGCCGCAAATAGAATAGATCGGGCCGAAACTTGGGCTCCTTCGTTGGTCAGCTTCCCGGTACCCAATGCGCCCACCACCAACGACTCACGAATATCCACTTGGGCACCCGTAGAATTGGCAATAAATTCACCGTTACTGCCGGAATCCTCACCCAACATGACACCTTTTACGGTCAATTTCCCGGTATCCGTGACTGTCAGTGTTTGCTCGCTCGTTTTTCCAACGTTCCATTCAGTTGCCATGTCAGTGACCAGAGTGCGAATAACCGTGTTCTCAACCAGTTCGCCATGGGAATACACCATCCCAACAAAAACCGGGATAGAGCAGGTTGCAACGACAGAGTAATTTCCGGATACATCGCGGGCAAAGATGCCGAAATGATACGTGCCATTTTGCATACCGTTCAACCGAAGGGTAGTGCCACGATAGTTTTCAGTGACCAATATGCCATCGCTGCGATCATCGATTGCCCGGCTGGCTTGGCGAACCATCACAGAATGGAAATCTTCATCACTGGGCGACGTCCAACTTAGGTCTATACTTCGACGGGTGCCGGTAGCAATAAATAGGGTAGGACGTGCTGGGGGAGTAGTATCCCGCCGAATTTGAGGTGCTGGTTGTTGAGGCGCATCAGGCTGCTGCGGTGCCTCTGGTGCTTTTGGTTTTTCAGGTTCGGCTTTAGGTTCTTCTGGTACAGGCGGTGTGGGGGCTACTGGGCGAACAACTGTGGCCGAAATGGTAGCTGGCTCGCTTAAGTTGCCCACTCGGTCTTTAGCATACACGGCATAAAAATAAGTGCCGGGTGCCAAGTTGGTGTTGGTTACAGTAGTTTCCTCAGTATCTTGCGAAATAACTGTGCCATCCGCTACCGAGGTCGGGAAGTGCTCATTGTGCCGAACGACTGTGCTCGTGGCAAAATCGGCAGCGTCGGGTGGGGTCCACGTAAGGGTGATATTGGTTAAAGTTGTGGTGGCGTTCAAATTAGATACACGCCCGGGTCCCGTGGTATCTACCCTAGCCGACACGGTGGTGGCTGCCGAAAAATTACCAATGGCGTCCCGTGTGAATATCGAATAGAAATAAGTACGATCCTCTAAATTGGGATCTGCTTGAATGACGCCATTCAACTCTCGCACCACGAGAGCTTCGTCTTCGATCGAAGTAGGGAAGTGATCGATACTTTTTCTAATCATCACGGATTGGAAGTCCCCACCCGGATTGGTCCAGGTTAAGCTTACATTTTTGCCGGTGGCAATCGCTCTGAATTCAGATGCCCGAGCCGGTGGCGTAGTATCTACAGTGACTGATGTAGTCGCCGCAGTTGAGAAGTTGCCATCAGCATCGCGGGTGAAGATTGAGTAAAAATATGTTTCATCAGGTAAATCGTTGTCATTGTGCACTTCAGCAACGAGGCCTTCTGCTACCAATTCTGGGGCGTCGGTCGCAAGTGGGAATCTTTCTGTGCTTTTGCGAATCATCGCCGAATGGAAATCTACCCCGGGCTTAAGCCAGGTCAGACGGACATTTTTGCCGGTTGCCGTCGCCCTAAACTCAGTGGCTCGTGCTGGGGCAGTGGTATCGATGGTGACCGAAGCCGTTGCTTCATCTGCGAAATTGCCTGTCGCATCTCTGGTGAAAATGGAATAGAAATAAGTACCATCTTCTAAATTGTCGTCAGGATGATTGGCGGCGTTCAGCCCTAGTACCAACAGATCTTCATCTTCAATTGAAGTGGGGAAGTGATCGTTACTTTTTCGGATCATGACGGACTGAAAATCGTCAATGGGATTGTTCCAGCTCAAAGTCACGTTGCGGACAGCGGCTGTGGCCCTAGGATTAGTTGCCTTAGCCGGTGCCACGGTATCAATAAGGACTGACGTTGTGGATGCCAAGGAGAAGTTCCCAATGGCATCCCGGGCAAACACTGAATAGAAATAAGTGCCATCAGCTAAGTTGGTATCATTCCGAGGCCCAGCGTTTAATCCCTGAACCAGCAATGCTTCATCATCAATAGCAGTGGGGAAATGATCAGTACTTTTGCGAATCATGACCGATTGGAAATCACCGCCAGGGTTAGTCCAATTCAAAACCACATTTCTGCCGGTGGCCGTTGCGGTTAAGCCCGTTACCTGAGCTGGAGCAGTGGTGTCCACCACCACCGAAACAGTAGTTGGAGCCGAGAAGTTGCCAATGGCATCCCGGGCAAACACTGAATAGAAGTAGGTGCCATCGGCTAAGTTATTATCATCACGAGTCCGAGCGTTTAATCCCTGAACCAGCAAAGCTTCATCATCAATAGCAGTAGGGAAATGATCAGTACTTTTGCGAATCAT
>CANKTL010000002.1 GCA_947486405.1 bacterium
AGGCGCCAAATTGGGTGAAAAAGGCATATATATTTCGATTGATGAGCGACCCGATCACGTGGTCATGGACGCCGAATCCTTAGGCCTAAACATCCAACCTTTTTTAGAAAACGGCCAAATTCAAATTATTGATGTCACTAAATATTTTTCGACCTCTGAAATTGGGGATAAAGGCATTTCAATTACACGGATTGTGGACGATATCCTGGGCTTTGTAAAAAAATCGGGGGCCACACGCTTGGCCGTCGATCCAGTAGCGCCGCTGGTCTTTGCCGAGAAAAATATTCCCCAGGTTGCTGAATATATTCGGCAATTGGTATTTGCGGTTGAAGATACTGTCGGCTGCACCACATTATTGACCTCTTATGTGCCGGTGGGCTCTGAAAAATTCAGCCAGCATGGCATAGAAGAATTTGCGGCATCCGGGATTGTTCTCCTGCGTTTGCGCCAAAAAGAAAATCAAATTATTCGATCGTTGTGGGTGCGGAAAATGCGCGGAACCCGAATTGATTTGTCGGAATATAGTTTTGAAATTTTGCCGGCCCGTGGGCTGGTGTTGCGTCAGCCAATTTAAACAATGCCGAAAATTTTAGTTGCCGATGATGAGACCAATATTTTAATGCTAACCGGCGTTATGCTGCGTGAAGCCGGCTATGAAGTTATTAAAGCCAGCAATGGGCAAGAGGCCGTTGATTTGGCCATATCCGAGCAGCCAGATTTGATTATTACCGATGTCATTATGCCCAAAAAAGACGGCTTCGAAGTGTGTAAAACGGTGCGAAATACCGCCTCAATTTCAGACACTCCCATCATTATTTTGTCCGCAATGGGCGATGAATACAACAAAATCACTGGCTTTGATGAAGGTGCCGACGATTACGTCACGAAGCCGTTTAGCTCAGAAGAATTAAAAGCCCGCGTGCGTGCATTGTTGCTGCGGTATCAAAGTCGGAACCGAGCCTCTGCCGCCAAACCCAGCGTTTCCCGCCAAGAACCCCATCCCGAAGCCCCGGAAATCGACCGCATTTCATCGGGTGTGCCCGAGTTGGATGATCAACTCTATGGTGGCATTCCCACGGGCTCAAATATCTTGGTGATGGGACCGATTGGTTCAGGAAAATCAAGCTTTTCACGGCGGTTCTTGGCCGAAGGACTGCGCAATCATGAGCGCAGTTTGTTTGTTGCCATTGATGATGACCCCAAATTAGTGCGCAAAACCATTTCATCGTTTTTAGAAAAGCCGGTCGCGGAATATGAACAGTATGGCTTTATGCGACTGGTAGATGCCTATAGTTGGAGCGCATTTAACGAAACCGACCACGAAAGCTTTGCGATTAATGGGATTTTGGAACTCAACCAATTGTCTGGTGTCATTTCAGATGCTGGATACGAATTGGGCCAAACCATTCAAAACAAGCTGGGCGGCCGACGGGTCATTGATTCCATTTCCAGCTTATTGGTGAATTTCGAATTGCCTTCGGTGCAACGGTTTATGAGTCAAATTGCACGCACCTCCCACTCCTTTGGTGGCGTGACAACCTTGTTTATATTGGAGGCCGGCACGGTGTCGGATCAGGTCTTAAACAACATCAAATATATTATGGATGGTGTGATTGAATTTGGAGACGACAAAGGCCTGCGGTCCGTCCGCGTCGCGTCGATGAAATGGACCCAATATGTCACTGATTGGCGGGCCCTATAAGTCCATGCAGGCCATAATTTTAACCGGTGGAAATGGCGCACTGCTTCGGCCCCTCACTTTTTCAACGCCCAAGCCCTTATTACCGCTACTTAATCAACCTATTTTGCAATACATCATTCGACTGTTGATTCAGCAGGAAGCCAGCGAGATCATCGTAGCGGCTAATTATCGAAGTGAGCTGGTATTTTCCTGGATTAACCAGCAACAGTGGCCGGTTCCGGTGCGCGGGCACGCCGTGGACGAATATAGGGGGAGCGCCCAAGTACTTTGGGACATGCGCGATCAACTTGCTGAGCGATTTTTGGTTATTTTTGCAGACACCTTAGTAGATTTGCCAATGAAAGTCGCGTTTGACGCATTTTCAGAGTCAGGGGCCGCCGTTTGGATGGGACTCAGTGCGGACTCGGATCCGTTTTCACCGGCGTCACTGCGGGTACAGGACGGCGTGGCAACCGCGCTGATTCCGGGCCCATTAGAGAGTGGCTCGACGGCGACGGATTTGGCCAGTGATGGGCGCTTTTATTTTTTAACCCGCGACGTGATTACCCAATATGGGGAAACCACGGCCAATATATTCCCTGATGTGGCGAGTGAGTTGATAACCGCGAACGGCAGCATGCCGGTTGTGGCGGCCCCAGGGTTTTGGTCGGTGTTGGGCCGGTTAGAGCCCTACCTGGACGCGAATTTTACGCTCTTGTCTCAGCTGGGGATATCGTACGTGGATCCACGCGCAACAGTTCACCCTAGTGCCGTCATTCATGGCCCCGCGTTAATTGGTCCCGACTGTCACATCGGTGAAAACAGCGTGGTTGGGCCCTATGTGGTGATGGGACCGAATATTCAGGTCGGCTCTGACACGACAATTCAACATAGTATGGTGTTCACCGCAGTTCGCATTGGTGCAGGAGTTCATATTGATCGCTCGGTGATCGGTTTCTCTGCAACGGTTGAAGAAGGCGTTAGCATTGCGCCTCTGTGTATTGTGGGGGCCTATACCTGCATCGGCGCCAATTCAAAGTTAGCCTCGGGAAGCCGAGTTGGGCCCAATTTATCGGTCGCCCCTGATAGCCACATCGCCGACATTTTGTTTCCGCCCGATCCCCTCAATGAGGATAACGATAACACTCAGAGCGCCCAGTATAAGGGCCTGGCCGCAATTGAATATGATGTGTTTAGGGTGATATCTCTTACGGGAGATATCACCGCCGCTCAAATTGCACTAAAGCTGGACTTGCCCAGTGAGTCCGTTATTCCAATTCTAAGTACGCTCGTACACCGTTCGCTGTTGATTCGCTCCGAATCGGGTGAGACTCGATTTAGTGTTCGTCCTTAAGTGCAGATGCTTCGCTGCCTTGCGCAGGGGTCATTAATTCGTTTAGCCGCGCTGCCACTTGGGCCATTGTCCAGCTTTCCGGCGTTTCCCAAAGTGATTTGATCAGCGCCAAATAGCCCTCACCATAATGGGAACGCAATGAGCGATTCTCCGCGTTTAAAAAATGGCTGATCGAAACATCCTCCCCCTCCAGAACATCAGCCAACAATCTTGCGTATGACTGAATCTCGTCTCGAAACCCTATTTCTCTGGTTTGGCCAAAAGTTAAACTATTCGAATTCTGAAATTGATGTGTTGACCAATATTTCCTAATCCCCCGAACCTGGTTTCGGAGCGGGTCACGGAATTCATCTTCAGAGCCACCAGGACCATGAACCATATAGGCACATTCAAAATCCAGGACCCGAAGTCCTGCAATTTTGCCCGATTCCGGCTCAATCTCTACCAAAAAATTGCTGGTATTCAAATCATTTTGGACGACGCCCCCCCTATTTAACTCCGCCAATGCCAAAGCTATCAAATAGACAATTTCCTTTTTCTGCTGCACAAGCTGGCCGCGTTTTTCAGGTATTCCCCACTCATGCTCGTTTAATGCAAGCACTTGATTCAACGGCACTCCCGGCAGTCGCTCCATCACAATATGACCGATGTCTAAATGGTCTGGCCCTTTACTTCGATACCAGCCGTAAATGTGCGCCACGCGTCCTGGGGCTGCCAGTTGCGCCATTTGTTGGATCAAAATAGACCTCACAAACATGATCCAGTCCCAACATTTTTCAAGGCCCTGTGAGCTCGGATTATATAAGGTACTTTCCTTGTCCACGGCGTCCACATCTTCAACCGTTATCGGAGGCCGGCAACTTTCAATTCGCGCGTGTGCCTCGATTGCCGAAGAAATATGCCCTTTTCCGACTTCAATAACCCCTTTTTCAACAACTACCAAATGATCCTTGCTTGGGGACCTCAAAACCGGATTTTTCCCATGAAAAAGCATCCCTTGCCGCCGCAAGGGAAAATACATCTTCAATTCCTCACGGGTAGACTCATGATGCTCCGGCAATCCCGAAACCTCTACAAGCAGCCGCAATCGGTCTACTGTATCTGTCGGAATAGTCTTGCTTGAGCTAAGTGGCCTGGGGCTTATTGAAAAAAGTCTACTCCGCGTTATGACAGGTGACCTTGCAGGTATGGCAATTTGTTTATATTGATTCATACTCGAACTCCTTTTCGTATTATTTATCTGGTCCTAAGAAACATGCGGCGTCGCAGCAGCCAAAAACACAGACTGACATGATTACGTGCACATCCGAGAGCCTATCACAAAAAGTACGCCGCGATCACGCTCGGGCAATGATACTTGCTTTATCTCTAAACAATAGACACAGTTCTGGACGGTGCCTTGGCGCTGGCAGAGCGCGCTCTAGGAGTCATGAGCTCCTGTAGCTGGTCTGCGATTTGCGACATGGTTAATGAAGTAGGATTAGACCAAAGTGTTTGAATCAATTCCAAATAGCCCTGGCCATAGCGACTTACCACTATTTTTCTCTCCTGGTCGCTTATCAGGTAAGGACTGACAAATTCACCGACAAATATTTCTAACAAAAGTTTTGAAAATGATTGAATTTCATCCTTAAATCCAATATCAACCACTGCTTTTACGGTCAGTATACGGCTTTGATCTGCGGATACATAGTTTCTTATACCAAAAATTTCGTTTCGAAGCGGGTCGTCAAATTTGTCATCCACTCCACCGGGGCCATGCACCAGATACGCGCATTCAAAATCCAGCACTTTAGTACCCAGAAGGGTACCCGTGTCAGGATCGATGTCCACCATAAAATTGCCTGGATTTAAATCGTTTTGAACAACGCCTCCCCGATGCAATTCCGCCAATGCGACCGCAATTTCGCAAACAATTTTTTTTCGAAGCGCGACGATTTGCGATATATCTTTACCCGAGCGCCATTGTTCATTTTGATTGGTCAACAGTTGCTTTATCGTGATTCCAGGTAGCCGGTCCATAATAATATGGCCCATATCGTCGTTTCCGCCATCTCCACACTTTGTGCGATACCAGCCATGAATGTGAGCCACTCGCTGTGGTGCTACTTGTTGTGCAATTTCCTGAATTAAAATCGATCTCACAAACGTGATCCACTCCCAATATCGATTAGGTCGGGTCGATCCCGCTATAAATATATGTGATGATTTGTCGATAGTATCAATAGATTCAGCTATGTCCCGTCCATGTACCGGTACGATCCGGGCACGCGCGCTCATCGCAACTGAAATATGGCCTTCCCCCACTGCTTCAAGGCTCGTATGAAGGACCACCAAATGGTCATGACTAGGCGATTTTACAACCGCCTGATCCTTTGCAGAGCGAAAAAAAGAGCGCTTATTCAAGGGAAAATAGGCTTTCAACTCAGTCCGGGTTTTCCCATCATCCCGATCGAGTGTTGAAACGGTGTACAGCAATGCTAGCCGCTCCCTGGGATCTGTCGGTATTTCCTGCCGTGATTTAAGTGGTGCTGGGCCAGCCGAAAAAAAACGCCTTAGTCCACTCTTAGACTCTCCTGCAGTCACCGCAATTTTTTTGTACTGAATCATATCCGAACTCCATTTCTTTTTTATTCTTGTCCTAAGAAACGTGGTGCTTGGCCGCCGCCAACACGACTTCTAAACTTCCCTCTACCAATTGATACTCTGAAATCTCGGCCAAAAATACCGACCGATACGATTGCGTATACAGACGGGAATCTAGCACAAAAAGAACGCCCCGATCCCGCTTAGAACGAATCAGTCGGCCAATGCCCTGTCTAAACTTAATCACGGCCTGAGGCAAATAATAATCTCGAAACCCGTTGCCCCCCTCTAAATGGATGATATTTTGGCGCGCCTGCAATACCGGGTCGCTGGGCACAGGGAATGGCAATTTCACCATAATCACGCAGCTCAGAGCTTGACCGGTGATATCCACACCCTCCCAAAAACTGTCCACGCCCAACATCACCGCGCGTCCTTTTTCAGCTTTAAACCGCGCAATAATACTTTCTTTTGGGCCTGATAATTGTTGGCAATACAGGGGAATATTGGCGTCGCGCATTGCGTCCCGCATGCGGTGATAGACGGCCTTCATTTGTTTAATTGAGGTAAACAGCACCAATGAATTGCCGCCCAAATGAGTCACAATAGCCATCACTTGATTGGCCACATCGGAATCGCGCTCAACGCCAGATACCTTGGCGTGAATCGCCTGCACTGCATAGTTAAACTCAGTGCCAAATATTCGAGTTTCCACCGGCTTACGGCAGCGATCTAAGCCCATCTGAGACACAAAATAATCCAGCTTTCCGCTGACCGACATCGTCGCCGATGTAAAAATTACCGCCGATTTTGCAGCCAGCACTTCGGATTCAATAATGCGTTGGCACCGCAACGGCGCTGACAAAATCTCGAAAAAATCCCGCCGCGAGCCCGGAATACGCTCTACCCACAGCACATGACCCGGATCGGGATTCTCTATTGCCGCGATATCCGCACGCATGGTGGCGATCTCTTCTTTTAACGCAATCCAACTGGCCACGGGCATTGAGGGATCGTTAGCCCGCGCTTCAGCCAAGCTACCTATTTTTTTCAGCAACTCATCCATCGTGTTAAGTGTTTTGGTAATCGACTGCCATTTTTTGGACAGCATCACCTCATCGGTAATCCCGATTTGTATTACGCCACGCTCAACATCTTCCTGCCCGGTTTCAGTTATTTTTTTCAGATGCTCCTGCAACTTTGTTTTCCGTGCCCGAAATTGCTGCCATTCCGTGTGCACTTCGGACAGACCGCCGCCCCAGGTATCAGCGATCAGATTGACCACTTCGGCCACTCGGTCCGGCCCCAGACGCCGTGTAAATGCCCCTGTAACCGCGTCCGCAAAACTGTGTGCCTCATCAATCACCAAAAACCGATAAGCCGGCAGCACGGCGTTATCTGCCGCGACATCCGACAACACCATAGCGTGATTGGTAATAATCACATGCGCCCCCTGTGCTTTTTGCCGCATTCGGGCCACAAAACACTTGGAATTGCGCGAATAATCAATGGGTTTAAAGCGCCGAAATGCCAACATCGACGCAAAACGCTGATACAAACTCGGATGAAGCTCCGACAAATCCCCGGTTTCGGTCAATAACACCCAGCGATATACGGCCAAATACTCAATCACCGGTACCATTCGCACTCGCGAGCGCATCCCCGCAATCATCTCATCCAAAAATTCAATATCAACAAAGTTTTCCTTGCCCTTCACCACGGCCACTTCAAACCCAAAGGGAATGATGCGTCGCAACGTGGCAATGTCCTGGTCCACCAACTGCGATTGCAAATGCTTGGTCTTGGTCGCCACCACCACGGGTGTACCGCTGGCCAAGGCGAAATAAATCGAGGGAATCAAATATGCCATCGACTTCCCAATTCCCGTTCCCGCCTCCAGCACCGCGTGATGCTCGTCATATAGGGCATCTGCTACTTCAGCCGCCATTTCTTCCTGCTGGGGCCGTTCTTCAAAATTCCCCAAAATAGATTTCAGTCCTACCACACCCGTTAAGCACTCGGCTGCTTCCGCCCGCCAATCCTTAATCTCGGGTCGCGCCGCAATTTCGTCGCGAGTCAGGTTCGGCAAATAGTCTTTGTAATCAAAACTACGAATTGCGGTCACATCAGGACAAAAATGGGTAAAGACCGCTTTTAACCCGGGCTTGTTATCGCCCAATACGCGGGTGGCCTCGATAAACACCAGCGGATCCAGCCGCCGCAGGTCAACAAACATTCGCAACATAATTTCAGCCAATACCGCCGCATCAGCCAAGGCCCGGTGGCTTTCAGCAAATTCAATTCCCAACGCGGTCGCAAATAATGCCAGCTTATGGCTACCGAAATTGGGATACAAAATCAGCCCCAAATCTCGGGAATCAAAATAGGGGTTTTCAAGAATCGGGCGACTCAGCCGCCGCAACTCGGTATTCACCATTTTAAGGTCAAATTCAACGTTGTGGGCCACAAAGTAACTGTCTCCAATAAAGGCCAACACGTCTTCCACAATATCCGCAAACTGCGGCGCGGTGACTAAATCTTCATTGGTGATGCCGGTTAAATACTGCACATAAGGGGGGATTTGCCGCTCTGCGCGAACCAAGGACGAGTATTGCGCGACAATCTGTCCATCTTGCACCCGCACCATACCAATTTCTATGACTTCGTTGAGCTCAGGTGTCAGGCCCGTAGTTTCAACGTCGACACAGACAAAAGTGGGAAAATGCACCCGCTATCGCACTGAAAACGCGATTGTTTGTTGGATATTCCCGTTAAATCCGTACCGCATTCCATAATTCACGATTAATTCAATTTCGTAATCCCCAGGGGTCAATGTCATCGCAGTTAAAAATTCACGACTCATTTTGCCCAAAATCGGCCAGCTTCGCGTAATATCTCCGCTACTCACCTTATCGCGGCTAACAAACGGCCAAAGGCCACCATATTTATACAACGAATAGGTAACCACTGGTCGGTCTTGTACCGAGCCATCATTACGCAGCACCAACTTGGTCTGCTTGGTGTCTTTTAAATAGGTGAAAGAGTCAATTGCCATCGCGTGGGTTTCCAGAGCAGGCACGCTGACATAAATGGGGATACCAAAGGCCAATCCAATCATAATTCCCGACTCAGTTTTGCCAGGCTTGCTTTCAAGCTGCTCGGTCACCACCAACTTGGCGGTGTATTCTGCTTGGGTATTGCTGGTCACTAAGATTTCATACGGAATCGTTAACTTCCCGCCATTTTTCTTGGTTTTCTTCACCGAAGAGACGGTTTTAATCCAGCTTAAATTGCGCGGAGCGGTGTCATCCGACCGAGAATTCCCCTTGGCATCAATCGTAAACGGTTGAACACTAATGTCTACCCCAGCTTGTTCGGTTTCAACAGTCACTACCCCAGTAACTTTTTGGCCGGGATTCGCCTGAATTTCCATGATGTCGGGGGACGCTGACATGGCTGATAGATGAATCGGCATCCCGATTATCATTAGCGCCAGAATCAAAATTTGCACTATTCGCGTCATTTTAACTACTGTAGCGAACAGTGCCGCAATCTATCAAGAATTAAATTACTTATTGGCGAACAAATTCAATAATGACGGTTGCAATATAGGTGCCCGGAAACTTCGGCCACGAAAATGCGCCTCGGATATACACGTCCATCGTATCTTTACTCACCAACGAGTAGTCGATCAATTTTTGCTTACCCGCTGTAATTCGTGCCAGGTCATTTCGATTATCATTAAATGCAGGGCTAGCATCTGTGATCCACACCCATGGGGCTGAGGCGTTGGTTGTAACTACTGCCTCGTTGTTCATTGCGACCCAAGCCCGAATTGGTACTGTTGTTAGGTAGGCATTTGGATGAGTCAACAATGAATCTTTGCGCGTATTAAGCGGGGTATTGTCTCCCACGTGGATCAAACCAGAAATATTGGTGGTGCTCACCAACTGGTTAGTATCCACATCAGCGAAATAGCCTTGTGCAGAATGGTTGGTATAAATTAGCAAATCACCTGGCAAGTTATTTTTAAATGTCATCGTTACTTTAACCGAACCGGTTACCTGCCACGGGTCGTTTGCGAATGCTACGGCATTGGGGGTCGAGGTGGTGCCAGCTGCCGTTCCCGGAATAAAGGTTCGTGCTGGATCAAGGGCAACAGTACCGAAACTAGCCGTCCCGCCGGATGTTAGGGAAATGTCGTTAACAGTCGCCACGATCGCAGTAATCGTAATCGGGTTGGAATCAGTGGCCCAAGCAGCTCCAGTGGCCGAAACCATCATCATCACGCCCGCCAATATCAATTTTTTAATTTTCATAACTGATCCAAATCCTTTCATCACTACGAGGGTTCAATACGCACATAACGCGCTCATTTTCTTCTATCTTACTTAATTATCGAAATTTAAGAAACAAAATTTCACAGAATCTCGACGCCGATCCCGTTTATATGTTATGAATTATAGCTCTTCCTGCGCGGGTGGCGAAATTGGTAGACGCATCAGACTTAGGATCTGACGCCGCAAGGTATGGGGGTTCAAGTCCCTTCCCGCGCAGAATATAAATGGTTGGTTAAAACCGAGGCCGATTCCATTCTTTTTCTACTGAAAAGCCTTCGTATTCTTTACCGCCGTAGCATTTTATAAATAAGTTGCCTTTGGCGATATCTGCCGCGTCTATGATGTCATCGTCCATGTCTTTGATTAGGCGGTCGAGTTGGGCGTTGTCGAGTTTGGCGAACATTAACAGGGTGACGTAGACCTCGCCGCTGAGTTTGTAATGAAGATCGGCGGTGCCGACTTTTTCGGTGTCTGAGAGCGACAGGATGTTGAAACGCTCGGAACTTGCCGTGCGTAATTCTCGTGCAAAATAAAAGAGTTTTTCCATTTACTGTAATGGTAGCATGATGAATTATGGAGATCTTAATTATTCACCAGAAACTTCGCACGACTGATACCTTGCAGTCTCGGCTCACCCAGATGGGCCATACCTGCTACATTCTCGATTCCGCCGAAATCCTTTTAACTGACCCTATTTTATATCCCTGTGACATCGTAATGATTGAAATGGACCAGCTACCGTCTTTGAGTTACGCATTAAGCAAAACACTCTTCAAACCCTATATTATTGGCGTGTCAGACAAGCCCAATCCCGAGCTCATCATGCTGGCCGCCGCTAGTAACGTCAGCGATATTCTGCAAGCTCCCTACCCTGAAGAAGAAGTTTCCGAAGCGTTGACCAAGGCGAAAACCACTATTACCCACAAACGCTAATCCCAATTGACGGACGCCCAACCACCTGAATATAATGTCGGCTTCGCTGCCAATTTGCGGGATTAGCTCAGTTGGTAGAGCGTCTGCTTGCCATGCAGAAGGTCGCCAGTTCGAACCTGGTATCCCGCTCCATCTATTTGTAAGGACATTTCTTATTATGAAAGTTTTAAAAAACAAACGAAATAATTTTACCGTTGACCTTGAAATTGAAGTAAGTCAACCAGAATTCAATGCGGCGATGGATATCGCATTTAAAAAAGTGGTCAAAAAGGCCAAAATTCCGGGATTTCGACCTGGAAAAGCCACGCGCGCCGTATATGAGCGCTATTATGGACCCGGCCCGATTATTTCAGAGGCCGTGATTGAAGCGGTTAATACGGCTTATCAACTGGCGATTAAGGAATTGGACCTGTTTGTCGTGGACCAACCACGAAATGTGGATATTTCCGAATATAAAGAAAACGAACCGATTATATTTAGCTGCCAAGTAGACACAAAACCTGAAGTAAAATTGGGCAAATATAAAGGGGTGAAGGTCTCGAAAGAAGACAACGCGATCACTGAACAGGCGATCGATGATGCCGCCCGCCATTTGCAAGATAAGCACGCCGAATTTGCGGAAATTGACGGTCCTATTGCGACCGATCAATTGATTCGCTTCACTATGATAGCCAAAATCGACGGCGAAATTCTTGAGGATTGGACCCGCGAAAACACCAGCATCCGAGTGGGTGCGAAGCAATTTGGTGATGACTTTGATCGTGCCTTGATTGGTCTGTCTAAAAATGACCGCAAACAATTTCAGGTGAGCTATGACGCCGATTATGCCGATGCGACCGTCGCCGGTAAAACGGTTGAATTTGACATCGAAATTTCAGAAATCCGGGACAAAGTACGTCCCGAATTTAACGATGATTTCGTGGTTAAGAATTCCACCTATTCTTCAGTCGCCGATTTTCGCGCAAAAACACGTGTTGAGCTTGAGGAAGCGGCCAAAGAGCAGGCTGAGCAAAAGATAAACACCGCTGTGATTGAAGCCGTGGTCGCAGAGTCGAAAGTGGACATTCCTGCCGGTATGATCCAACGTGAAATTGATTATTCGATTTACCAATTTGATCAAAACTTGCGCCGCTCACGATTGAATCTGGAGTACTACCTCAAATTAACGCAAAAAACGATGGACGATGTCCGCCAAGATTTTGCGGAATCGGCTGAGAAAAAAGTGCGGGCGGATTTGGTTCTTGAAGCCGTTAGCGAAACTGAAAAAATCGAAGCCCTAGAAACTGATATTGAGGCTGAAATTCAAAAATGGAATTTACCTGAAGGTCAAACATTAGCCACCTTGAAAGAAAATCCAAATTTCAATTTTGAGCAACTGCGTTCTGGTATTTTGGAACAAAAAACAGTGGCGTTTTTGAAAGAACACGCTAAGATTTCATAAGTAGCATCGATTTGTTCTGAAAGGGGAACGTTATGTCACTGATTCCAATGGTTATTGAACAAACTGGCCGCGGGGAGCGCTCGTTTGATATTTACTCTCGCTTATTAAAAGAGCGCATCATCTTCATTACGGATGAAATTGAAGATCATATGGCCAATACGGTTATTGCCCAGCTTTTGTTTTTAGAAGCTGAAAACAGCGAAAAAGATATTCATATGTATATCAATAGCCCGGGCGGTGTTGTCACTGCGGGACTGGCGATTTACGACACCATGCAGCACATCAAGGCAGACGTTTCGACCATTTGCTTGGGTCAAGCCGCTTCGATGGGTGCCTTGCTATTGGCATCTGGACACGCCGGCAAACGGTTTTCATTGCCCAACTCGCGGATTATGATTCACCAACCACTGGGCGGTGCACGGGGTCAGGCCACTGATATCGAAATTCAGACCAAAGAAATTTTACGTATCAAACATATTATCGAAGATATTTTAGTGCACCATACTGGCCAAGACCGTAGCCGCGTGGAAAAAGACACCAATCGAGATTACTTTTTGAGTGCCGAAGAAGCCCTGAAATATGGATTAATCGATAAAATTATCGAGCCTAGAATAGGCGTAAAAGGCAAACTGGACAAAACACCAGCAAAAAAATCGGCTAAAAAGAAATAATGTCTGAACTGCCCCCATCCGGCGTGGTCGCCTGCTCGTTTTGTGGTAAACACCAAAGCCAGGTTAAACGGCTGATTGCGGGGCCTGCCGGGAATTATATCTGTAACGAGTGTGTCGAAGTATGTCGCTCCTTGGTGGGTGATGCCCCTGCAGATGGCCTTGCCGAGGCCCCCGGTTTGAGCGTGGAAGAAGCGCCTAGCGCCGACTCTAGCGAGCCGGTAAACGTGCACTCGCCTCGGCAGATTTTTGATTGGCTCGACAACTATATCATTGGGCAAGAGCACGCCAAACGAATCGTCTCGGTGGCCGTGTACAACCATTTTAAACGGGTCACTAATCCCGGTGACTTGGAGGACGATACTGAAATTCAGAAAAGCAATATTTTGCTGGTGGGGCCGACCGGCACCGGCAAAACACTGTTTGCACAGTCCCTGGCCAAATTACTAAATATTCCGTTTACCATTGCCGACGCCACCACCCTGACCGAATCCGGTTACGTGGGTGAAGATGTGGAGAGCATGCTGTTTCGCCTGGTTCAGGTGGCCAATAATGATGTTGAGCGCGCCGAAATCGGAATCGTATATGTGGATGAAATTGATAAAATTTCGCGAAAGTCTGAAAACCCTTCCATTACCCGGGATGTCTCCGGTGAAGGTGTTCAGCAGGCGCTCTTAAAAATGTTGGAAGGCACCAAGGTAAATGTACCCGTGGGCGGTGGACGAAAACATCCGCAGCAGCAATTTATTACGATTGATACCAGCAACATTTTGTTTATCTGCGGTGGCGCGTTTCACGGTGTGGAAAGCATTATTGAAAAGCGGATGCATCAAGCCCCCATTGGGTTTCATTCCGAAGAAACTGAGACCAAGGAAGAACGGAATAAAACCTTATTTAAGCACCTGCAATCCGAGGATTTGCTGAAATTTGGGATCATTCCGGAATTGATTGGACGATTGCCTGTTATTGCGCCGCTGAATCCATTGGATCAAGCCGACATGGTTCGTATTTTAAAAGAGCCCAAGAATGCTCTCACCCGCCAATTTCAAAAATTGATGAAAATGGACAATATTACGCTCACATTTGAAGATGGTGCACTAGAAAAAATTGCAAAAATTGCCATTAAGCGAAAAGTGGGCGCGCGGGCTTTGCGCTCGATTGTGGAAAGTTTAATGTTGGACACCATGTTCACTGCCCCGGGTGGCGACATAAAAAGTGTAACCGTCTCAGAAGAAATGGTTAATACGTATATTCGCGCCGAATTGCCAAAACCGTTACAGGTTGAGTTACTGGGTGATATCGCGCTTTAGTCGCTGCACGCGCCGGACCCTGGCCTTGGCCCTTTTGGGATGTTTGAGTTTGGTAAACCCCGTGCATGCCGATGCCTACGAGTGGCAACGCATTGAAATTCCCCATTTCACCATTTATTTCACGCCTAAATCGAAGGCTTATGCCAATCAGGTTGCGGTTGCGGCGCCGGGCGTTTATCAGAAGATAAGTCAATTTTTTGACGTTCAGCCCGATCATTGTTCCATTGTAATTTGGCCCAATCAGGACGAGTTTAATGGCGGGTTTTCAAGCTTGCCGGATCGAATTGATTTATATGACACGATTCAAACCGACTACGAGACCCACGGCATTGCGGCACACAATGTAATTGAGGACGTTTTGACCCATGAATATACGCATTTTGTACACATGAGTATCGTGCTCCCGGAATACCGGATTCTGATTCCGTTTTATGGCGACGCTTTTTTGTCCTTCAATCGGATGGCCCCGTATTGGTTCATTGAAGGGCTAGCCGTATTTATGGAAAGTTATCAAACCGCGAGTGGCCGGGGAAATAGTGCTAGTTTTCACAGTGATTATCTCCAACATTCGGCCGTTCATCCCTACAATTACTGGCAGGCCTCGGTTCAAACCCCCAGCCAACTTCCGCTGTCTCGGGGCTACGAATATGGTTATCATTTTGTGGCTTATATTCATCAAAAATATGGCAAGGCGGCGGTGGTGAATCTGGCGAAATCATATGATCCACTAAAATATTTTTTCCGGTTTTCCGCGGCCATCGAATCCGCAACAAAGACCCCTTTTGAGCAAGTCGTGGCAGAATTCGAGGCCCAACGTCACCTCCCCAAATTGTCACTGGCACCGGGTAGCCGAAGCCTGTTTGCCGCTGGCGGGGACCCTATTTTGGGTTACGCTTGGGAAGGGTCCACGCTGTGGATTGCCAAGGGAACCGGAAAAACGCTGGCAGAATGGGTAGCGATCGATTCTCAAACCAGTACCAAACAGCGATATCCCATGCAGCGCCTGGGTGGCCTGTCCCCGGTGGTACCGATTCAAAACCGGCTGTGGCTGGCCGCGCGGCACCCGAACACCGATGGCCGTGAAACCTATTCCAATCTGTTTTCAGTTTCCCCCACAACCAATGAGTGGCGACAAGAAACCCACGGCGGGCATTTGTTTGATTTTGATTTTTCTAAAGTGGCAAATACCTTGGTAGCGGTCAAAAATGACGGAATTCGCAGTGCCCTAGTTCAGATCACCCCGGGCGCGGAAAGCGAAGTGGAGTTAATTAGCACAACCAATGTCACATTTTATGCCCCCCGATTTTCAGCCGATGGCCAAAAACTCGTATTTTCGGCCCACCGGAATGGGCAATTAAACGCACTTCTCTTTGATATGAAATCTAAAACTCTCTCGTCTGACTTTTCAGATATTCCAATGAACGTACGCTCCCCTGCCCTCCACCCCAGTGAAAAATGGCTGCTGTTTTTGGGCGATGCCTCCCAGCAATGGCAAATTTACGCTCAAAACATCCAAACACGACGATTTATTCAGCTCACCCAAAATACTGCGCTTGGGGTTGAATCCCCCCAATGGAGTCCCTCAGGCGACGATATTAGTTACATCGACCACCTTGCCGACGGTGACCATGTGACCGTAATGCCATTTAACCCAACGACCGCGACCGCCGTCACCCCTACCCGTCGTGTGCCCCCCGCCTCGCTGCTGTCCCGAGAATCCGCCTATCCCGAGGTCTCTTTCCCCGTTCAGCCTGGCATCCCACTCAGTGCCTACACCCCCTATCACATCGGCTATGTTCCCAATCCGCTGGCCTCGATACGCGCTTCCAATCTAGGCCCACACATTGGGGTACTCGGTGCCTCACCCACCGTAGAAACCCGCTATTTCGCGGGCGTGGGAATCGGCTACTCTACCAGCAGCGTTTATCCCAGTATCACGGGCGGCATCACCAATCGGTCACTGGGCCCTGAGTGGGGGACTTATGTGTCCCATGTGGGGCAATTCGGTAATGCTGCATATACCCAGGACATTTGGGGCATATTTTCATCATTCGAACTATTTCACCGGACATTTCCCACCATTCAGGCGTCAACGATTGACCTGGGACTGGATCTGCAAACCACGCGCTACAACGGCACGGCATCGATTGATAATATTGTCTCCCTCTCGCATCGGTTTATGGACGCGTACTCAGCCCCCAAAACCAGTGCATTTTTAAGTCTGGGGTATCAACTGCAAACTCAGTTTGCTGCCAGCATCACCAAAACACCCACGCCGTTTCAGGCGAGCCTATTAATGAAACAAATTATTCCATTTGAAACGGGGAACACGGGACTGGTGGGTGTTTATGGCGGCTCCTATTCCTACGCACCCGCTCTACTTCCGCACCCGCGCGTGTTAACCCGCGACTACTTCTATCTCGCCCCCCAATGGGTGATCAGTGGGTCGTTGGCGTATTGGCAACCTGTAGGCGACCAAGACCGCCCGCTGATTCAGGGAATACCCGGTTACATTTGGAAGAGCAAATGGGGATTCTTTGCCGACGCCACCATTAATTATCCAGGAAATCTGGTGGGTGCTTCATATGCGCTGGATATGGTCGTTTTTGGGTTACCATTACCCTTGCAATTCGACGCCGGGTTGAATATTTCCAAAGGTGGTACACCCATTTTTCTGATTCACGCCGATTCCACCCTGCTCTAAGGCCGCCGTCAGAGCGCCTTCAAATTGCTGGCCGATTTCAACGGCTCTAGGTGGGGTGATTAGCCCATGGCTCAAATACGGATGCCATTCGGTGTCTAATTTAAAATCCCGGTGATTGTCATTCAGATGAAAAATCCCTTGCACAATAAAATGGTGGCGCATTTTTCGAAGGGTCAGTGCCACTATTTTTTCGGAACCCACTGCTATTTCATAGGGACTTTGATAGGTATGGCAGAACGCCCGATTTTGGAATGCCGGGTCAGTGGTTGTGGGAAGCGGGCGAAAACCAGCTTGCGTCAACGCCTGTTGGGCCGCCTTTGAAATTAGGCAGAGCTTGGCCTTCAGCCCCGTCCCCCAGCGCAAATCAGTCAAAGATCCCACCAGGCCAAATACAAGGTCTCCTGGCGAATGAAAGAGCAGCCCACCCCCAGTAATGCGTCCAGAGGCATCAAATTGGTCCAAGGCAGCTGGAATATCCGTTTGACGATGGCTTATCGTTATTCCAGGCTTTTGCCACTCGTACCAGCGTAAAACGGTCGTGTCGGCAGCCTGGGACAGCAGGTGCTCGTCATAGCGCATATTCTCAGCGGCAGTATCGAAGTACGCGGAGTCACTTAAAAAATGAGGATTTGGCATTTCAGTAGTTTACCGACAGCCTCGAAGTCCGGCCAGCCGCTTATTTGGTAATCGAGATGACCCGCAAGCCGCGCTTTTTGGCCGATACTAGCGCCGACAGAAAGCCGCGAGGTCCGGGAATGGATTGCATAATATCACTGGCTTTTTTGTGGTACTTTCGAATCGTGGGTAACGGTGTCAAATCCGCCATGCCCGATTTAAATCGATGCAATGGTGACGCTTCGATGCCGGATTTGAAGTGACTTAAATCAATTCCAGGCGCCAAATCAAATTGAACACCCGCAAGATCAGCCCCACTCATCTCGATCAATTCAAATAACTGGGCCAACTTTACTTCCAACATTTTGGGGGAATGAACTGGACCTTTGGACTTAATTTCAGCCAAAATCGCCACCACATCCAGCTGGAGACGCAGGTAAATCTGCACGACATGCTTCAATTTGGTCACCTGAGCAATGATTTCCGGGCGATCACCGATTCCCAACAACGCAATGATCTCCAACAAGCGATAAATCTTAGCAATCGCTATTTCCGAGGACAGCCCTTTACCCCGAATTTCACTCAACAACGCCAAAATCATGCCAATAACTGACGCTATCAACACTTCACGCTTTTGCTGTCGTACCGCCTCTACCTGACTGGCCACGGACGCTTGGTACAACGTCATTATCTGCGCAATGCGATTAACATCAGGAGATGGATTAGGAATGATGCGTTCGACGGTCATAAGAATAGATGCCCATTCTTATTTTAGACTAAACATTCGCACTAAATTTTTGGCTTTTTCTAGGAAAGCAACGGTGGGGCGGTCAGAAAAGGCGTGAGATGTGCAATTTCTCGTTTTGCGCAGACTACCAAGGAGCGGAGCGAATGCGCAGCGGTGTAGTTAAGCAAAGCGAAAATTGTGCAGATTGCGTCTTTTGTGACTGCCCTTACGGAATGAACATGTAGCCTAGGCTAAATCTCCATACATCTGCGATAACGGTGTTTTCGGGATTGCTCCAGGACAGGTCCATTCTCAGCCGTTCTAAGTAGATGCCGGTACCTAATGTTAAATCAAACTTGGCGCCACCTTGAGTGGTTACGTTGTCCAATCCCAACCGAATCGGGACTATGGGGCTAACCCAGTATTCAGTACCCAAATGATACTTGAAAGGACGCGAAGGGCGGATATCAATATCTCCGGCTGCGATCCAATTCGGGAAAATCGCATAGTCTGCGCCAATCTTTAGATTGCGGGGTACGGTGTCCACGTTACCAGAGGCGGTGTTCCATACCATGCGCGGTTGCAGTGCATTTTGCACGATAGCCGCCACGGCCAATTGCTCCGACACTTTGTAACTTGCTGCGACATCGACACCATAGCCACTGGCCCGATTGGAATCTAAGGCTTCGGACAAGACTTTAACCGATGCGCCCAGGCTTAATTCAGGCGTGATTTGCTTCCCTGTAGAGAGGAAAACAGCGGACGCGCTATAAGAAAACTCGTCTCCGGTTGCAATAAATCGCCCACTATCGCTCAAGGTATCCAGAGTGGTCCGTCGAATACCGGGGGTATTTGCGCCATAAAAGCCCAAGCCCATCGACCATTCGCCAACCGGTCCGGCCACCTGAACATTTGAAAAATTGGTTTCAAACGCTGAAGTAACCATACCGTTGACGTCGATATTTTTAACATTGGTCAATTTGGCAGGGTTCCAATACACCGACTGACTATCGCCCACCACACTCACATAGGCCATTCCCATCCCAGCGGCCCGCGCCCCAATGCCTTGCTCGATAAACGCACCGGCATTGTCTGAGGCAAAAGCTGGCACCGTGGCCATAACTGCAATTCCGATTCCAAGTAATCCCTGTTTCATCATGGTCATCCCCTCCTGCCTATTTCAACACCGCGATTTTAACTTTTTTCACAATTTTCTCACTACCGTTGTCGCAAAGAATGTAAGCCACATAGACACCATTCGCAACCAACTCACCATATTTGTTTCGGCCGTTCCACTGCACTGTATTAAATCCAGCAGTGCCATTGGTTTGACCTTTGATTAACTTCGTTTCCCACAATTTCTCACCGCTGATGCTGTATACATAAATTGTAACGTCGGCATCTTGAGACAATTGGTATTGAATGTTGGTGCTTTGCCGATTGGGGTTAAATGGATTCGGACCGTTTAACACATTCGCCACTTGGAAGCCCGCTTCAATGTTGAAGGTTGGTGACTTGTAGACCGTGGTGTTGGCATTCAAGTCAGCCACCGTTAGCTGAGCGACATACTGGCCACCCCCCAATTTATTCAAGTTCATATTGGCCGTTACCAATGTATTACCGGTGGCACCGTTGCCATTACCTGAATTGCTAACGCCGGTTACATCTGATGTCGCAAGCGTTGCGGTATCAATTTTGATCATCTTAATCGACCAGGCACCGACACCGGAATCACCCACTTGTGGTTCAGAAATCGTGAATTTTATTTTGGCACTGGTTTTAATATAGTCGCCAGCTTCGATAGTCTTGTCATCAAATTTTACTGAATTAACGGTTGGGGCAGTCTGATCCACCACATCCAAAACACCAAACAATGAGAAGTGAGTCACGCGAAATCTAATATATTTCTCGTCGGTATCGCCCACACCGTCTACAGCTAGTCGGTCAACTATTTCGATGTTGGAAATACCCTCTTGTGTCCAAGTTTTAGTCGCTGGGTTGAAGTACCACGGCTCAACACGGTTGGTAGAACCGGCTGGGATTGGAATCGAGACGATGGCATATCGTTGTGATTGAAGGGCTTGGCCGATGGTTATATCCACCAACGACGCTGGGCCAGTTGCCAATCGACGGTAAGCCACGGTGATCGGATATTCGCTGGGCTCGTGGTTAGTATCAATGATTGGTGCTACATCAGAAGCCAGTGATCCCACTGGGAAGTCCACATAGATCGGACCGGCCACAGATGACGCGCCTGGCACTCGAAGACTTGAGCGAACGCCCCATTTTACGATGATCTCCGCACTGCGACTGGTTTCTCGGCCTCGGGCATCAATACCAGCCACTGAGATTCGGGCATCGCGGGTGTTATCAAAGCGAATGTTATCGAACACAAAGTAGTTAGGTTGATCTGCCGAGCCGACAATGGTTTTTGGAGAGGTTACCAAAGAAGTGACCTGAATATTTCGGGTAACGGCCTTAGAGGCAATGGTCGCCACAGGGCTACCGTTGATATAAAGCTTAACCTGAACAGTACCAGCAGACACGGTTCCGTATATCGCCGGGCTGGTCACTGAGGTATTTACAGATTCCGCCAACAAGCGTGGTACTGACGCAGGCTCAACTGCCGCCGGTGGGTTAAATGTAATCACCGCATCAGTAGCGTTTACTGGATTGTGGTTTTCATCAAAGAACACTACTCGGATTGGGTTATCACCCGGCGCCAAGTTTGGAATCGTAACGGTCCAAGTATTTCCGACCACCGTCGCAGGAATTACCGATCCATCAGGTAGGATAACTTCAACGACGGTCGCACCAGGTACCAAATTACCGGTTACGGTTTGTGTGCTGTTTGAGTTATCAGTTGGCACTACCACTTCGGTATCGAATCGATCCAAGACGGTGACAAGTCTTGAGTTACGGGTATCTTGCTTACGCAATACGATGTTTTTAAGCGTTAACGTCACTGGATTGGCACTGGCGTTGTTACGATCAACCACCAATTGGATCGACTCGATATTATTTAGATCGATGCGATTATTCAGTACATCGCCGTTCACTGTATCCAATACAAATGCACTTGCGTTGATGGTCACGCCTGAAGTGAAGAATGCGTCACTCGAAACAAATGAAAACTCACGTTGCTTCCAAATTTCTTTTCGGCCATTTTCAGACCGCTCTACTGCTACTAGGTAGGTTTTTACGGGGGCATTAATCGATGATTTGATGTCATAAGTTAAATAGCCCAAGGTGGCCGTCTGAGTTTGAAGTGAGCGTTCGTACAAACTAACCACTGCCGCACTGGCCTCAACGGTCGGCGTAATGATGATACCTTCACCCCAGTTGAACCCGGGTTGCGTATTATCAGAGTTACCTGCGTTAAAGTTGAGGGTCAATCCGGCAAATCCATCACCCGCCGCTAATGTGTTGGTAGCTGTAAACAAGTTCAAGCCAGTCATAGACTTCAGTTCGTGTACCGGAATTTCGCCGTTGTTCCAGCTTACGATGAAATCTGAAACCACGTCTCGAACGTTGCCGTAGTAGTCAGTGACATTTCGAATACTAACCGTGGCCACCACTCGGTTGGCGCTTGCTGGAACGGTACCGGTAATTATCCACTCATCATTTACAAACTGAAGCGCTGCATCAGCAACGGCCTCACCGTTAGCGACAACTGCTACGGTCGGTCGAAGTGTGGTGCTTAAGCCACCCAATTCGTCAAAGTGCGGTTTAATTGTGAATGAATTTGCAATGGGGTTGGCCACTACATTCGAAGTGACATATACCGGTCGGTCCGTGTCGTTGGCGGTTTTAACATCGTCAATCCACACTGTCGCGTTTCCGGTGGTTGCACCTCGGAATACAAAGTAGAAGATGTTTTTAACACCGTTTAAATCCAGTTGGCGGTTACCGACGGTACCTGCGGTGTCTAACTTAAAGATTTGCTCATTCAATCCGAAGCCAAAGCGTTTGAAGTCGGTAGGCAATGTCACTCGGCGTGAAATCCATACTTCGTTATCTGAATCTTGCAGCGCCACTGCAAATTCAACAGATCCACTTGGCGCATTTGATTTTACAACCATTGCCAGAGTTTGCGCACCCGTGAAGTTATATGCGCTGCTGTCTGATTTGTTTTGAATCAGCAATGATCCCCAGTTGGGCTGACCGTTCACATCCGCACCGGTTCCGAAATCGTGAACCAATTTAATAGAGGCTACTGACTCAGGCAGCTTGTCGGTTAGCGTTGAGAAATCCAAGACGGTTGATACGGTATGGTTTTGAATTTCAAATGTGTTGTTTTCATTGTTAGGACCAAAGTGAGTCACTCGAGCAATGTTGCCATCACGAACTACAGTAAAGCCTGGCGCTTCAGGATTTTCGGGATTGTTGCGGCCACTGATCGCGATTGCTTTGGTAAATGGCAACGAAACGTTTCCAGATTGGTCGATCACATTTGAAACCACTACGGTTACCGGTACTTGGCCAATTGGCAATGTGCCCGTTACCGTTAATTTAGAATTGGTAAATTGAGTGATGGTTACCGGCACCACGGTGTCATCGCTAATGCGAGTCACAGTGATAGTCGGTTGTACAGCACCAACACCACCCAGCTCTTGGATGCTGGCTTCTAGTGTGAAGGTGTCGGCTTGAGAAGTAGTGGTCACGTCGGTAACAACGGGTTTCACATCGTCGATGCGGGTATGGACCATGTCCATATAAACTTCTGCGTTTCCAGTTGCGGTACCGCGGTAGATAAAATAGTAAACCGATTTAATGCGGGCCGCATCAAAAGTTTTGTTACCGCCAGTGGGTCCGGTTACATCTAAGGTTAAGGCCTTGTTGTCCAATCCCACTGAATACAATTCATACGCGTTGGTTAATGTGAATCGCTCAGACACCCATCGTTCATTGATTGCCGTGTTGCCGTTATCTTCTTCAAATCCAATCGCCATTGTAATCGGTGCGCTGGCGTCTTTGGATTTTGCATAAAACCCAAGGGTACGGAACCCCGCCAAGTTAAACGCCGATTGATCGCGGTTGCGGTGAAGTAGAATAGCACCCCAGTTGGATACGCTGGCCGAATCACCCCGTGGTGTCGCAAAGTCTGTACCATCGCCAAATGCCAAGTTTACTTTCAATGCACCCATTCCTGCCTGTGAGCTGGTTGAGTTTTGGAACACGGTGGTGTCGGTTAAGTTGAAGGTCAATCCGTTAGTGAAGTTCAAACCGGTGATCTGGGTATTGCGAACCAATGGCGCGTCAAACGGAGGTTCATCAGTAAGGTCAAGGCGGGTTAAGTCATCCACCACGGTAGGTGTGCCCGCTACCGTATATTTTTGACCAAAATCAAAAAAGGTTAGAACGGTTTGATTATTCGGGAGCGGCACAAACAAGGGGTTAAATTGCAGTTCTTGAGTTAATCTTGCGGTATTTCCTGCTAAGTCTCGAATGCCCGTAACATTTAATTGAACAGTGCCACCTGTAATAGATTCAGGCATTGTTCCAGCCAATAGCAACGATCCGTTTGTGTAAGATACAACGTTAACACCCACTACATTCGCGCCTTGCGCCAAAGTTACAGTTGGTCGAGCAGCATAATCCATACCACCGCCATCACTCACAGGCACTCTGATTTGGAAGTCACCACGCGTTAATGTTCGGTTGGTTAATGTTAGGTCACCCAGTTGAGGTGCCAATGTATCGGTATTCGATTTCAGGATCTCATCCAAGTAGATCGCTTGTGGTTGGTTATTGTCAGATGTTTTATAAAAGAAGTAATACACCGCTTTCACATTGTCTAAATTCAACACGCGATTGCCGTTTTGTGCGCCATCAGTGCTCAAACGAAGGGCTACGTTATTCAATCCCACTTCAAATCGTTGGTATGTCGCTGAGTTCAGCTTCATCCGGTCAGAAATCCAGATTTCTTGCTCAGCATCCGCACCGCCCTCTGCAAAGGCAACTGCAAATTGAACATCGCTATCGCTAGCATTCGCTTTTCGGGCATATAACGAAATATAGTCCCAGGTCGACAAATTCATTGGAACCATCGTCGGATTCACTGCTGCACCGTTAGTTTGCTGCTCGTTTAACAACACGCCCCAGTTCACCGCAGAAACAGCTTGGTTGTTAAATGGAATATCGATCCGAGCTGCGTTTGAACCTGCAAACACTTCCGCCGACACCGCATTTTCAGGTTTGAAAACGGTTGAAATGGCAAGTCCACCAGAAGTTAGCCCGTTAACCGCTGACAGTGAAAGGAAGTTAGGTTGAGTAGATAAAACACTGCGGGTATCGTTACCGCCGTCGCTTGAAGAAGTCGATGCCCCTTCAAAGTTTGCCAATATTCCCGATTCAATTGGATTTTGAGGCCGTGAATTTCGAGAAATCAAGATCGGCCCGCCCACTGCTGAGAAATCAGCGGCTCTTGAAATTGTTAATGTTAGGTTATCCGCAAAAATGCTTTGCCCAGTACCGGTTGTGATCAATCGGATTTCAATAATATTAGTAAGGTCCAATGTGCCGTCTACCGGTGTACCGCTCACTTCATACTCAGAGGCATTCAGATCAGCCCCCATTACCGTGTAAGTCGTGTTAACGGTTTGAGCATTACGCTGAATCCACACTTCGCCACTGGCCTCAACTAGCGCAACCTTAGCGGTTACCCCCGTGCCAGACGCTTTCATGAAATAGATCAATTGGCGATATGAAGTAAGGTTGGTTCGGCCATCAACAAAATATTCCCACGACATTTGGCCAGGGGCTTGTGTATAGGCTAAAGATCGGTTGCCCGCATATTTTTGAGCTGGGGCAGTCGTTAAACCCATTTGGGTAGCACCATTTTCAATCAGGTGCCATCGGGCCGTTACATCGGCGGGATTCGGCAATTCCGCGTCTTCTAAAATTCGGTCAGCAAAACCACTCGCGCCACCTCCCAAATTGACATCGAATGAAACAACGACGTCGGCGGCAAACACAGTCGTTGCCCCCACTACAGCCACGACGGCAAGCGCAATTCCCTGCCCCAAAAGTCTCATTAATCCTGTTTTAATTTGTATTCTCATTGTGACCTCATCCCCCTTTTGCCTTAAACTACCTATCAACCTTTACGCATACTTTGAGTTCAAATTTTATCGTTGGTAGGGTGTTCCCCACTAAGTTATCGAATCAAGGCTGGGTAAATTTCATTCTGTTTGGGATTGCGGTAAGGAGAGTGCTTGAAAATATAAAGACCCAGCTTCGGCAGGATTATCTCTGATTTTTTTCAAATTATCTAGCGAATAATTAATGGTGTGTGATACTGTTTGACGCTATGACGTTCAAACCAGGCAAGCGATCAGGGGCGCCTCGGCCGACCAAGAGGCCCAAAGGACTCTCTTATAATACAAGATTAAATACCCAACGCCGCGTTTCAGGTGTAATGCGCAAGGTTGTGTACTACGGTCTCGTCATTGGGTCGTTTATGGCAGTTGTAATGGCCATCATTATTATTAACGTCTCTAGGACGCTGCCGGATGTGAATTCAATCAGCACCTACGTGCCGCTCGAAACCACCAAGATTTATTCAGACGATGGCATCATTCTGGCGCAGCTTCATGAGGAAGAAAACCGAATGGTTATTCCCCTCTCCGAAATTTCGCCCACCATTAAAGATACGGTCGTGGCGATTGAAGACCGGGAGTTTTATTCCCACCCTGGTATTAATATTCAGGGGATTTTCCGGGCACTATTTCGTGACATCATCGCCGGTAGCTTCGTCGAAGGCGGGAGCACGCTCACTCAGCAGCTGGCCCGAAACTTATTCTTAAAGAAACAAAAGAAAATCTCTCGAAAAATTGCCGAGGCCATTTTAGCAATTCAAATGGAACGTAAATATTCCAAGCAAGAAATATTAGAAATGTACCTTAATCAGGTGTATTGGGGGCATAACGCCTATGGGATTGAATCAGCGTCCCTTCAATATTTTGGCAAACACGCGTCTGAAATAAACATCCCGCAGGCTGCGATGTTGGTGGGGATATTAAGCGGCCCTGAACTATATTCCCCATTCAGAAATTTTGAATTGGCCAAAAGTCGGCAAGAAATTGTCCTCAATCGGATGGTGGAACTGGGGAAAATCTCCAAAATTGACGCCGACCGATACAAACGTCAGGATTTGGAAATAGCAAATCGGCGCATGTTGCGCTACAAAGCACCGTACTTTACCGAATATATCGTTCAGCAACTTATTGAACGTTACGGAGAGCAGGCGGCATATACCTCGGGGATGCGGGTCTATACCTCGCTGAACTATGACATGCAACGCAAAGCCGAGACGGTGGTTAAGAAATACGTGGACATGGGCCAATCCATCCAGCAGACCCAGTCCGGAAAACCCGTGCCGAACCTTCATTTTGACCAAGGCGCCTTGCTTGCGATGGACCCGCGCACCGGGTACATCCTTGCGATGCAAGGGGGAACCGATTTTCGGGTAAGCGCCTTTAACCGTACGATCCAAGCCAAACGGCAACCAGGATCGGCGTTTAAGCCCTTTGTTTACCTGGCCGGCCTTGAAAAAGGGATGACGTCCAGCACGATTATTGATGACAGTCCCATTACCTTTAATACCGGAAACGGTACTTATTCCCCTCAGAACTACACGCAAGAGTACTTGGGTCCTATTCCGTTACGAAAGGCCCTCGAGCTATCAATCAACATTGTAGCGATCAAAATTACCAACATTGTGGGTCCCAAATATGTCATCAACGTGGCACGGCGACTGGGCTTAAAATCGCCTCTTTTACCGGTGTTATCGCTGCCATTAGGGGCGAATGAAACGACTATGCTTGAAATGACCTCGGTATATGGGGTATTGGCCAACAATGGCGTTCGGGTCGAGCCCGTAAGCATTGTTCGAATAGAAGATCGCAATGGGGTTCCTTTATACAAAAGCCGTTTCGAAGAAAAGCGGGTTTTCGACCCTGATTTAATCGCCACTTTGGTTGATATGATGAAGGGAGTGGTGGATTATGGCACGGGCAAAGCCGCCAAGTTGCCGCGTCCGATGGCGGGCAAAACCGGCACGACCTCCGATTACCGCGACGCCTGGTTTATCGGATTCGTCCCCCAAATGGTCACTGCAACCTGGGTCGGTAACGACAACTACACGCCGATGAATGGCGTTACGGGTGGCTGGATTCCCGCGATGATGTGGAAAGACTTTATGATGTACGCCTTACGCAGCACCCCACCTCGCGAGTTTATGGCCGCTGGTGGCGCAACCCCGCATCACGATAACTGGGAAACAGGTACGCCCAAACGAGAAATCTACCTTGATGATGCCGCCCCGGCCCTAGAGACACATGACAATGGAGAAACCACCGAAAATGCCGTCCCGGTGACGCCCACGAAAGCACCTGCCGAACCCGTGCGTCAGACAGAAGCCCCTCGGGCCGCCACACCCGGCACTGCCCCTGTTTCAGCGCACAGCGAGCCAGCTGAAACCCAGGATCAAAAAATTATGGAATTTTTTAACCCGCGATAATCTCGCATTTTTAAGGAAGGATTAATCTATCTATGAACAGCCATCGTAAAGTTATTATTATCGGATCCGGTCCCGCCGGACACACTGCCGCCATTTATGCAGGCCGCGCCAATCTTGCACCACTGATGTTTGAAGGCGAGATGGCCGGGGGCATCGCGGCGGGCGGCCAGCTCACCACGACCACCGAAGTCGAAAATTTTCCGGGGTTCCCGACCGGTATTTCCGGCCCCGAGCTGATGATGGCCATGCGGGCACAATCCGAGCACTGTCAGACCGAAATCCTCACCAAAACAGTGGACAGCGTTGATTTAAGCGTTCGCCCGTTTAAGGTGACCGTCGAAAATACCACTTACACCGCAGATACACTCATCATCGCGACTGGCGCTACCGCCAAACGTATGGGCATTGCTGGGGAATCGGAGTATTGGCAAAAGGGCATTTCGGCCTGCGCCGTGTGCGATGGTGCCCTCCCGATTTTTCGTAACAAGGCGCTGGCTGTCATTGGCGGCGGTGATTCGGCCTGCGAAGAAGCCAGCTTTTTGACCAAATTCGCTTCAAAAGTTTACTTAGTGGTACGGCGTCATGAATTGCGCGCCTCAAAAACGATGCAAGACCGTGTGCTTGCCAATCCAAAGATCGAAATTCTATGGAACACTGATCCGATTGCGGCCAAAGGCGAAAACTTACTCACCCACCTGTCAGTTCAAAGCAATAAAACCAACGAACAACGTGACCTTGAGGTCGCAGGGCTGTTTTACGCCATCGGCCACATTCCCAATACCGCCTTTTTAAACGGACAGCTCAAAACCGACGAAACCGGTTATATTCTCACCGAACCCGGTACCACCAACACAAGCGTTCCCGGCGTCTTTGCAGCCGGTGATGTCCAGGACAAGAAATACCGGCAGGCCATAACATCGGCTGGCACTGGCTGCATGGCCGCGCTCGACGCCGAACATTTTTTGACTTAATTTGGCATTTACCAAGTTGCTATAGCCGCTGGCCTCTTTCATCCATAGTCAATTTACACCCAACTTGAATTGACACTCAATTTTTTTTTATGTTATTGTGGATACCTTATACAATTAAGAGCGCCGCTGTAAGGAGGACATCGAATAAAAAAGTACATACTTAACGATCGGATACGGGCAAAAGAAGTTCGGTGTATCGATGAGAATAGGAAACAGCTAGGCGTATTGCCAATTGAAGAAGCCCTCCGACTCGCAGATGAACGAGACCTCGACCTTTTACTATTATCCGAAGATGCGTCCCCTCCAGTTTGTCGTTTAGTTAATTTCGGTCAGTTCAAATATGAACAACAGAAAAAAGACAAGCAAGCGAAAAAAGGCAACAAAAGCCACGTAGTCAAAGAACTCAAGATGAGCCCTAAGATTTCTGACAATGACTACACCGTGCGATTAAATGCGGCAAAGAAGTTTTTAGACAAAGGGTTCAAAGTAAAGTTAACGATCTTTTTCAAGGGCCGCGAAATGAGCCACCCTGAATTAGGAACCAACCTCATCAACCGGTTTTTAGGTGAGATTGGCGAATGGGGAGTGCCGGAATCCGGTATTTCTCAAGCAGCACGAACATTTATTGTTTCGATTGCGCCCGGAAAAGCAAAGACCAAATAAAAAGGAAGTAGAGCAATGGCAAAAAAATATAAAATTAAAACCAAAAAAGCAGCCGCCAAGCGTTACCGAGTGACAGGCACTGGTAAAGTGCAGCGTCGCAAATCTGGCAATCGCCACTTATTGGCTCACGAACGCTCCAAGACAAAGCGGTCGCGCCAAGGGCACGTTGTTGTATCAGGCTCAGATTTGGCCAAAATCAAAATAATGATCCCAGGTATTGGGAAGTAAGCAGAAGGAGACGGGAAAATGGCACGAGTAAAACGGGGTAATGTCGCCCGAAACCGACGCAAAAAAGTATTAAAAATCACCAAGGGATTCGTAGGATCTCTTTCTAAGCTATACCGCCCGGCCCACCAGGTTATGTTGCATGCGCTTAAGTATGCCTACCGTGACCGCCGACGCCGTAAACGAGATTTCCGCGTTCTATGGATCGCTCGAATCAATGCTGGATTGGGCAACGTGGGCGTTTCATACTCTAAATTTATTGGCCAAGCCAACAAAAAGAGCGTTGCGTTGAATCGTAAAATGTTAGCTAGCTTAGCTGTACACGAACCCAACGTATTTTCTGAAGTCGTCACATTCGTCACTAAATAGAAGGGAATTTCGCATGATCGAAATGCAGTTAGGCGGACTTGGATTCGACCCTAAAAACATGTCGCCTATTGTACTGCTGCGGGACGCTGAAGAGCGAAATTTTTTACCTATTTGGATTGGGATGTTTGAAGCAGCGGCAATCGCTATGGAATTGCAAGAATTCAAACCTCCTCGCCCCATGACACACGACCTTATTACCAAACTTATTAAAGAGCTGGGTGGTACCGTGACCCGAGTGGTCATCAACGAAATTAACGACAACACCTTTTTTGCGCTCATCGAGCTTACCAAGGGGAACGGCAGTCATACTCCCATCAAAATCGATTCGCGTCCTTCTGACGCCATTGCCGTCGCCGTGAGAGCCAATGTTCCGATCTTTGTATCTGAGGCAGTGATGGCCAAGGCCAAAATGGTAAATTCAGAAAAAGACGAGCAAGAAACCAAGCAATTCAAAGACTTCGTAGATAACCTAAACCCGGACGATTTCTCGAAATACTTCGACGAACGCTAAGGGGGCCAATGCCCCCCACTCGCAGGATTTCCCACGCATCAGGTAAGTACCGATTCACTTTTTCATTGCCGCGCAAGGCTTCGATGGCCTTCCACCAAAAATCGGTAATGCTAGGTTGTTCTCGCATGGCGCCTTTAAACATCGCCCTTAACTGATCTATTGGGGCCTGCCTCAACGGCACAGGAATGTCAGCACCCGCTCCAAAAAAAGCCCTAAGCGTTGCCAAATGCCTCGGCGGCACGCATCCAAACTCGGGGAATCCGCCAATTCGGTCTATGAGGGTTTTAGTAAGGTGCCTAAAGGTTGTTCGGCTTACCCCGATTTTTAAGGCACCCCAAATATAAAATTCATGACTTACAACATAGCCGGCGATTAATTTATATATCATCCGTGCATTTCCTCTTCGTCCGTGAATCCAAATATGTTAACTTAACAAAGGTAGTGTATGCGCCTGTAGCTCAGCTGGATAGAGCAACGGACTTCTAATCCGTAGGTCGGCAGTTCGAATCTGCCCGGGCGCACCATTTATTTTTATAGAAAGGCCGCCCGGCCATTTGACTCTCCCGGGTGGTAATATCAACCCAATGTCATTTAAACTCATTTCTAACCCTACATTAAGACACTATATTCAACTAGGTCCTAAGCTATCAGACATCGGCCCGTTTTGCCTTCAGATTGGGGCCGGGGTTCTAGCATTTTCGGGTTCTGATGCTGCACAGAAATATTATGATCCCTCAAAAGGTGATGGTTTTAAATTTACCTACATATTGAATGTCGCGAAAGTCGAGGGAGACCCTTCGCAATCTGGCGCTGTCCGCTTTTACCCCGTGAGAGAAGGTGACACTAATGGCTACCGTGAAATTGCGAAGCGAACTTTTCCTGAAATACAAGCGGTTTTATTGCGTGGTGAGAATGTGCTAATTCATTGCAGGGAGGGTCAAGTTCGCTCAACAACCCTATTTATGTTTTTTTTGACCGAGACCCTTTGCCAGCCAATTTCGACCGCTCGCTCGTGGGTACGAACGCTGAGTACAAGCACAAACCCAACTATGTCGCTTTTTCGGTATGCTGCGTCACTCCCGTCTCTGACCGAGGTCGACTGACTCAAACTCACCTATTTTTGAGCTCGAGTTCGGCCAATACCACGTCCATAAAGTTCGCAAACGGCCTTGTCACCTTTCCAAACGATTTACTTGTTGAAGGCGAAACACACCCAGGGTCTATTAAGTAGGCCTGTCCGGTATCTGGCGAAAATATAAGTTGAGGGTCTTGAACTGAACATTTCCAACTGCTAATTATTTCGAGGCGTTGATGAAGAGTCCTTAATGCATCAAGGGACATCGATTTAATTTTGTCACGTGCCACCTGGGAAACGTCGTGCTGCCCCCCAATTTGACCGAATGGCACTGTAATCGCATTCGGGAGCCATTCCATCGCAACTCCGCCTGATTTACCTAATACAGGCTCCTCAACAAGGTAAACCGCGGGAAATACTTCCGGGTTCTTAGAATACACACTCAAATCCAGAGACGAAAAATTCTGAACTAAGGCCCGTGTTGCTGAAGAATGGGAGGTGGGTTCCCCCTTGTTGTCGAAAAGAAAGTGTCGTTTTGGGGATGAAGTACCCGCCAACACGCAATTTGATGGCCAATTTTTATCATCTGGACTCGGCAGAACCCAGTCGGCGGGTGGTGATGGCAGCAGAGTAGCCCTTGGATTTCTCTCCGGCATAGTCTCCAAGTAACCCTCATCCTCCTCTCCAATTGAACCCATACTAGGCGGCGACGTCGCCTTAACCGGTGCACTAGCCGGAAATTTGGGCGGTGGAGTTTGCGGCGGTGAAATCGGCAACGCCGGGCCCATTGCAATAATTTTCTTATAAATAACATCCATGTTATTAAAGGGATTCCCATTTTGAGCCTAGATTTAAACACTGGCCCCGATTTACTACTCAACTAGTTCGTGGAATGCACCGGTTTTGGGGACTCTTCCGGCTGAGCAGGAACTGGGCTTGGCCACAGGCGGTTTAGTCTTTCCATTTGATCATCTGTGAGTTTCATACTGCTTAGGATATCGAGAACACCGGTCATCGTTAGATTGACGTGCTCAAATTGCTGATCCATCACCGCCGAGGGGTCGGCGTGCTGGAATTCTTCCAGTTGCGTGGAGATGCTGTTTATTGTGGAATGGAGCATGCGGTTTTGATTGAGAACCAGCGCTAGAATAATTAATTCACCCAGTGCCAAGAGAACGATTGCCCACCAGATTGCGCCACCGTTTCGTTTCAGTCCTTTGGATTCTTTATATTTGTACATCGGTATTTTATTCCTTTTTTGCCAACCCAAATTTAGACCCATTTGGCAGGTAAATCGATTGAGGAACTCATTCTAGGGAGTATTCGCTTGAATTTCAACCGCTTGAACTTGATGTAAATCTATGGCAAAATCTCATTTCCCTGCAAATTAACTGGGGAGGAGGAAGAATTATGTCACGAAAAGATACACTAACCGGTAAAGGCAAACTTAAAGGAAATCGAGTTAGTCACTCAAATATCAAAACTAGCCGACCCCGCGAGCTTAATTTGCAAACCCAAAAGGTGGTATTGCCAAACGGACGCGTTGTAAAACTTAAAGTTTCAACCCGCACCCTCCGGACGATTTCGAAAAAAGGCATTTCGTCTGTGCTAAAAAAGAATAACGTTAAATTTTAAAAAGGAACTGACATGGCAAAAAAAGGCGTTCGCATTCATATTGAAATGGAAAGTGAAGAAACCGGCCACCGGTACCACACCTTCAAAAACAAACAAAACACGGCTGAGAGACTCAAGGTAAAAAAATACGATCCGATCGCGCGTAAGCATACTGAGTACACCGAAAAGAAATAGGCTCTTTAAGCACACTTCGTTTTTATTTTTTCGTCCTATCCTAGACCACTAGACAATAAAAAAGTCGTGAGATGTGCAATTTCTTGTTTTGCGCAGACTACCAAGGAGCGGAGCCATCAGGCGAAGCGGTGTAGTTAAGCAAAGCGAAAATTGTGCAGATTGCGTCTTTTTTGTTGCCTACCGCTTGGCTGGCCAGCGGGTGATGCCGAAGGAACTTATGGCTAGGCACGCTATGGTGTAGCTTAGGAAGATTAGGGCTGATGGTATGGAATACCCTGAGAACAAAAACAGGGGTAGCAATAGAGGCACAAAGAACGCGCCCCATAGTTTTAGGGTTCTGAAGAATGCGTTTGAGAAATTGTGGATGTTTTCTTTTATGAATAGTTGGGCGAAGAAAATGTTCAGTTGGTACGCTAAGGCGATGCCGATTAGGTAGATGAAAACGCCATAGGCCCCGACATCTTCTACGGATTTGCTGAGTCCGATCACCCAGATTTCGCCAAACATATAGTTAGAATACCAAAGAGTGCCCAATAGTTGGTAGGCGATGACAACACAGAAAAGTGTGGTCCAATTAATTCTTGCTTGGCGTCTCATGGTACTCGAAATCCTACCAAACCCTGTAGCTTTTTCAAAGTACTTCCGGCGGATTCTATTTTATTGGGATGACGGATATAATCACGGGATGAGTATCGTTCAAAAATGGACACTTGGAGTACTTGCGATGATTGCAGTATCTCAGTCCGCCGTATGGGGCACCCCATTTTTCGATCCCAAAACCAAGGTTAACGCTGCATATTCGATTGAGTGGAATGTGATTTCCTCACAAAATCAAACGATTTTAAAGCTCCGTCACGCGACTGCGCCAGCTACCATTTCGATTTCTTCTTATAATTTCAGCAACATTATTGAAATCTCTGATTTCCGAAACCATATTCAAAAAACGACATTTTCGGGATGGCGTATTTTAAGTGAGCGAAAAGGGACAAATTTTGAAGACGAAAGCGCGCGCTCTGATGCCAGCTGGGAATGTATCAACATTCGACCTGGAAAGTCTGATATTTCTGTTCAATTTTATTATTTGGTGGCGGGGCGAAAAGGCATTCTGTTATCGCTTAATACCGATATTAAGACATGGAAGACAGTTCAGCCTCAATTTCGGAGCATTGTGAATAGTTTTTGGATGGGCGAAGGCAATCGCCCTACGGTGATTAGACCCATTCCTGAAGCAGATGGTTGGGAAACGCCGGGATATTCCGTGCAAAATCGTAATTATGTACGCTCCATTGTTCCTGCTGAGGGCGCCAAATCTATTTTTTGGAAATTTAACGTGCCCAAATCGCTTGGCCCCAACCCGATATTTCCGCAGCCTTTATTTTTATCTAGTACCGTGATTGTGGGCTATGGCAGCACACTGACCGGGCTGGCTCCTTACGATGGCCGGGTCAAATGGTCTGAAAATCTGAAAGATCCGATTTTGGGAAATCCAATGGCATCCGGGAAAGTGGTAATGGCGATTACGACGAGCACGGCCAACACGTTGACGGCGTTGTCTGCTGAATCTGGGTCGGTCCTGTATCGCAAACGATTGAAATCAATTGAGCCGGTGCAGCTGGCGATATTGGGCAGCACCGTAATTTTGGCGACACCGAAAGACATCACTGCCCTTGAAAAAGAAAGCGGCAAGGAAAAATGGACCCTGCCAATCCCAGTGAGTCTGAGCCTGCCCGTCGTTGGAACTTCGGGACTTGTTATAGTGCTCGACAACGATAAAAATGAGCTGGTGGCCCTTCACATTGAGTCCGGCAAAGAATTATGGCGCAAAGGGCTGGCTGAAACCATATTGATTCCGCCATCGATTGTACAAAATGTGTTGGTGGTGACGGCTGGCGATCCGAATCAGTCTGCGACGTTTTATGGGTTTCATGTGCAGAACGGTAGCTTATTGTGGAGCCGAAAAATGCCCGCCTCTATGAGTCTGATTAGTGAACTTTCGGCCGATTCCACCCGGTTTTATGTGCCTGCTCAGGAAACTGTGGACCCGCTACTAAATGGCGCACCCGGCCTAGGCAGCGGCGACGGCGATTTTGCTGCCCAGTTCAAAATACTGGCCTATGATGCCAAATCTGGCGTGAAAGTGTGGGAGTATCAGGTTCCGGCTGCCCATCTTTTACTGCCGGTTAGGGGGGTTGCGGCACCCAATAAGATTTATTTCTTAACGACGGCAATGGATAAATCTTCGAAAGAAGTGGTGCATTTAATGCAACTGGAAACCGAGAAACCGAAACCCCGATTTTATCCCATGGTTCCTTTTGGCGGACCGGGGCAACCCCGGGGCTTTACCGCATTCCAGATGTTGGAACACCGGATCTTGATGCAGTTTCAGGATCCCCTATCTTGCATGATTCTGCTACAGTAAATTTCGATTATTTTATAAATATATTTTTATTGACGTAATTAACTAGCGCTGGTATTTTGATCCAGTGACAATGTGCATTGCCTGTATCGGTTTGGATGGAGCTAAGCTGTTACGATCAGAACTTGCCCTGCATTAGGGCTGAAACGATCTTGGGGGGTCAGCTAGAAGCGCTGCTAAATGACCTAACGGGGCCTTTCAGACCAAAACGGGCTCAAAAATACCCTTTTTAAGGAGTTTGAAAAACGATGAGCTACAACTACAATCGCGCAACTCTGGTGGGACGGTTAACCCGACCCCCGGAAATTCACACGATTAATGAAGTTAAACGCACGACCTTCGTATTGGCGATCAATCGCAATCACAAGCGCGAAGATGGATCAACTAACACAGACTTTGTTCCCGTCACCGTATGGGGCAAACTAGCCGGTCTGGCGGAACAATACCTCCAGAAGGGGAAGCCAGTATTGGTGGAAGGCCGGATTCATGTTCGGGCGTTTAACAAAGAAAAAGAAACCAAATGGATTACCGAGGTCATCGGAGAAAACATTCAACTGTTGGGCGTGAAAACCCAGATACTGAGCGACGACGAGAAATCTTAAGCCTTAGGCAGCTGAAGGCGAAGCGTAATGCCGGATTCGGTGTTGTTTTCAATGAACACAAGGCCACCCATTGCGGTGACGAGGTAATTCACAGCAATGAGGCCATTTTTGCCTGACTGCGCCATGGGATTTTCAGATTCCCAGATATGGCGCAGTTGGGCGGGATCGATGCCGGGGCCATCATCGGTCACGATTAGTTGGTAGTACGGGGCGGCGCTGGGATCTTCGTTGAACTCTAGCAAGATGACCTCTAGCCGAGGGGCCTGCTGTGGGTGGTGACGCACGGCATTTTGGATGATTTCGTGGGTGATGAATTTCAGCGCTTGGGGGTCGGCATGGCAAAACGCGGTGGTGGGAAGCGTGAGGATGGCCGGAGTTGGCGAGGGAAGCAAGGTAGCCACAGTCTCGCGGATTAGGTCGGCCCAGGGTTGGGGGCCCGGAGAGAGCGGTAACACGCGGGCGGCACTGGTTTTGAATTGGGTAATAGTTTCCCGAAATTGAGTGCTGAACTGGAACATGTCTTGCGAGACAACCTCGTAGGGAAGTTCAGCGTCTTGGGCTTCATCTAGTTTATAGATTATTTTGGTGAGCGGTTTAATAGCTTCGTGGCATAGGTCTTTAATAATTGCCTTTTGAACAGCGATTGCTTTGATTGAGGAATCTCCCCACACGGTTTCGCCCATTATTCGTCCTCCGGACCAGCGGTCATATCCACATCCACTACTTCATATATTTTAACGGCATTGTTCTTGCCCTTCACAGTAACCTCTCCCAGATCTTTTACCTTGCAAATCGATTTGACGTGGGCGTAGGTGAATTCGGAGATGATGAGATAACACGGTTGGGCGGTGGTGCCATGATGCCGAGTCTCTGCCTCGAGACGCGCACCCAGATTCACCGCATCACCAATTACGGTATAGTCTTTGTGCTGGGCCGAACCGATATTTCCCGTAATCATTTCACCGGTGTTAAGTCCCATTCCAATGTCTAAAACCGCTTTTCCAGCCGCCGTCCATTGGGCCTGCAAAATGCGAAGCTCGGCCAATTGATCCCAGCAACAGCGCAAGGCAAGACTGGCATGGTTGGGCTGAGTTAACGGAGCACCCCACACCGCCATGATCTCGTCGCCCACATATTTGTCTAAGGTGCCGCGCCACTTGAAAATCACGCGGGTCATCGCATCTAGGTAGTCGTTCAGCTGATCCACAATTTCTTCAGGGGTATGGGCTTCTGAAAACGTGGTGAATGATCGAATATCTGAGAAAAAGACCGTAAGTTCTCGTTTTTCGCCGCCGAGTTTTAATCGTTTGGGGTCTTTGAGCAGTGTTTCTACCACTTCGGGGGACACGTATTGCTGGAATAGCGATTTCATTTCGCGCTTCTCCCGCTCGGCAAACCCGTAGCGTATTATTGCGATTACGATGTAGATACCGGTACCCAATGCCATTGGTGTTCCCCAGAATATCAATACCCTGCCCGCTATAAATGCCGTGATCGCAACTGCGGAATACCCCATTAAGACCCCGGCTACCCCCACCAATGCCTTCATCACCCGCGCCCGAGCTGACACATAAAGAATCGGGGCGAGCACGAGGAGAGTTAGGCCCATGTTGGCCCAAAGGGGCACGCTTCGAATCATTTTGTTTTCAAGCAGGGTTTGCAGGACATTGGCGTGCAATTCAACCCCGGACATTTCGCCGAAGGGGGTAAAAAAGAAATCATGGAGAACGGGGTCCGTGGCACCAATGAGGACCATTTTGTTTTTAAAAACATCCATGTGGGGATAGCGCTGTTCTGCCACCTGATAAAACGGGATCATTTGGAACCGATGTGCCGGCCCCTGGTAGTTGATACGAATACGGCCATTTGCCTCAAAGGGAATGGCCCGTTTCCCGACTTGAATATGCCGGTCAGATTTAAGCGTAATTTGTGCGGTCGGCACCCCATCATAGTGCGCGAGCATCATGAGGTCCCAAGAAAATCGCTGGCGATTCTCTCCGATGGTAAAAAAGCCCCATGATTGGCGGACCAATTCGTCGGGATCAATGAATTGATTCACAAAACCAGTGTCGGCAAAGTCGCGGAAGGGTTTGATAGGCAAATCCCAGCTCACCATTTTAAAGCCATTCCCCGATTCCACGCTGCGTTTTGAGGCCAAAACCACGTTGCGATGTTGCGCAAATGCGGCTGACAGTACTGCATCTTCTTGCTCGCCCAGACTGCTTTCAGAATCAAACATAATGTCAAAGCCGATGACCTTGGCCCCATGCTGATTTAATATGGCGACTAAGTCCGCGTAATAGGAACGGGGCCACGGCCATTTCCCGATTTTATCCAGGCTGGCCCGATCAATTTCGATAATGACAATTTGGGACGACGACGGCTGAACACCCCGGATGGCAAATCGGGCATCAATACTCATTAATTCCAGATGATGAAACCGGGTTAACAGATAGGGCAAACACAGCCAAATGGCAATTGCCAAACCGAGGCCAATCAGAAGTGTTACTGCGGTTGAAGTGATGGTTTTACGAGTCATCATTAAAATGCCAAGTTAATTCCGGCGCTTGCCATCATCATCTGAATGGGGCCTTTAAATCGGGTTATTTGGACAGCGTTATTGGAAATTTGGACCGACGAAATCGAGTAATATTCAATTTCGCCCGTCATAAAATAATTGAGGTTGATGTCGATATTGGCCGAAAAACCGACCCGTCCTGATCGGGAATACGCGGTTTGACGCAGGGGAATCAACGCGCCGATCCCCACCTGGCCATAAGGTGTCGTGCTGGACTGAACCAATTTGGTGCCCACGATTCGCAGCGATTCCACGGAACTCCCGTCTCGCGAGGACACTTCGGTGTAAATGCCCATGATACCTGTGATTCCTTGCACGTACGGCTGGATCCCGTCGGAAGGCCACCGATAACGCGCGCCCACTCCCCCATGAAACAAATTGTTATCGAATTGGAATTCGATGGCGTCCGACACGGCCGGATCGATGGTTTTGGCCGGCAATGCCTGCTTGCCATAGGCCCAGAATCCGAGGGACGCCACTACTGACACATTGGTAAATTGCCAATTGTAGGCGGTATCAATCCCCATGGTTAAGGCCGTTGTATTTTTGGCAAATGAGCCCACTGGCAGGGCGAAAATCGGCGAAAAAGTGATGTCATGGGCAATGGCAGTCGAGTGGAACGCCATAAAAAGACCCCCGAACGCAATTGCAACCTTCATCCCCCGACAGGTAGTTTTCATGCTTAATTCTAGCACCGAACAATTTGCCACCGACCCGCCCATCGCCTAAAATATTCAAATGTCTGAACCAAGGCTTGATGTATCGGTGATTCTGCCGACCTATAACGAATCTGAAAATTTACCCCAGATTATCCCGATGATTTCGGCCGCGCTGCGCGACACCAACCTTAGCCACGAGATTGTGGTGATGGACGACCATTCGCCAGACGGCACTTATGCGGTGGCCTTGTCATTGGCGGATCAATTTCCGGTTCGGGCGATTGACCGGGTGGGGCTGCAACGTGGATTAAGTGCCGCTGTGATTGATGGATTTAAGGCCGCAACGGGTACGGTGGTAGCGGTGATGGATGCGGATATGAGCCATCCAATAGCGGTGCTGCCGGACATGGTGAAACGCATTTTGGACGGCAGCACTGATATTGCGGTGGGCAGCCGGAACGTACCTGGCGGTGGCGCCGTGGAATGGCCCTGGTACCGCCGTTTGATTTCAAGTACTGCTGCTTGGCTAACTTTTGGCATTACGCCGATGAGCGATCCCACTACCGGCTATATGGCAGTGCGTCGCTCGGTGTTGGAGTTTGATCGGTATAACCCCATCGGTTGGAAAATTGTATTGGAAATTGTGGCCAAGCATCCCCAAGCCGATTTAAGCGAAATACCCATCGTGTTTCAAGATCGGCAATTTGGTAAAAGCAAAATGAGCTTGAAAGAACAGCGCCAATATATTCGGCATTTGCTGCGCCTCTATGACGAAAAATGGCCGTCCCTGTTTGAATTTTTGCGCTTCGGCGCAGTGGGGGCAACGGGGGTGATTGTGGATACCATTGGCTCCTCCACCACAATTTTTTTCCTGGCCTCGGTGTTCGGGCTTCAATTCCAGTCCAGTTGGGCCGTCCGAGAATCGGCCTTGATATTGGGGGCGGCGATTGGGTTTTCACTGGCTTTAACTTCTAATTTCTTTTTGAATCGCAACTGGAGTTTTAAACACGGGGCGAAATTGCCGCTGGGATCTAGCTACTTTCGCTATTTGTTGGTGAATAGCCTCGGGCTGTGGCTACGTCTAGCGGTGGTATCGGTATTGGCGTTTTTCTTCACTTCCATTCCAGCGTTACAGGGAATTAATTTAATTGGGATTTTAGTCGCCTGCGCCTTTAATTTTGTGGGGATCAAGTATTGGGCCTTCAAAAAGAGGATCGACTGAAAAGACGCACAAGCTGCACAATTTTCGTAACGCTTAACTACACGCTGCGCTATCCGCTCGCGGTAGTCTACGCGTTTCGAGAAATTGCACATCTCACGCGTCTTTTCAGCCGGTTCAATTTAGTACCTCTGGTCTTCACTTTAATCTTTTTTTAATATATTGTGTGCTGAGTATATGAGTTCACTATTTAAAATTGTGGGGTTGCCCCCAGAAATTCGGCATTTATTTAAAGCCGGTTTGTCGGCTGAAATGGTCCATCATCTAAATGATGTTTATCAACGCATAACAGGTAGCCCCATTTTGAAAATGGGATCTAAGACTACCCCACTTCGCCCATTAAAAAGCATCGAAATACCGGGCGCTGATATCTGGATTAAAAACGAAACGGCCAATCGTGTTCATTCCTTTAAATGGCGCGGGGCGTATCACCTTATGCATCGGCTGTTCGGAGGTTCGGATCAGGTCGATAGGCGGGTGTGCACTGCCTCAGCGGGTAATCACGCTCAGGGAGTGGCCGCTGCAGCCAGAGACTTACAAGTTAGGGCAACTATAGTGATGCCAACCACGGCGGATCCGGTAAAGATCGGACGGGTAAGGGAAATTGGTGGGGAGTTCGTAGATGTGGTGCTCGTAGGGGCGACCTTCAATGACGCACTCACCCATGCCAATGGCCTAATGGCAGCGGATCCCAGCCAAATTTTTGTACATCCCTATGATGATTTAGATGTGATGGCCGGGCAAGGCACTATCGGAATCGAAATACAAAGACAGCTTGCTTGTGGTATGAACGCTGACTTTGACTGGATTGCCGTGCCCGTTGGGGGCGGCGGCCTTTTGGCCGGTATGCTAGTTGGTATTAAAGCTACCCGTCCTGAGGTCAAAATTTTGGGAGTTGAGATGGCGGGAACGGAACGCCTGCCCGCGTTGATGGAGACTGGCCAACGAATTATGTTAACCACTGTCAATCCGTATGCGGGGGGTGTTGCCGTCAAACAGCTAGGGGCCCAAACCGCGCCTATTATTCATGCACTGCTGGATGCGTATGTAGCCGTTTCAGACGAGGCTGTTATGGAAAGCATGTTGGTATTGAATTTAGACCGACCCGATATCGTGGAACCGTCAGGGGCTCTAGCCTTGGCTGGACTGACAGCCCATATTGAACAGCTTCGAATGCAAGGGGCCTTGGATGACCGGACCGCCTTAAAATGTCTGGCGGTGGTCAGCGGGGGGAATTATGAAAAAAGCCGCTCTGCGTCAGATTTAGAGAGCGCGCGTGACCGTCAGGGATTGGCCGTCAGAAGCGCCTCAATACCTTGAGGCGTTATAAACGGGTCGCTTCTATTGCGTTTTCACACCAGATAAACTGTTTTTTCGAGATATGAGGTTCAAGCACGGTTAGCTGCCATTCTGGGTGCGACGTAACGGTTTTAAATTGAGTCGCGAGCTGGGTTATCAGTTGAGGGGTGGGTTCAATCCAAAGCAACGCGTCGCGGCCTTTTGGGATGTCACCGGTTTCCCATTGGGCTATTTGGGTGTCGCCCCACCGAGGGTGCTCGGCGTTAATGGCCTGGGTCATTCCCACGGGATAGCCGGTTAAAATGGACAAGATTCCGACGGAGCCATGGAAGTCAGAAAGGATTTTGGGTGGGGTTGGGCTGGCCGCAATTTTGCCCTGGAGTTGGTGAACGACCTGCCGGTTATGGCGCACTTCGGATCGAAGGTACGAGGGTTGGACGAGGAGTAACACAGCTAATACCAGGCCCGTGAAAACCGAGGTGCTCATCAGCCATCGGCGCAGGCACGGGCTTTCGGCATCTGCAATGGCAATCACCATTGGAATCGTGGCGATGATGGGCCAGTGGGGGTAAACCTGGGTTTTGATGCTTAGCAAGGCAAAAGGTATCCATAGGATGCCGCTCAGCACTAGCATATCGCGGCGAACAATGGATCGCG
>CANKTL010000003.1 GCA_947486405.1 bacterium
AGTAAAATACACCGTATTGTCCATTGATGATGAGCCCGATATTCGCAGTGGCATTCGCCTCAATTTGCGTAAATTTTACCATTTATTAGATGCTGAAAGTGGCCAGGTCGCCCTGAAAATATTGGCGGACCATCCCGAAATTGATGTGGTGCTATTGGATGTGCGCATGCCCGGAGAATGGGGTAATGTATTGCTACCCAAAATCAAGGCCCTGCGCCCGGATGTCGAGGTTGTTATGCTGACCGCATACGAAGAAACCGCCATTGCCATCGATACCTTCAAAAAAGGCACTTACGAGTACCTTAACAAGCCCTTTAGTAAGGTTCAAATTCAAGATTGTGTGTACCGGGCCCTAAATGTGAAGCTGACTCGGCAGTACGGACGGACCCTCCCGTTACCCGAAAGAATTCCCATTTTTGAGGAGTACGCGGCCATTAAAGCGGCCTTGAATCAAACGGTGACCTATGGCGATTTGGGCCTCTTTTTCCGAGAAATTTTGTTGCTGGATATTCCCAGTACCCAGATTGTTGATTTTGCCGGGCGATCGATTGCCGATCTTGTGTGTGAATTGGTTCAACAGTCGACGCAAGGCAACTCTGAGGCACTCGACTCGTCGCGGGATATGGCCGTGGCGTTGACCCTGGCATTTACCCAAAATCCCACCGATGAAAACCGCGTCAAAATGCAGGATGCATTGAATCGCTTAGGTCAGCATATTTAATCCCAGATATTGCATGTCCCCAATTAATCTGATATAAATCTACCTCATTTTGTAAGTAAATTTGAGGAGAGTCTCTGTGAAAGAATACGAAATTCTATATATCGTTAAGCCTAACTTGGGCGATGATCGTTACGCGGAATTAAATGATAAATTTAAGGCTGCAGTTGAAAAAAATAATGGCGAAGTGATGAGCTTCACTCCTCAAGGCGTGAAAGACATTGCCCCAACCTTTGAAGGTTTAGAGCGTGGGTATTATGTAGTGTCTCAGTTTACAACCACCCCAGCTGGCCTTGATGCCATTCAAAATTTATTTAAAGTGGAAGAAGATATGGTTCGGTATTTGAATGTTGAACTATCATCGGTGTTCCCTGAACAGCTTGAGCCTGAAGTTAAGAGCTAGTGGCCAGTTTTAACCGCATTGTCTTGGTGGGAAGCCTGACCGAAGATCCTGAAATTCGGGTGACCAACGGGGGTATTTCTATGTCCCGGTTTACCCTTGCGGTTGATCGGCCTACCCGCGTTATGGGTGAGGCATCAGCGTCTGATTTTATTCAGGTGACAGCCTGGCGTGAACTGGCGGAAGAAATTCAGCAATCGGCCAAAAAAGGGTCGTTGGCGTATTTAGAAGGTTCAATTAAAACAGATTCGTTTGAAACCCCTCAAGGTGAAAAGCGCTATACCACTAAGGTCGAAGCGAATCGCTTTAAAGTATTGACTGGTGGGGGTGCCGTTTCAGCCGGGCAGTCTGATTTGCCACCCTTAGAGGCAGTAGGCGCTCCGTTGAAAGATTCAGACTTTGATTTTGGTGAGCCGGCAGGTTCAGGACAGAACGATTCGCTGAGTTTTGGCGAAACCGAAGAAATTCCATTTTAGGCGATATGCAATGAACAAAGTGTTTTTAATTGGACGATTAGTGCGCGACCCTGAGATGAGATTAACCACCTCGGGGATTGCGGTTACCCGCTTTACCTTGGCCATCGATCGCGGCTTCAAACGGGGCGATGAGGCTGAGCGTACCGCTGATTTTATCCGCGTCGTCGCTTGGCGTCGTTTGGCTGAGATTTGCAACGACTACTTGAAAAAAGGAAAGCTAGTGGCCATTGAAGGCCGCCTTCAAGTGGATTCGTTCGAGAAGAACGGTGAGCGTCGCACCGTTTCAGAAGTAGTGGCCGATAATATGCAAATGCTCGACCGCGGGGGCGATGTCGCTGCCGAGGGCGTGCCGGCTGACGCGAGTGCGTTCGAAAACAGCGGGTTTTAGGGCCTGTTGACAAATACATAAATTTCTAATCAAATAGGAGATTCGAGGAGTTTCAATGACAGATCAAGCATCAAACATCAAAAAACGAAAACGTCGCCGCAAGGTATGTGCCTTCTGCGTGGGTCGTTATATTGCATTAGATTATAAGAACATCGACCGATTGGGCCGTTATATCAGCGATCGAGGCAAAATTGTGCCACGTCGGACATCTGGTTGCTGTGCTAAGCACCAACGGATGGTAGCGCAAGCGGTTAAACGGGCTCGCTTTATTGGCCTCGTGCCGTTTTGTATTGACTAGGTAAGGAGCCAGGATCATGTCGACAATCGTTGAAGTAATATTGACTCAAAGTGTAGATGGCCAAGGTACTGCTGGCCAAAGCAAAAAAGTAAGGCGTGGCTTTGCGAACTATTTGGTTCGTAAAGGATTTGCACTGCCGTATTCAGCTCATTATGTAACAATGGCTGAGTCGCTTCGGAAAAAAGAAATTAAGCGCTTAGAAAAAGAAAAAGAGTCCGCTGAAGCTGTGGCCAAAGAACTCAACGGTAAAACCATTGAGATCGAGAAAAAAGCCCACGATGAAGGTCGTTTGTATGGTTCAGTAACGTCACAGGAACTGTCTGAACTAATCAATCGTGACTATGAAGTTAAAGTTGAGCGTAAGAGATTTGTGATGCCTGAGCATATTAAAGAAGCCGGCGATCACACCATCAAAATTAAGCTTCATTCTGAAGTCGAGTGCGAAATCACTTTACGCATCGTTCCTCAAGCGGAGCACTAATTCGGAGTTAGCCGATCTCATTAAAGCCCTTCCCAGCGAGTCTGGTATCTATAAGATGCTGGATTCGACTGGGACTATTATTTATGTAGGCAAGGCCAAAAACCTTAAAAAACGGGTATCTAGCTATTTTAATCGGACCCACACGGACATTAAAACGGCGGCTTTAGTATCCCAAATCCGTCACATTGAATTTATTGCCACTCAAAACGAGCAAGAAGCCCTGGTGCTTGAAAATCAGCTCATTAAGCGGCTGATGCCCAGGTACAATATTCAGCTCAAAGATGACAAAAATTACCCTTACCTTAAACTTACCACCAACGAACCATTTCCCAAATTATTGATTACCCGCAGTCGCGAGGCTGATGGCGCGGAATATTTTGGGCCTTTTCCATTTATGGGTTCGATTTATCGCTTTCGCCAAACATTACTCAGTCTATTTCCGATTCGGGACTGCATGCAGTCCATTGATCTCACTCATGAGCAAAAAAAATGCATTAAGCTCGACATGAAAACATGTGTGGGCCCCTGTGTAATTAAAGACGTGAAGCCGGAATATGACCATATGATTCATCAGATTCGGTTGCTATTAAGGGGCAAGAATCGACAGTTAATTGGTGAATTGCGGGACGAAATGATGCGGTTGGCGGCCGAACAGCGCTTTGAAAAAGCGGCCCATATTCGAGATAGCATTCAAAAAATTGAGAAGATTCAGCAGCGGCAAACCGTGGATATTGAGTATGATGGGGTGGTCCACGTCTGGGCGGTGGCTGAGCGTGATTCGATTGTGTATGCCTTGGTTCAAGAGATCATCGATGGGAAATTGCTCGCGCAAAAGGGGTTTTACGCAGATCGCGATGGCCAATCAACGGATGAGTTTTTGGTGCAGAGTTGTGTGACCTATCTGGAAACAGGCACGCCGCCGGATGAAATTTGGTGCGAGTCGCCATTTCAAGGGGTGTTTCAAAGCACCACGGTAGGGATGGCGGGTAAATTGGTGAATGTGGTGGTGCCGGTGATTGGCGCAAAGCGAACCTTATTGGACACCGCGAACTTGAATGCTCGGTTGGCCGTATCTCGGATTCAGCGATCGGCACCGTTGCCCCTGCAGCCTGAAACAGTGGCTGTGCTCGAATCCTTGCAGCAGCAGTGCCAGTTGCGCCGTTGTCCGCATCGGATTATTGGCTTTGATATTTCGCACTTGTCTGCCACCAATATTGTGGCTTCAGCGGTGTATTTTTTTGAGGGCAAGCCGTTGAAGTCCATGTATCGCAAGTTCAATATTCGCTCGGTGGTGGGCAAAAGCAACGATCCGTTGTCGATGTATGAAGTGGTATTGCGCCGCTTGCACCGCACGTTGGTGGATGATGAACAGTTGCCAGATCTGGTTCTGATTGACGGTGGAAAGGGACAGTTGAATTTTGCGGTTTCTGCGATGCAGTCGCTACCGTTGCCGCATCCGGTGGATGTTGTGAGTTTGGCTAAGCGAGAAGAATTAGTGTTTTCGCCAGGGTTGGCCGAACCCATACGGCTGTCTCTGTCGGACCCGGCACTGCGGTTGCTGCAGTACGTGCGGGATGAATCTCATCGGTTTGCAGTGAGTTTTCAGCGTCAAAAACGGGCGGGGTGGCTGACGGACTCTGTTTTAGATCAGATTCCAGGTTTAGGGCCGAAACGAGTGACGCTCCTTTTGTCGCAGTACAAGTCGGTGGAACGCATTCGGGAGTTAACGGTTGAGGAACTGGCAAAAGTTGGTAATATGGGTAGAACATGTGCCGAATCCGTACTCAATTTTCTGTCTCATCGCTAATTATTGCCCTCTTGGTTTTGGTGTCACCACTTCAGGCCCAGACCAAAAATAACGAAGCCTATTATAAAGAGAAAATGAAGCAGATTGACCGACAGATTCAAGAGAAATCTAGGGCTATTGAAGAGAAAAAAGAGAAGCGCTCCGCCGTTTATCGGGATGTGTTGCAGCTTCAAAAATCAATTGTTCAAACCGACGCGCATTTAAATCAAAATCGCCGCAGTTTGATGGTGTATTCTCAAAAAATTGAAGACACGCAAAATCATATTCGGGTTTTGCAAACCTCATATCAGCGTCAATCCAACGCCTTTGGAAAGCGCTTGGCGGGGTTTTATAAGAACAAAAACTTGGGCGTTTTAGAACTACTGTTTTCTAAGGCAGATTTTGAAACGATCGTGGATTCGTCGTATTACTTTGATCGCATTATGAAGACAGATATCGACCTATTTAACGAACTCCGGTCCCAATACAATCATCTGAATCAAGAGAACCGGGTTCTCTCGCATCAGGTGATTCAAATCAAAGAGGTCCAATCTGAAATTCGGCAGCAGAAATATGAACTGGCAACCAAAAAGGCCAAAAAAGAGGAATATCAGCGGGCCTTAGACCAAGAAATTCGACAGTATGAAGAAGAAACCGAGGAGCTGCGGCAAAGCTCATTGGAAATTACGCAGTTATTAGAGCGGTCGGGTGGCGTTAGCGACGTGGTTGGAACAGGGCGCTTTATTATGCCTACACAAGGGTGGTTTTCGTCGCCGTTTGGGTACCGAGTTCATCCCATCTTTCGCACACGCCGATTCCACGCGGGCCAAGATATCGCGGCGCCTATGGGCACCCGCATAATTGCCGCAGATAGCGGAACGGTGATCTTCGCCGGTACTAAGGGTGGTTACGGAAAGCTCACGATTATCGACCATGGACGTAATATGTCTACGGTCTATGGGCATCAATCACGAATTATTGTGGCAAGCGGCCAGGCGGTTAAGCAAGGTCAGTTGATTGGCTACGTGGGATCCACCGGATTTTCTACCGGACCCCATCTCCATTTCGAAGTTCGGATTTCAGGAAATCCGGTTGATCCACGCACTTATTTAAGATAAATTAAAATTTAGTTAAAATTTTGTCTTTCAGAAGGAATGGGTCTAATGAAAAAAATTGTGAGTGCATCAAAAATGCCGTTTGAATTCTCGTCTAAACAATTGAAGTCGATACAGGCCTTGGCCTCTCTATTTCGGGGAATTGAAGCCGATCAGTTGAAGATTTTTACAACCCATGTGAGTGGAGATTCCGAATTTAGAGGAGGATTTGAAAAGCTATGGGCGTATGTAACGGCATTTTCGGCTCAAGTAGTGGCTACCCAAATGTTGGCGTTTTCAAGGGTGATGAATGAAGCCAGAGACCGCGGCCAAACACCTTGGGCAGTGAAAAATGCCGCTGATGGCCTGGCATGTACGGTTGTAGAATCCATTTTTAACGAGTTGGCTCGCCAAATTCCGGGATTTCAGGCCCGCGTTATTGCCAGTGAAGGGTTGAAAGACGGCGCTCCGGGTATTCGAGTGGGTGCTGTGTATACCAAAAATGGCAAATCTGTTGATTTGCCTGAATTTGTAATCAGCGTGGATCCCATTGACGGCACAAGTCCCTTTGTTGCTGGCCGGGGTGGGGCGACATCTGGGTTTTCGGTTCAATTGTCCTTTCCAGGTCAGGTGCGGGTTCAGTTACCCGATCCCTTATCTGTGTTTGGCATTGTTACCGGTCCCCATGTTCCCAATTTGTCCGAAATGGGGCTTCCGAACTTGGATCCAAGGCCCTCAAAAATGGCTGAAAACGTGCGGAATATTGCACTTGCGACCCTTCGGCGTGACACCCCCGGGGTAGAGTTTGCGAAAAATGATATTGATGCCAAACTTACGAAAAGCAGATTTGCAATGATGAACCGGCCATATCAAAATCGCCAAATTGTAGCCGAACTCAATCGAGCTGGCTGTCAGCTGACGGCAGCCTTTGACAAAGATGGAAAACCGGATCCCAAAGCTGTGTATTTGGATGGGCCATTTGTCGGTCAAACTATTTGGTTGAACGATAAATCCAACTGGGAGACCCGCGACGGACGGTTGGTAATGGTGGATGATGGGAATTGGACCTTACACCTCAACCCCGATTATTTGGCGGTACTGGGGAACGGCGGTTTACCGGAATACGCGGCAATGGTGGCGTCTGCCAGCAACTACACCGCGGTTCTTTTAGATAAAGATAATCGTCAAATCGAACTTGTTGAAGCGACTGCAACCTTTGCACTATTGCCGAAATCCAGACAAGATCCAGAAGATCTGAAGGCGTGTTTTGGTGCGAAAAGCATTCAAGCATTCAGAGAAGCCAATCCTGGGATGACTGAAGCGGAATCTCTCGCCAATTTAGGTAAAATTTGGGATGTTGCGGAGATGGGTAGTCAGGAGGGCCTCTTTGTTGCGACGGCGCTCTCGACATTGGCACGTGAAAAAGCGGGCGAAGTTTATCCTCAAGTACACCCTGAATTAAGGGGCGCCCGATTGGAAGACGGTGTTATTAAAACATCGGCGATTGTAGCTTCTCCTCAGACCGTTAAGGTTTTGTCTGCCGAAGTGCCGATTACGTTGCCGGTAATGCTTCGTCAATTTGCGACAATGGAAATTGGGATTGAAAAATTAGATCTTGCTAAGCAAATTCTAGAAATTGCTTACAAATATGGGTGTTTTGAACAGGCACGAGAAGTAGTTGACGTGGTTATCTCTCAACTCAGAAATGCCAAATTGGATTTATTCCAAAGTTTAGACGCGGAAGAGACACAAGATCCTGAGCGCCAAGAATTGGGCAGCCACTATGTCAGCCTGATGCAGTCTTATAACTTGTCCCGCAGATTCATCGCTATTTTAAGGGATGCTGCAGCGGTTAAAAAAGAGGATGTTGCGACCATGAAAGCCCTGATTGCAAGGTGCGATAGCTTTTTGGGCCAATACCATGTCGCCAAGCATGAAATTGGCGGCCAGGTGAGCGAAATTCGGATGGCGTTGCAGGACCAAGTGGCCGTCCTTTCGAAATAAAGAATTAGGGTCAGGGCTGTCGGTGACTTCGCCTCTTATTGAGCCAAGCCCGACATCCGGCTATAATGATCCTCATTTCGTTCGAATTCGGGGGTCTCGCCCATGTTACTCGGTGTCTTAAAAACAGATCATACAAATCTCTCTCTGGTTGAGCGAGAGCAGGTCTATTTCTCGGATTCTGATAAAGACCGATTTTTAAGCCTGTGGCGGACCGAATCGCCGGTGGATGAGCTGGTCATTATGTCGACCTGCAATCGGAGTGAAATTTATTTTTCTGGGGCCGATTTGACGGCCTCTGAGCAGCGGCTTAAGCGTTTGATGAGTGCATTTTTTGGGGTGTCCTCCGATTGGATTGATCAAAAATTTGAGTCCATTCGCGGTGATGCGGCCCTCAAACATTTGTTTGGAGTCATTTCGGGTATCCATTCGATGGTGTTTGGTGAGAATGAAATATTGGGCCAAGTAAAAGCGGCCTATCAGTTTTGTTTGGAAAAGGGATCTACCCAATCGATCTTGAATAAGGCGTTTCAGTCCGCGATTGCGGTCGGTAAACGGGTGCGCGATGAAACCGAGCTTGGAAAAGGCGCGTATTCGGTCAGTTCAATTGCCATTGACCGTGCGGCCCAGATTCGACCTGATTTTCTAAAATTACGTACCATTATTGTAGGTGCTGGCGATACCAGTTTGCGCTGCGTCAAAAAATTGGCCGCTTTGGGCCATCAAAACCTGGTAATTACGAACCGCACGCCTGAACGGGCCGGACAAATTGCGGCTGAATATGGCTTGGAAACGTTAGACTATGCGCAATTAATTAGCCGCTTAAATGAATTTGATTGTGTATTTGTGGCGACGTTATCACCGGATTACTTGGTATTTCCCGCACAAATTGCCTCGAATCGGCCGAAGGTGGTTGTGGATTTGGGCGTACCTCGGAACGTGGACCCACGGGTCGCGGAGCTGCCGAATGTGACCTTGATTACGATTGATCATCTCACCGAAATCGCGGATGAAAACGTGGCGCGGCGACGGGTGGAACTGCCCAAAATTAACGGTATTTTTGACGAAGAGATTGCGATTTTTCATCAATGGCACAACTACCGCCGCCTCGTATCCGTATAGGGACGCGGCCGTCTCCCCTGGCGTTGGTTCAGGCAGAGATGGTGCATGCGCGGTTGAAGGCGCAATTTCCGACGGCGGAACTGACCATTGTTCCCATTCAATCCGAAGGCGACCGGCAAGGTTCGCTTCCGATTGCTGAAATTGGGGGGAAGGGTATTTTTATTAAGGCCTTGGAACAGGCGTTACTGGCGGATGAAATTGACATTGCGGTGCATTCGTTTAAAGACATTACGAGTGCGATTCCGGCTGAATTAGAGGTAATCGGGTTTTTTGCGCCTGAGTCTAGCCAGGATGTGTTGGTGGCGAATGGTAAGAAATTAAACGAGCTACCGGCCGGTGCACGGGTAGGTACTGGCAGCGTTCGGCGCATTGCGCAGCTGGCGCGGGTGTGTCCGGGGTTGCAGTGTGTGCCGGTGCGCGGCAACGTGGGGTCGAGAGTGAACTTGGTGAAGGAAGGCTCCGTTGATGCCGTTATTTTGTCTGAGGCGGGCCTGATTCGGCTTGGACTGACTGATTATATTGATGAGGTACTCACCACGCCGGATTTTGTGCCGGCCCCCGGTCAAGGTGTAATTGCCATCGAGGTAAGGCGTGATGATAGGGCAGTTATCGCCGCTGTTTCGGACATTAGCGATCATCAGCAGGGGGAAATTTCACGCCTGGAGCTACAAATGATGTCGATACTGGGATTCGATTGCCAGATTCCCCTTGGTATCGCGTCACGGGCGCATTTAAGTGGTGTTGAAATGGATCTTTTTCTATCAGACCGATCGGGTGGCTTGGTTTGGCGAGAAAAACGGGTTTTAGCTGCCGAGGATACCAATGCCGCGGCTACCTGGGCAGCTGAGTTGAAACAATGGGGCCTTGCGCATGGCATTCGCTAAACAAGGCCGCGTCATTTTGGTGGGGGCTGGTCCCGGTGATCCTGAGCTTTTAACGCTTAAGGGCCGCCGATGGTTAGGTGAAGCTGACGTGGTTTTATACGATTTTTTGATTCACCCGAATTTATTGGCCCTTTGTAGACCCGACGCTGAACTCATTTGCGTGGGTAAGCGAAAAGGCCTTCATGTGAATCATCAGACCTCAATTAATGCGCAAATTGTGACCCACGCCGTCGCCGGAAAAACGGTAGTCCGCCTCAAAGGGGGCGATCCCTTTGTCTTTGGACGGGGTGGCGAAGAACTGCTGGCAGCCAAATCAGCGGGCATTCCGGTTGAAGTGGTGCCGGGCGTAAGTTCAGGGTGGGCCGTGCCAGCCTATGCGGGCATTCCCCTCACATTTCGCGAAGTGTCCCGCTCCGTGGCGATGGTTTCGGGGAGTTTGTCCACCGGGGCGGCACCCGAAGCGCACCAGTTGCCGATTGCAGACACGGTTGTGGTGTTTATGGCCGTGAGCCACCTGGACGATATTGTGGCGGCCTACGTTAAAAATGGCCATTTTACGACGCAAACGCCGGTGGCCGTTATTTATCGCGGTACTTTGGCTGCCCAATCGACTTTGATTTCCACCTTGGGTAACGTGGCCGCCGATGTGCGTCAGGCCGAACTAAGCTCCCCCTCCTTGCTGGTTATTGGCGAGGTTGTGGCCCTGGCACCTCAGCTTAATTGGATTTCAGATCTGCCGCTTTTTGGCCACAGGGTGGTGGTACTGCGTGCGGCGCACCAGTCAGCTGAACTCACCGAAAAATTATCCCATTTTGGGGCGGAAGTGGTTCAGCTGCCGGTATTAAAATTCGAGAAAAAACCCGAATTATTGAACTTAATTTCACCCCAATACCTCTCTGATTTTTCAATGATTATATTTACGTCTCCCAACGGGGTACGCCACTTTATGGACCATATCTTAAGTCGGGGAATGGATGCGCGTGGATTGATCGGCAAGCAAATTGTGGCGATCGGACCCAAAACGGCGCAGACTTTACGGTCGTATGGCATTTCAGCCGATTTTCAGCCTGAGCATTACCATTCTGAGGGCATTGCAGAGATGTTACCTGTGGAACTGTCTGATCAGCGTATTTTAATGCCGGTTGCGGCCGGAGCCGATGGCCAATTGAGCTCGAATTTAGAGAAGAGGGGTGCCCAAGTGACGGTACTTAAAACCTACGAAACCGTTATGCCTGATCACCTGTCCTTTACCCTCATGCCTCACGACTGGATTGTTTTCACCAGTCCATCCACCGCCACGCACTTCTTCCAATCAGTTTGGGATGGTCAAACGCCCATTCGCTGTGTCAGTATCGGGAAGAAGACCTCTGCGAAAATTCATGATCATTGGTCAGAGTCTATATTTGAAGCGGAATTTGCGGGTGACGACGGGGTCGTTGCCGCAATTATTTCGCAAGCGGGAGGTCATTAAATGTTTCCATCGATTCGATTGTCTCGGCACCGCCAAACCGCCGCTTTGCGGAATTTTAATCGGGAAACTGATTTATTGCCCCGTCATTTCATTCAACCTTTGTTTGTGCGTGAAGGCATTGAAGCTGATCAGCCTATTAACGCGTTACCCGGCGTGAGCCAGCTTACCGTGAAATCTGCGGTGGCTCGGGCCCATCAGGCGGCCAAAAGTGGGGTTTCGGCGGTCATTTTATTCGGGATTCCGGTTCTAAAAGACGCCCGAGGCACCTCAGCCAGTGACCCCAATGGAATTGTGCAAGAAACCATTCGGGCGATCAAAGATGCCGTGCCTGAACTAGCTGTCATTGCAGATTGTTGTCTCTGCGAATACACCGACCATGGCCACTGTGGCATCTGGAATGGCCCTGACCAATGGAATAACGATGCGACTTTAGCGCGGCTGGCCGACATTGCCCAAAGCTACGCCGACGCTGGCGCGGATATTGTGGCGCCCTCCGGCATGATCGACGGTATGGTCAGTGGCATCCGAAAGGGGCTCGATGATCATAATCATCACCATGTCGGCATTATGAGCTACGCCATCAAATATGCGTCGGCGTTTTATGGGCCATTTCGACATGCGGCCGGCAGTTCTGAGGCGTTTGTGGGGGATCGTAATCATCACCAATTAGCGCCCACTCAGCGTCAAGAAGGATTGCGAGAGGCGGCTTTAGATGTCAATGAGGGAGCGGATTATTTAATCGTCAAACCTGCGCAGCACTACATGGATATGATTCGCGATCTGCGAAATCAAACTCAGGTGATGATTGTGGCGTATCAGGTTTCAGGCGAATATGTGATGATTAAGACGGCAGCCCAGCAAGGGGTAATGAATGAGCAGGCGGCTTTCCTGGAAGTCTTTACGGGACTTCGCCGGGCGGGGGCGTCATCCATCATTGCATATAACGCCATTGAGGTGGCGCAAGTATTAAAAAATAGACTCAAAGGTGATGATTAAGGTGGGTAGTGATTTGTTTGGTGCGGCATCGGACGTATTGGTTGGCGGGGTGAATAGTCCGGCCCGGGCTTTTAAGGCCATTGGCATTCCGCCGGTCTTTATTGACCGAGGTGAGGGTCCATATATCTACGACACCGAAAATCGGCGTTATATCGACTATATCCAATCGTGGGGTCCGATGATCCTGGGTCATTGCCATCCGCAGGTTTCTGAGGCCTTACACCGGGCTGTGGACAAAGGAACCTCGTTTGGGGCACCCACCGTTGCTGAAACCGAGATGGCCAAACGAGTGCAGGGGTTTTTCCCATCGATGGAAAAGATGCGCTTTGTGAGTTCGGGTACCGAGGCCACAATGAGTGCCATTCGCCTGGCTCGGGGGGCAACCGGCCGGCGGAAAATTTTAAAGTTTGAGGGATGCTATCACGGGCATGCCGATAGTTTATTGGTCGCTGCCGGATCAGGGGCTTTAACCCTCGGTGAGCCCGATAGCAAAGGTGTATTGGCTGATCTGGCCCAACATACACTTACCGCGCCGTTTAACGATTTGGATACTGTAAAGGCTATTTTTGAACGCTGGGGTGATGATTTGGCGGGGGTAATTGTAGAGCCAGTGGTCGGCAATATGGGCGTTGTTCTGCCACAACCTGGTTTTTTAGCGGGTCTTAGGCAATCATGTGATGATTACGGGGCACTTTTGATCTTGGATGAAGTCATGACGGGGTTCCGGGTGGGCCTCAACGGTGCCCAGGCTCTCTACGATTGTAAACCCGACTTAACAGTACTGGGTAAGGTGGTGGGCGGTGGGCTTCCCTGCGGGGTCTATGGGGGTAGGGCCGATATAATGGCTCACGTCGCGCCCGAAGGTGGCGTGTACCAAGCGGGAACACTCTCGGGTAACCCGCTCGCGATGGCTGCCGGAATCATCACCTTGGATATTTTGAAAACCGCGGACGCGTTTGCGATGGCTGAAAAACAGTGCCAACAATTGGTGGTCGGTATCAAAGAAATCATCACCTCACACTCAGTTCCTGCAACCATTCAATCGGTCGGCACCATGTGGACCCTCTTCTGGTGTCCCGATCCTATTCATAACCTAACCGATGCCAAGCGTTCAGACCTGGCCCAATTTCGGACCTTTTATAAAGCGATGCTGCGGCAAGGCATCTATATGGCGCCGTCGCAATTTGAAGCCAATTTTGTGTCAGCCGTTCATACGGAGGAAAACATAGACTCGACCCTGACGGCGATTCGAACCTACTGCCAAACTGTTAGGTAAACAACGCCGAATTCAAAAACTCTTCGTTGGAATGGGTTTGTTTCAACAAGCGAATCAATTCTTCCGTAGCACTTTCCGAATCGATGTTTTTACGCAACATATAGCTCTTTTTGAGGGTGGATTCAGAGAGTAGTAATTCTTCCTTACGCGTTCCAGAATTAACCACATCGATGGCAGGGAATATTCGGCGATTGGCCAGTTTACGGTCAAGGTGAAGCTCAAGGTTACCCGTTCCTTTAAATTCTTCATAAATAATGTCGTCCATCCGTGATCCAGTATCTACCAAGGCGGTTGCGATAATGGTTAAACTCCCGCCGTGCTCAATATTTCGCGCACCGCCGAAGAAGCGCTTGGGTTTATGCAATGAACTGGGGTCCAAACCGCCGGAAAGTGTTCGTCCTGATGGTGGCACGACCAAGTTATACGCCCGAGCCAATCGGGTAATGCTATCCAGAAGTATAACGACGTCTTTGTCACATTCCACTAGGCGCTTAGCACTTTCCAATAGCAATTCTGAGATGCGCACATGTTGTTCAGGGGGTTCGTCGAAGGTGGAATAGACGACTTCGCCATTCACCGATCGTTCCATATCGGTAACCTCTTCAGGCCGCTCATCAATCAACAGCACCTTAATAATGACTTCTGGTTGGTTGATACTTATCGCATTGGCGATTTCTTTCATAATGGACGTTTTTCCGGCCTTTGGCGGGGATACAATTAGCGCGCGTTGCCCTTTCCCGAAGGGGACCAGCATATCCATAATCCGCCCGGAAACCGGTAACTTCCCAATTTCCATTTTGAGCTGTTGATCGGGGTAAATAGGGCAGAGATTAGAAAATACGGTGCGTTCTTTAATCTTTTCAGGCGCATCGTAGTTGATGCTTTCGACGCCCAGCAACGAAAAATAACGCTCGCCTTCTTTGGGGGGCCGAACTTGGCCGGTGAGGGTGTCGCCCGTCATTAAGCGCATGCGTCTGATCTGGTTCTGAGACACGTAAACGTCTTCTGAGCTGGGCAGATAGTTGGTCGTTCTTAAAAATCCATATCCATCGGGCAAAATTTCTAATACACCAGTGGCAAAAATAGATCCGTTTTGTTCGGTTTTAGCCTGTAAAATGCGGAAAATCAGGTCGTTTTTATTTAACGCTTTATAGTCGGTTAAGTTGAGTTTTTCGGCCAATTGGTGAAGGTCTTTAACGGTGCTTTTTTGAAGATCCACAAGATTGAGGCGATCTTCAGGTGCAACCACCGAAAGCGGGGCATCTGGATTTTCCTCGATATAAAGAGAAGGATTTCCCTCCGGGTTGTGGTTTTTTTTGCCGTGGTTGCCCGTATTGGTCCCGCGGGTGCGAAACGACCCATGTTTTTTTCCTGAATTTTGATGTTTATAGTTGCGGCGCTGGTTATCCTGGCGATTACTGTCTCCGCTATTAGTGAAAGTGCTGTCAGTCATTGATTTTGAGGCTCCTTAACCGGTCCAATGACATCAAAATAGTCAGAGGCGGCAGCGTAATGGGGGTAAATAATTTTTAGGATTAAGTTTGGTGATTTCCTGTGCCCATTGAGCGGACTCAGGCTCTTGCTGACTCACTGTAAAGTATAATCAGACTCTTTGAGAATAAAATAAAACGACTGATTTTGCAATATTTGAGTTTGGCTAGGGTTTGCTGAGGTAAACAACGCTTTCGATATGAAAGGTGTTGGGGAACATATCGACGGGCTGAATGTAATGGATCCGATACCCGTGGGTTTCAAATTCTTTAAGGTCCCGAAACAGGGTAACGGGGTTGCAGGAGACGTAGACAATATGAGGGGCGTTACAGTCTAAAATGCGCCGAATGGCTTTGGGCACCATGCCACTTCGGGGCGGATCAATGACTATAAGTTCAGGCGTCCAGGTGTGGCTTTTAAGCACGTTTTTAACGCGGTCGCAGATAAATTGAATATTGGTAACACTATTCAAAGCCGCATTTTGAGTGGCGTCGGCAATTGCAGACGGGTTTTCTTCGACCCCAATTACCGTGCCACAGTGCTCGGACATATAAATGCCAATTGTGCCGGTGCCACAATAAAGGTCAAAGGCCAGTTTGGGCGCAATTTTCTGCGCCACTTTGGCCACTTCATCGTACAAGATTCGTGCTTGAAGGCTATTGGTTTGGAAAAACGACAGTGGCGAAATCTTAAATTGGTAGCTGCCAATCGATTCTATAATATGATCGTCGCCGGCCACGTGGTGAATGTTGGTAGTGAAGGCCGTGTCACCGACCGCGGACTGAATGGATTTGAATACCGATGCCACCGACGGAAACTGGGCCATGAGGGCCGTTGAAAATTGGGAAATGAGCTCGGGATTGTCTTCGCTGACCACCAAATTTACCATCCAAGCGGCCTTGCGTTTGCTCTGCCGAAGCATTAAATGACGCAGAAAGCCAACGTGCTCGCGGTAATCCCAAGTGCTTGCCTTAGCGGCCCTAAAAAAAGCCTGGGCAAAGGCAATGATGGCGTTGCTTTCTTGATCTTGCAGCAGGCATTGGGTAATGGGTACTACCTGATCAAACTGCCCACGCCGTTTAAGTCCTAAAATGACTTCGCCGTTTTCGCTGCCAAACGCAAATTCCATTTTGTTGCGGTAAAAATAGGGCGAATCACAGGCCAACACAGGTCGAATTAAGGGAATGGCCGATTCCAAATGATGCTGAAAGGCCGCATCCGCGATCATACTGGCTTTGAACTGAATCTGGGTCTCGTATTGGACGCCTTGAAGTTGGCAGCCGCCACAGTCGTCCGCGTGTTGGCAGGCAGCGGGTTCTCTGAACGGGGAAGGCGATTCAAGGGCCAGCTTTACCCCATGCCAAAATCGCTTTTCTTTCTTTTTAATTCGAACCAATACCCGATCTCCGGGCACCGTTTGCGGTACGAATACCTTGATCCCGTCAATGGTCCCCATGCCCCACCCGTGATAAACGAGTTTTTCGATGTCGACGGAATACGTAGGAGGCGTCATCGGGTTAAACCAAACGACGGAATAGGCATAGTCTCGATAGGAACTCGAATGTGGTGGGTATTTCGGGTAAATTTAAGCCGACGGGGGCCCAATCGGTGAATCCCGTTGGTGGCTGGAAAATGCGCGATATTTTTGGGGAAATTAATGAAAATGTCTTTAACCGATGCGACCAAATTAGGCGTAAGCTGAATTTCGATCTCATCCCCAGTGAGTTTGAGTTCCAACGAAATCTCGCCCCATTTGCAGCCCAAATTTTGAAGACTAATGGCCGCACCCGAGGACGCCCACGCCAACTCAGGAATGGTGATTTCAATGCCAGACTCGACAGTGGTCAACATCAATCGATTGCTAAGCCGAATGAACGCAGTGTTGGCTGCGAGATCGTGGCCTTCGCCATAAATCCCCAAATTGGTTTGCGGATGCATCCGCTCGGGCCAAGTGGCGGTAGCACTGGCGGTGGTGATCAGGGTATCCCAAATTTCCCAGGCCAACTCTGTGTCTCCTTGGGCTGCCGCAATTTGGGCCAGTTGGGCGGATAGGACCGGACTGATTCCGGGAATAAATTCGTGCGTATATACCATGTTTTCGTGGCTAAAGTGGCGCTTGATTTGGGCCACTGTTTCGACCACTAATGGATCGTTGGGGCTGAGGAGTTCCATGTCGGTCACCACGCTCAGTAGGTCGCAAATACGTTCATCTAATAGGAGGTGAGGATCGCCCGGTAAGAAGGGTGTTTGGCCGGACCGATCAAACAGCACGCCGAGGTGGGCCAGCAGTCGCGATTGGAATTGCGCTGCATCCGCCAAAAGACGATTTGCAGTTTCAAAGTCATACAATTCTTGGGCCAGTTTTCCCGTCGATTTGAGTCCGAAAATTCCCCAAAAAAGATCCAAGATTGGGGTGTGAATATACTTGGCCCGGTTTTTAGCTTTGCTGGGCTTGAAAAACACAGAATCGGTTAACTCGTGAGACAAACGCCGCGTGACCACGGCTGCTTCTCGCTTAAGTTGAGGCAATACGCCCTGAAATGGATCGATAGTGCGATTGGCCTGCAGGTAACGCAGTACCATTCCCGAAGTCGGGCCAAGATCTGACCACGATTTAGACAGGGTTTGTCGCGTCGGTTTGGGATGAAAAATAGAATCTAACAGCGAGCGCACCGATGAAAGGGCCCCGATGTCACACAAGACGGTAGTGGTTTCATAAATGTCGCGCAGCAGCGGCCGAATCCCAGTGGTAGGAAATGGCGTAATGTCGGAGCGAAAGCCGGAGACATGGGCACAGGATAGGGAATATACCCGATTGAAGTTGGAGTGGGGCAGTGTGACTTTGGTCAGGGTGTCGAGCCGATCTGTTTGGTCAAATCGAGCAATATCGAAAATATAGTCATTGATCTTGGCCTGAATCAGTGATTGGTATATTTTGGGTGCCGCTTTTCGCAAGATCGGCAGCATTGAGGACTGAGGATGGGCGGGACTGTCGTAGCACAGGGTTTCGGTTTGGTTAGGTTCAAGTGTAATTTTAAATTCGGCCGCAGCAGTAGCTGCTGAGTTGGGACATGTGCAACTTAAGATCATCTCCCAATTTTTAAGGGCCATCTCAAGTGGCTGATCGCTTCCTTTCAAACACAACACGTTATCGGGTGTCCGTTTGAACAGTAGCCCGATTTGATGGTCCACAATAAACCCTTTTTCAGACAAATATTGAATGTGAGAAACGGGGGCGGCTCCTTCTTGATTAAAGGGATTGATCAATAAAACAACCGAAATGGTTTGCGGCGTGCCGCTGGTGTTTTTTACCGACACGCTACCTTTGATAACGGCGGACGCTGCGTCCGCACCCACCAACGATACACTGTGTTCTAAAAGAATAGGGGCGGAGGTAAATTTTGTTTTCACCGCATTTTGGTTGGGAATGAATATTTGAGAAATGGGGGACAACTGGTTGGCGAGGGTGATCGTGCTACTGGTTTTGATGGCCAGGTCAATGGACCAGGAGTTGGGGTGAGGCACTACTAACCCCGAGGGATCAACTACCGTCGAGATACCCACTTCTGCCAGTGAAAGGGTCGTCCAGTTGCGATTTTGAAAATTATTGAAGAGGCGATCAAGCCCAGAGGGGGAGTACCGAGACGAATTGGGGTCGAGTTGGGCTTTTGCCCAGACCGGCCAATGGCTAAGTGGGAGCGTTGCCAAGCGTTTTCGATTGGTTTCCCCGATGCGTTTCAGGCGGTCAATGGCGCCATCAAAACGACTACCTTTTGCACTTCGCCGGATACGACTGGCCACAGCATCAGTCAATTTCCGAGGCGGCTTCCATTTCTTTAAAAAATTGGCCATCTTGAAGGGGAAGATACCATAAAAGGGCTTTTCGGGCCATTTATGCCGTTTCAAAATCCTTATTTAAAGGTAAAGTCGTGATATCTACTGTCATGATCCGGCGCTTATGGGTTTCGGTGACTGAGAACTGATGGTGGTTATACTGAACGGACTCGCCTTTTTTGGGGAAACGTCCAAAGAGGTGCAGGACAAGGCCGCCTAAAGTATCAAATTCCTCGTCTTCGGGTAAACTTAAATTCAACTTGTCGGAGAGGTCGTCGATGTTCATGCCGGCATTCGCACGATATATGCCGGGCGAGAGCTCGATAATTTCCAAATCGGCTTCGGTGTCATATTCGTCTTGAATTTCGCCAACGATTTCTTCAATAATGTCTTCAAAAGTTACGATCCCGGACATCCCGCTATATTCGTCTAGCACCACCGCCAGTTGAAATTTTTGGCGTTTCATCTGTTGAAGTAAGTCTTCAATATTCTTGGTTTCAGGGATAAAGACCGGTTCTCGGAAGAATTTTCGTAGGTCCTGTTTGGATACGGCCGGATCTAGTCCGAGTAAATCTTTAGCATATAAAACACCAATAATATTATCGATGCGCTCTTCAAATACGGGGATACGGGAGTGACCATGTTCCACAATAAGGTGAATCGCATCCGAAACGGTTTTGTGCACATCAATGCAAATGCAATCCGGACGAGGCGTCATGATTTCGCGCACAACCGTATCTGAAAACTCAAAAATACTGTGAATCATATTTTTTTTGTCTTCTTTGAGTACCCCGGCGTCTCGACCCAATTTTACCATCATCATGATTTCTTCTTCAGTGAGCAATTGCCGGGCTTTGTCACTAGAAACGCCAAATAAAAATGCGATTCCTGCAGACATCCAATTCAAAAGGCGGATAAGCGGCTTAAACAAGAAGATAAAGAGTTCGACGGGCGGCGCTAAAAATAATGCCCATGTCTCGGGATGCTTAACGGCCATGGTTTTGGGCGTTATTTCGGCAAATATTAGAATAACAAAGGTGGTTATTAGCGTCATTGCGGCAATGATGAGGCCCGTGTGGCCAAGATCGAATTTGTGGCTGAGTTCCAGCGTGAGCGCAGTGGCAAAAGCTGATAACACCGTATTGGCGAGATTATTGCCTATAAGGGCAGCCGTAATAAATTGGCGGCGGTCTTGGAGGAGCCGTTTTAAGCGACTGGCCCCGCGGACCTTTTGGTCCACCATGCCTTCAACGCGAACATGGTTAACGGCAGTTAATGCGGTTTCTGAGCTCGAAAAAAAGGCTGAGAGCAGCAAAAAGAAGATAAAAATGAGGAAAATCCCCAATAAACTAATGTCCAAGTAAGGTCACACTTCCTTTCAAAAAAATAATAATAGGGTGAGCGAATATAAATATCCCCACCACCAGTGCATTTACGGCTGTTATTAACACACCGCCCGCGGCTAAATCTTTACTGAGCATGGCCCTATAGCGGGTTTTTCGGGTGCTCATATCAACGGTGACTTCGATGGCGGTATTGATGCATTCAGCGGCCAATACCAACGTGAGCGTAAGGCTTAAAATCATCCATTCGAGGGCAGAAATATGGCAGGCGATACCTAGCAGTATAGCGGCAATAGTCGCAGCGACATGAAAGCGCATATGACGTTCAGATCGGATTGCAAATCCCACACCGCGGATTGCGCACCAGAAGCTGGTGAACAAGGTTGGCCGTTTATATCGTCGGATGGCCATGGTGAATTAGGTTCAGAAGTTGAGTTTCTTGGTTACGCATTTCAATTTGTTCAGTCTTAGTATAATCGGCATAGCCCAACAAATGAAGCACCCCATGAACAATTAGCAATTTAATTTCGTTTTCTAAGGACTGGCCAAATTCTTGGGCGTTTTGGGTGGCCTGGCTGACACATATATAAATATCACCCAAAATAGGCTCAGGCGGGGTACTTAAATTGAATGAAATAATATCGGTTACATAATCCCGCTTGAGGTACTGTTGGTTAAGCGCCACAATTTTTTCGGGCGATACAAACGACACCGTAATAGCGCCGGCCTCAATTGCTTTGGCGTTGCAGGCCGCTGTTAAAAAGGTCAATGGGTCAAACGAAAGCGAGAGCGGAACTTCGGTGTTAATACAACAATCGGTGCTCATGAGGGAGTGTCTTTGGGGGGCTCAGACTTAATCATGGCGTTGAGCTCGGTTTTGTAATCCACCCGATGATGATAAATGCCCTGCAAAATACGCAGAAACGTTTGTCGGATGATCTGAATTTCTTTCAAACTTAATGGGCAGTCTGAGAGTTGGCCATCATCGATTTTGTCTTTGAAGATTCGGTCAACCAGGGCTTCGATTTTAGGCATAGTGGGCTTGTCCATTGAGCGCACCGATGCTTCAACCGAGTCAGCGAGCATTAAGATGCCCGATTCCTTAAAATGAGGCTTGGGGCCAGGATAGCGGTAGGATTCTTCGGTAATATCGTCATCGTCATCTGGGTCATTGCTCTTTTTTTGAAGTGCCTGTGTGTAAAAAAACGAGACCAATGAGGTGCCATGGTGTTCCATCATAAATTCTTTTAACACATCGGGCAGGCGGTATTTATTGGCCAGTTCGACCCCATCTTTGGGGTGAGCCACAATAATTTGCTTACTCATTTTGGCGCTTAGATTATGGTGCGGATTTTCGCCTGAAAATTGGTTTTCAGCGAAAAAGTTAGGCCGTTTTATTTTTCCTACATCGTGAAAGTAGGCTCCGATTCTGCTCAGTACCACGTCAGCGCCAATCGCCTCGGCTGCGGCTTCGGCCAGGTTGGCCACCATCAGGCTGTGGTGATAGGTACCCGGTGCGGTTACCATCAGGCGTTTGAGCAAGGGGTGGTTCAGATTAGATTGTTCGAGCAAGCGTTGTGGTGTGGTGATATTAAACAAGGATTCAAAGTAGGGTAGAACGGCCAGCGATAACATTGCAGATAAAAGACCGTTGGCCACGCCCAAGCCGCCGTTATACACAAACCACATCGGATCATGAACGTTGGACGTAATGCCCAATACTATCACCAAGACCAGGTTCACAATCCCGATCCAATACCCCGATATTGTAAGTTCACTGAGTTTATATTTGCGATAAATTAAAAATGTGGTCGCACAGTTGGATAGAAATAGATAGAAAAACAGCGAAAAATCGTTGCCGTACATCATAGCGATTAACCCGGCGATGATGGTGCCGACTAACATCGAAATGTTGGGCGTTACGGTAACCGACAAAATAAAGGCTGCCAGTGAAATTGGTATCAGAAATTGGAAGGCCAGACGTTCATCAAACAGGGTCACGTTGTGAATCAAACGGGCCATGACGACCAGCAAGATGGTGACCAACAGCATTAGTAAAAAATATTTGGGGCGCTGCGAAATTTTGGGATAAAACACACTGACAAAGCGCTCGACCAAGATGGCCAATAAAACGGCCGACAAGAAAATGCCAAAATACGCTTCGATGTTGGCTTTTCGGCCGTACATATTAAGCTCAGTTAAGATTTTGATGTGGTCGGGGGTGACGCGATCACCCCGGTAGATAATGGGCTGGCCTTCACGAACAAAGGTAAGTTGGTGCAGTTCAGTGAGCTTTTTCTGAAGCGAGGCCTCGGTTTTTTCAGGGTCGGGCAGCAAATTTGGCCGAATGGAGTGCAAGAGAAATTCGATAATCATGTCTTGCCGATAGCCGGGGGCCTTGGTTTCTTCCGATGCGGAAATCACGTTGGACCGAATCCGTGAGGGGTCTACAAACCGAAGGCCGGGACTCAGAATTTTTTCGGCTTGGTCCAGTGTTGAAACCCGAATCGTGGCCAATTCTGAAGCCGGCATTGTTTGCACCCGTTGAATCATTTTTTGAGGGATAAACGAAAGCACTGATGGCACTGGTGCGCTGTGATTTTGGCTGTATGCAATGCGATAGGTTTCTAGTAAATCGAACGTGTTTGTGAGGTCGTCTAAGACGGCGTCGGTGGTTTTGGGGTCAATGGAATAAATGCTGTCTGACTCGGCCTCCAGTTTGGATTTGAGTCGCGCATATTCGACCGTATTTTTAGAGTCTGTAATTTCAATGTCTTGGGGAGACACTATGGTTTTGTTGGAAATATCGTCCACCTTGAAATTGACCGTTTCGGGCAACTGGGGCGAGTATACGATCACTGAAACGAACGCGACCCCAAAGAATGTCAGAAGGGGAAGCAAAAATCGTTTAAATAAGCCGAAAAAGCTAGGGTTTATACCAGTCAAGGTGTTCAAATTGTTTGATCCACGTTAGTTGTCGTTTCGCGAAGTTTCGCGTGTGTTGTTGGACTAAGTTTATCATTTCATCGTACGAGATGCCACCTGTTAGATGGGCAATGACTTCTTTGTATCCGATGGCGCTGAAGGCGGGGGCGGTCGGGGGAATGCCTTGGGCGAGTAGTGATTGGACTTCGGCGACTAGCCCGGCTTGAATCATGGCGAGGACGCGGGCGTTGATTTGGGCGTAGAGTTGATCGCGGGGGCGGGTTACGCCGATGAGTTTGCAGTCGGATCGGGGTGCGGGTTTTTTACTGCGATGTTGGGAAGGCGGCGTTTGGGTTTGGTGAAAAATCTCTAGGGCCCGGATGACCCGACGATGGTTGTTGGGATGGATGGCAGCAGCGGAAGTAGGGTCGATAGACTTAAGTTCGGCCCACAGGGCTTCTGGCCCAATTTGAGCGAGCTTTTCATTTAATTCGTCTCGAATTTGGGAATGGGCGGCAGGAGCAGAGAGAGAATATCCGTATAAAAAAGCATGAATATAAAACGCGGTGCCACCACAAATTATTATGGGGGTGTTCTTGGCGCGAAGTTGTGCAATGACGTCCGAACTTCGGGCAATAAAGTCGGCCACCGAGTAACCTTCTGTAGGCGCCAAAATATCAATGAGATGGTGCGGAATTTCTTGGATAGTTGCTTGGGGCACTTTCGCGGTGCCAATATCGAGCCCCCTATACACCTGGTAGGCATCCGCAGAAATAATTTCGGCCCCCGTCTCGCGTGCCATGCGCAACGCCAACTCAGTTTTTCCCACGCCGGTGGGCCCAATGATGACCGTAATATCTGCCATTTTGGAAATTGTAGCGCATTTGCTACACTACGCCGATGACTGACTCAACCCTGTTGGTAGACATCGGTAATTCAAAAACCGGTTTGGCGGATTATGGCAGTGGTCATATTAGCAAAACGCGCTGGCTAGATACCGCTATCATTCAGTCTTCAGCACCTTTTGAAGGATATGTTCGCATTGTGGTGTCGTCTGTCGTGCCTGATCTTGATCATTTTTTACCTGGACATGCCCAGTTTATTACCCATCAAAATATCCCCAATCTGACAATTAATCTAAGCTCTCCCAACGAAGTAGGCGCAGACCGAATCGTGAACGCGTTGGCGGCATATTCCGGTCAAAAACGGAGTTGTTTGGTGGTGGATTCCGGTACCGCCACTACCTTTTGTTACGTGACTCAATCGGGTGTTTATGAGGGTGGTGCTATTTTTCCGGGTTTAAAAATGTCCTCACAGGCATTAAATGATCACACTGCCAAAATTCCATTGATTTGGGTAGAGCCTCAGCCTCGGATGTACGGAAAAAATACTGAGCAAGCAGTGCAAGTGGGCTTGTATCACGGGTTTATTGCGATGATCAATGGCATGATCGCCCAATATCGGCAGCTGGACCCTCTGATTTGGGTGGTGGGTACTGGGAATGGCCTGTCAATTTTGAAAGACCAATTGAAATTAGATGCATATGATCCGGATTTGATATTTAAGGGGTTGGCGGTGTGCGCCGAAAAGACAAATAGGCCTTAACCAGTGAAGTTGCGTCATTAATTTTTGACATGGCTTGATCTTTGTCCTCTATAAATTCATCTAATTGTAGAGGCCCCTCTCGCGTGGCTAATTGACTTATTAAACCAGTATCCGGTTCACTTCCGGTTACGTGCGCGTCAAGGTCTGCTTGGAAGCTGGTCAGAACCTCGCCAGCTAGTTCTCTTTGACTTTGGTCTTGCAATTGTATGAATTGCTGTCGAAGACTATCCTCGGGGCTTTCTTTAACTAAACTTGAAAACATTGCCAGGAGGGTAGTGCCCTTATTTATAGGCGGTGAAACCGGGAGGTGTGCACTTGCCGCCGTATGTCTTAACTCCTTGCTATTAAAGCTCCTTATGGCGGCCAAGAATGAGTTCTGGGTCTGTTCCCCGACCGTCGGTGAGTCTGGTCCAACTGCGCTGTCTTTTGATCCGGTGTCAGTTGATAATGCTGCCAATGAGGCACTTAAGGGTGACGCGCTTGGTTCTAGCGTTGAATCGGGTTCTTCCGACAATAATGATGTCTGTGAACCAAGGTTGCTGTTACGACTATTAAATCCCGAATCACCAATTGGAGCTCGATCTCCATCTCCATCTCCATCTCCATCTCCATCTCTATTTCCTGTGGTTTCGTAGGTTGTTTCATCGCTTATTTGTTGCTTTGGTCGGATTAAATCTACAATAATGCGTATTGCAAAATTGTATTCTTCACTACCACGCTCCCCGTAGTCTGACGGGGAATTCGCAATGAAATTCTTTGCTGCGAGATGGAGTCCCTCAGTCGTTAATTCATCCGTTCTTGTAGTTGATCTAGCGGCCAGAAACTCAGCGAGGAGCTGTAAATTCTTTAAATCAGGGCGCATATGCTCCTTCCAGTTTGAGGCATTTTCTGCATCGTTTTCAAAATAGCTGCTTAAAGCCTCACCTACCTTCTCCTGAAAACTGTGTGTTGAAGGGCTGGTTGGCCGAAGGTATATAGTCACTTCTTCGTCGTCTGTTTCTGAATTAGATAATTCGAACTCATCTTCGGTGCTGCAGAGGTCTGTGATGACAGTTCTTGCGTATGCTTTTATTTTTTTAGCTGCGTCCCCAAATTGATCCCAATTATAGTGTTCCAATAATTGGTCGAGATTGGCTTCAAATGTATCCTGGTCGGGGTCATTTTGGGTATAAAAATCATAGAGCTTTCGGTCATTGCTCAAGTGAACCTTAAGTTGATCTCGAACTTCCGTTTCTATCGTTTCAACAGTTGGAAACGTGTCTAAATCAAAGTTAAGTGAATATAGGAAACTGCCGTATGGATACTTTGTTTCTAGGTGAGTGTGCTGTTGTTGGATTTCTGTTAGCTGGTGTTTAAACGCCAAAAGGGCTTTTCTATTGCCTTTGAAACTGGAATCTTGAAGTAAAAGCGCTATTTTGGATAGCGTATCTTTAATCTCTTTTCCAAACGATGGTTGGCTTGCAGCCGAAAATAAATGGTGGAGTTCTAATGTTTTAAAAGAGGTTGTAGGCCCCAATAGAGTGCTCGCATTGTGCAGGGCATTTTTTACCCATTGTTCGATGCTCGTAGGTGGATTTTGGGGGCGATAATCTTCCATCGCTTTCTGTGCTTCTTGGTCTTTTTTGTTGGGAGTGCGCAGCTCTTCAATTTTAACCTGTAGCTTTTGAAGATGGTCTAAATAGGTGTTAGGGTACTCAGAAATAGCGGCACTCATTCCGGCCGACACTGAATACTCTGGTAGCAGTGCTAACGCTAAATTAGTGATGGCTTCGGCCCGTTTAGTGTCGTTGGCTAACTGCAATTTGAAAGATAGTTCGAGCAGCGCGGTCATCGTGGGCAATTCTTGGACGGGGTGGGGACTGGGGATCTAAAATAGATTGCCCTGGTGCCTTTCGGCTCTCGGCCAACTCACTTGCAAGGCGCTGTTGCACTTTTGCTTTGGCCTTATCTGAGATAGATGTATTCCTATTTCCGACTAACCCGAAGCTTCGATTAAATAACGATTGCTTGGAAACATCCATGTTTCAAATTCCCATCTTGAGTCAAAAGTCGTACTTAAGAAGGTTTTTCCCGTAAACGAATGAAATTAAACACGAATGGAGCCTGGCCCTTGAACAGAGCCATACATACCAATGTGCTGGAATGACACTCTAAAACAGTTGCGGGGCGTGGGTATATTGTTGAAAGAGGGTGTAACGTTCTTTTAGGGCCGTTTCGGTGATGGTTTTGAGTTGATTGAGGCTAAATCCTTGAACAGTAAATGAGGATACCAAGGTGCCCGCAATGACGGCTTCTCGAAAGTCGGCTTCGGTTTTGGCCCCTTTTTTGGACAGATATCCCAAGAATGCACCGGCAAAGCTATCACCAGCGCCGGTGGGGTCAATGACTTTGCTCAACGGGAAGGCCGGTGTTACGAAATGCTGGTCTTCGGTATACATAATTGCCCCATGCTCGCCTTTTTTTACAATGACACGAGATGGCCCCATTGCAGTGACCATCGGCAGTGCTGAGATAATATTGGATTCGCCGGTTAACAGGCGCAGTTCTTGGTCATTGATGATTAAGACATCAACTAATTTAAGTGTTTTTTTAACGGCGTCCAGCTTCGTATCAATCCAAAAATTCATTGTGTCCAATACAACGAGTTGCGGTGTTTTAAACTGCAAAATCGCTTTTTCTTGTAGCTCGGGGTCAAAATTGGCGCAGAAGACGAAGTTGCTGTCTTTGTGGGTATCAGGCACTTGGGGGTCAAATTCCAGTAATACGTTTAAATCGGTAGCAATGGTGATGGCCTGGGCCATATCGCCCTCGTATTTGCCTTGCCAATGGAAGGTATCCGCTTTTCCAACGACGATTCCGCTGGTGTTGATATTGTGCGTGGCAAAGTGAGCGTGGTGCTCGTCGGGAAAGTCTTTTCCGATGATGCTGATCACATTGATATCATTGGGGGAAAAAATGCGGGCCGCTGTGGCAGCATACGTGGCAGACCCGCCTAAAATGCGCTCAAAAGTGCCGTGGGGGGATTCAATACTGTCTAGGGCGACAGTGCCGATCATAGTAATGCTCATGCAGGTGCTCCTGGTTGGGGGATGGTGACGGGTCCGTAGCTGACGATCGCGGTTTCGCAACGCTCGCAAATGTGGTTGTTGAGGGGTAAAACTCTCCAGCAACGCTGGCATTTGTCGCCAGTGGCCAGTTCGATTTGGTAAGAGAAAGTGTCGCCGATGGTGATATGGGCTTGGCTCACTATTAAAAGAGAGGCCCAATCGCACTCAGCCACGGGGGCGGGTAGGGTCAAGCTGATCGCGCATTCCATAAAGCTTTTGACGCGTTTGTCATTTCGCCATTGTTCGAGTTCCTGATAGATCTTGGATTTGGTTTCCAATATACCGGCGTATTTTTCAATTAACGCGGTTTGAGGGGCTGCAAAATAAGGGGCCGGGAATTGGGTTAAATGAACACTATCCAGACGGGGGCCGGGCCAAAACTGATACGCATCTTCCATGCTAAATACCAAAACGGGTGCTAATAATTTCATTAAACGGGAAAACAGTTCCGCCATTGCAGTTTGGGTGCTCCGGCGGTCATTTCCGGTTTTTTCACCGCAATAAAGGCGGTCTTTCACGGCGTCCATATAATGGCTACTCAAGGTGACCGCGCAAAAATCGTGAATACCGTGGGAGATGATATGGAAATCGAAGGTTTCGTAAGCGCCTTGAACTTTTTCAGATAGGGCATCCATTTCGGCCAATATCCATTGGTCCAATTCATTTAAGTTGGCACCAGGCAGCGCATCTGTTTCTGGATTGAAGTCGTAAAGATTGCTGAGCAAAAACCGAAGTGTATTTCGCACTTTGGAAAAGGCATCTTGCACTTGTTTGAGAATCGCATCGGAAATCGCGACATCGTTTTTGAAGTCGGTGGAGAGCACCCACCAGCGCAGTACATCTGCGCCCATTGTTTTGAGTACGTCTTGGGGGCTGACCACGTTACCGACGGATTTACTCATTTTTCGGCCTTTGTCATCGACCAAAAATCCGTGGGTGAGAACGGTTGTATAGGGGGACTTGCCGTTTGCCGCAAGGGAGATGAGTAACGAAGATTGGAACCATCCGCGGTGTTGGTCGGACCCTTCGAGATAGAGGTCAGCCGGGTACGTTTGGGTGTTTAATACGCTGGCAAAACTAGAGCCGGATTCAAACCAAACGTCTAATATATCGGCTTCTTTTTTAAAGGTAGTACCGCCGCATTTTGAGCACGATAATCCGGCAAAAATCGACTCGGCGGGTTCTGAAAACCAGCCGGCAGTTCCGGATTTTTGAATCAAAGTCACTATTGCCGCGTTAAATTTACCGGTCATTTCGGGATGTTGGCATTTTTCACACTTGGCCACGGGAATGGGGATGCCCCAGCTGCGTTGGCGAGAGATGCACCAATCAGGTCGTTTTTCGAGCATGCCGCGAAGCCGTTTTTCGCCCCAGGCGGGTACCCAGTTTACTTCGTCGATTGCGTTTAATGCCGCTGAGCGAAGGGTGGTGCCGGTGTGGGCCATTGGGGTATCCATTGCGACAAACCATTGTTCGGTGGCCCGGAAAATAACGGGGTTTTTACAGCGCCAGCAATGGGGGTAGCTGTGGGCAATGAATTGTAACTTCATCAGCTTGCCCAGAGATTCGATGTGTTGGGTAATCGGTTTGTTGGCATCAAACACAAAGGTGCCTGGCCATTGCGTGGTTTCGTCTAAGCGGCCTTTTTCATCCACTGGCATTACAATCGGAAGGTTGTTTTGCAGTCCGGCGATATAGTCTTCTTGACCATGACCCGGCGCAATATGCACAAACCCGGTGCCATCCTCTTGCGTGACGAAATCGGCAAGGATAACGGGGGCCATGCGATCGATGAACGGGTGTGCGGTTTGCGTACCCTTTAGCTCAGAACCTAAAACGGTACCCAGTGTCTTAACGCTGGTGAGTTCAAGGGTGGCGATGGTTTTTTCTAACAACGCGGCGGCGAGAACAAAGTTGCCTTGATCTGATTGAATCACGGAATAGTTGAAATCGGGGTGGGCGGCTAAAGCCACGTTAGCGGGCAGCGTCCAGGGGGTTGTGGTCCACACTAGGAAATGTGTATCACAGGCGATTTTTTCAAGCGCAGGAGATGCGGTTTTTACCGTAAATTTCACCGTAATCGATGGCGATTTATGGTCGGCGTATTCGATTTCAGCTTCGGCCAACGCGGTTTCGCAACTCGGGCACCAATGAATCGGTTTTCGGCCTTGATAAATCAGACCGTTTTCAGCCATTTTGCCAAACATCTTAATGACGCCAGCTTCGTATTCGGGGTTTAGCGTTAAATAGGGCTTCTCCCAATTTCCCAAGATGCCCAGCCGTTTGAATTCGTTGCGTTGGTTGTCCACATAATCCAGCGCAAATTGTTTGCAGCGATTCCGAAACCACGCGACATCTGCCTTTTTGGATTCTTCTTTGTTCTTTTTCAGTTCTTTAATGACCTGCGTTTCAATCGGGAGTCCGTGGCAGTCCCAGCCGGGCGTGAAGTCAATTTTACTGCCCGCCATCCATGCGGCGCGGTTGACGATATCTTTCAGGATTTTGTTGAGCGCGTGGCCCATATGGATGTTGCCATTGGGGTACGGGGGTCCGTCATGAAGCGTATATGTTTTGGAAAATTCAGTTTGTTTTTGGGCCCGAAGTCCGTCTAAATTTTGGGTGGCCCATTTGGCCAAATATTCAGGTTCTTTCACCAATAAACCGGCGCGCATCGGGAATTCCGTTTGCGGTAGGTTGATGGTTTCTTTTAACGAAGTAGATTCGGACATTTTTAGTAGTATATGAAAAACGTGCGGAAAGGCCAAGTTCTGGAATATAAAATGGACGCATCCTTAACTTGTGGGTTATAAATTGAATCTATGATCTTTTCAAAGCGGATGGCCGGATTTTTAGCTGCGGCCACAGTGGTTTTTCTGGGGCTTTTTGGGTGTAGTAAGTCCAATTCCAATGACCACACTTTGACGTTGAGTTTGGCGGGTGAGCCAACCGTTTTAAATCCCATTTTATCGACTGATACCGGCTCTTCGACGGTCCAAAGCTTTGTTTTTAATGGCCTGTTGAAGGTCAATGAGAATTTGCAGTTTGAGCCGGATTTAGCCGAATCTTATACCGTGAGTTCGGATGGATTGATCTATACATTTCGCCTTAAAAAAGGGGTGAAGTGGCAGGATGGAAAGCCATTTACGTCGGCAGATGTTTTATTCACATTCGAACGCCTACTGGATCCTAAAACCAAAACAGTTCGACGCAGTAGCTATGTGATTGATGAAGTCCCGATTGTATTTAAAGCCCCCGATGACTACACATTTCAAGCGACCCTTCCAAAGCCGTTTGCACCCGCCCTTGCGAGCCTGGCCACTGATATTCTGCCCAAGCATTTACTCGATGGCCAAGATATCAATACTGCCACATTTAATCGGCAACCAGTCGGTACAGGGCCCTTTAAGCTGACCAAATGGCAGGCGGGTGCATTTTTGAAATTGGATCGAAATCCCACATATTTTGGAACGGCCCCTAAACTCAACTCTGTGATTTTAAAAATTATTCCCAATGAAGTAACGGCGTTGGCGGCATTTGAACGGGGTGAGCTAGATATGGTGGGTGTTCCGATTAAGGACATTCAACGCATCAGCCAGAAAGAAAAGACGCGAATTTTGCGCTATTACCCCCTGCAATATGATTATTTAAGTTTCAATTTGAAAAATGCGTTATTTAAAGATGTAAAGGTGCGTAAAGCCATCGCGTACGCAATCAACAAGCCTGCATTGGTTAAAGGGGTGTTGCAAGGCTACGGCACGCAGGTGGATATTCCCGAAAGTCCGTCGATGTGGACGTACCCTAAAAAACTGGGGTTTGAGGCGTACACATATCAGCCTGAGACAGCCAAAAAACTCTTGGCCGAGGTCGGATTTAAGCCTGGCAACGACGGAATATTGGTCAAAGGTAACCAACGATTTGAATTTACGGTCATTACACGTGCCGGGAATAAAGACCGAGAAAAAGCAGCTCAGATTCTTCAGAAATATTTGGCCGATGTGGGCATTAAAATGAATATCCAGTCGATGGAATGGGGTGCAATGTTGCAGCGTGTGAATGCGCCCACGGATCCCAAGCCGTTTGATGCTGTAGTGCTGGGATGGTTTAGCGGGATTGAGCCGGATTCTTACTCGATCTGGCATTCCTCGCAATATCCGAATGGGTTTAACTTTGTGGCCTATTCGAACCCGAAAGTAGATACCTGGCTGGCGCAGGCCAGAACGACGGTAGATCGGGGTGCCAGAAAGACAATTTACCAATTGATTTATAACGAAATTGGGCGTGAAGTACCCTATATCTTCTTATATGTGCCCGAATCGGTTACTGCGGTGCACGACGGGGTAACGGGGTTATCAAAACCAGGTCCGGCCGGGTTGATGGTCCATATTGAATCAGTGGACGTTGAATAGCGAGTTCCCTTCGATACCACCCATTGGCAAGCGTCGATTTTTTTGGAATCGGGGCGTTGCACTTGTTCGATTCTTTTGGTCGCCCTTTGCGAGGCGTATTTATATTTCGTTTGGGGTTTTGATCGCGGTATCGGCCGTTTCGTTTTCGGTGATGAAGCTGGCCCCGGGCGATCCAGCGTCGTTTTTGATGGACCCTCAGATGAAACCAGAGGCCCGCGAGCAATTTCGGCGGGATTGGGGGTTGGACGAGCCTATTCCGTTGCAGTACGCAAAATGGCTAAATCAGGCTGTGAATGGCAACTTGGGGTATTCACTGATTTCCCACCAACCCGTATCGGATGCAATTGCCGATCGGCTTCCTGCCACCTTGCTGTTGATGGGCGTTTCTTTTGCCTTAATTCTGATTATTTCACTCCCGCTGGGCGTATGGTCCGGGGCCAAAAAAGGTTCTGTGTTTGATCGCATTACAATGCTGACCTCCTTCGTGGGATTTTCGATTCCCACGTTCTGGCTGGGCCTGGTTTTGATCCTGATTTTCTCCGTGAAACTAAATTGGCTGCCGACCTCTGGTATGCAGGATCCGATGCTGACCGATGCGGCCTTGCCTCAAAAAATTGCGGACATCGCCAAGCATATGGTATTACCGGTGCTGACTATCGTGATCGGTGGATTGGCGGGACTGACGCGCTACCATCGCTTTGGTACTATTCAAGTTCTTTCTCAAGAATATATTTTGGCGGCGCGGGCCCGTGGTATTCCGGAATGGCGGATTTTGTATATTCACGCGCTTAAAAATGCCGCATTGCCGTTGATTACAATTATGGGCATTCAGCTCCCAGCGTTGGTGGGCGGCTCGTTTGTGATTGAATCGATTTTTGGATGGCCCGGCTTGGGGCAGCTGGGTATTTCGGCGGTGTTTGCCCGGGATTATCCGATTTTGATGGGGATTTTGATGATGTCTTCGATGTTGATTGTGGTGGGTAATTTGGCGGCGGATTTTTGCTATGCCAAAGTCGATCCCCGGATTCGGACGCGCATATGAAGCCGCTGCAGTTGTTTTGGCGGAATTGGCAAAATCGAGTCGCTGTTTATTTTTTGGCAGTGGTAATGGTGATATCGGCCGGTTCGAAGTTTATTGCTGCAATCGATCCTAATTATTTTGATCCCGCGCATATCTATCCGGTGGCCCCCAACGCCCACCATTGGTTGGGTACAGATGACATGGGCCGAGACATTTTATTTCGTTTGATTGCGGGAGCGCAGGTGTCATTTAGCATCGCGATAATGGCCGTTGGCATTTCGATTGGCGTGGGCGTTATTTTGGGCCTAATCGCCGGGTATTGGGGCGGATGGATTGATGCTTGTTTGATGCGAATTGTGGACTTTTTAATGGCGATTCCAACTATTTTTTTGATTTTGGTGATTCAGTCTATTTTGAATCCGAATATTGTGACGGTGATGGTGGTCATCGGGCTGACCTCATGGATGGACGTGTGCCGTATGGTACGCGCTGAAGTGATGAGTATAAAGGAACGGCCCTTTGTGCTGGCCGCACAGGCCCGGGGAATTCGGGGGTTGCGCCTGATTCTGGTTCATATTTTCCCACACACCTTGAGTCCGGTTATCGTGGCCGCGACATTGGGTCTGGGGGGCGCCATTTTAACGGAATCGGTAATCAGCTTTTTGGGCCTGGGGGTTCAACCTCCCTATGCCTCTTGGGGGAATATGTTGGAAAATAGTCTCGCCTATATGAACGATGCCCCGTGGATGATATTATCGCCTGGCATTATGATTACGATGACCGTTCTGGTTCTTAACGTTATTGGCGACGGTTTGCGCGCCTCACTCAATCCCAAGGAAAACTATGTTAAAAGTTCGTGATTTGGTCACTCAATTTCGGGTAGATGATCATACCGTTTATGCGGTAGATGGCATTTCGTTTGATGTCCAAGAACGGCAATTGGTGGGATTGGTGGGAGAGTCCGGCTCTGGAAAGTCGGTGACGGCGCTGTCGATTTTGAATTTGTTGGCGCATAACGGACGTGTGGTGTCAGGTGATATTGAGTGGCAGGGCAACTCATTACGGAATCGGTCTCAGAAAGAGTGGACGCAGATTCTGGGTCGCGAAATTGGCATGATTTTTCAAAATCCACAGGCCTCTTTAAACCCCGTTTTTACTATCGGTGATCAAATGATTGAAACCATTCGCCTGCATACAAAATGCAACAAAGCTGAGGCCAGTGAAAAAGCGATTTCGCTGTTGCGCCAGGTGAACTTGGCCGACCCCGAACTCCGCATGAATGATTACCCCCATCAGCTATCTGGCGGCATGTGCCAGAGAGTTATGATCGCGATGACGTTGTCGATGTCGCCCAGATTACTCATTGCTGACGAACCCACGGGGGCCCTGGATGTTACAATTCAAGCACAAATCGTTCGCTTGCTGGCCTCATTAAATGAGTCGCTGGGGATGTCGGTGCTACTCATTAGTCATGACCTAGGGGTCATCAATCAGTTTTGCGACTATGTATACATTATGTATTTGGGCAAAATTGTGGAAGAAGGGCCTCCCAAGCTCATTTTTGAATCGCCGCAGCATCCCTATACCCAGGCGCTTTTGGCGGCGGTCCCCAGTGTTCACTCCAATCATACCTATTCTGGCATGGTGGTATCGGGTGAGATCCCCAGCCCCATTAATCTGCCCACAGGGTGTAGATTTCATCCTCGCTGCCCATTTGCAATGGATCGCTGTACCTTAGCTGTGCCGGAGTTATATCCGGTCGGCGATGGCAAGGCAGCTTGTTTTTTGGTGGAATCTTCGAATTAAGGACCCAAGTTTCGGTTTGGATTTTGTCAGATTTCAGGAAGTGGCCGTATCCGCCTCAACAAAACCCCGATAGACCTCGCAAATCTGAGTCGTAACCGCCTGGCTGGCAAGCCCGGTATAGCCAGAGACTTCGCCCACCCCAATCACGCCTTGAATGCCGCTGCACAAGAAAATTTCATTGGCCACTGTCAACTCTGAGCGATGAACCTTTCGCTCTTCCCATTTGAGGCCCAATTTTTCGATGGATTTTTGAATGATGGTCCTGGTGATGCCTGGGATAATATCGGGCCGCATCGGGGTGGCCACGCGTTTGCCTTGCACCAAACACACAGTGGAAAAACTGGTTTCAAGCAAGTTCCCTTGGGGGTCAGTCCATAAAATATCTTCAGATTGTCCCTTGCCGATGAGCTCATAAAAATTGCGTAAATAGGACATCGTTTTGTGTTGATGAAGGGGGCTTCTAAGCTCTGTTTCTTGTTTAACGAATAATTTAACAGGGGGTCGGGTGGCAGTCGGGGCTAAGGGTCGAAGCAACATCCATAATGAGGTGCTGGGAACTTCAAAGAATCCGTGGGCCGTGGTGAAGTTGTCGGCGGTTAGATACAGGTTTAACCGGGCATCTTTGACCTCGTTTTTTTTAATCAACGCGGTAATCCACTGTAAAAATTGATCGTGAGAGACCAAGAAGGGCAGTTTTAAGCCCTGGGCGGAGTGCACCATTCGGTTGAAATGGGCCTCTAAAAACACCCCTTTTCCGTTGTGCACCAAGATGGTTTCAAAAAGGCCGTAGCCATATAAAAATCCGATGTTATCAAAGGGAAATTGAATGTCCGATGCGGCCTCAATCTGACCGTTAACTGAAACGTAGGGATGGTGTTGATACATTGGCGTTGTAGGTCCTTGCTGCCGCTAAAATACCGGCTGATTTGTCTAAGGTTTCTTGCCACTCGGCGGTGGGATCTGAATCGGCCACAATGCCGCCACCGGCGTGAAAATACCACCGATTGCGGTCGCCGTACATCGTGCGAATGGCAATGTTGAAATCGGCGTTCCCCGAATCGGACCAATAGCCAATACTGCCGGTGTAAATATTGCGTGGTGTGGTTTCGAGTTTGGCAATGAGTTGAGCGGCGCGAATTTTGGGCGCACCGGTAATGGATCCGCAGGGGAACAGGGCTTGAAACACCGATGAAAGAGTAATGTCGGGTCGTAATTTCCCGGCAATGGTTGAGATCAAATGATGCACCTGTGCAAAACTGGACACCTGTTTGAGATTGGGGACCGAAATACTGCCCGTCTCGCAAATTCGGCCTAAATCATTGCGAATTAAATCAGTGATCATGAGCAACTCGGCACTGTCTTTTTTAGAGTTGAGGAGCTCGTTTTTGAGTGCGGCGTCGATATCGGGGTTGAGGTTTCGGGGGCGGGTGCCTTTGATGGGGTTGCAGGTAATTGCGCCGTCGGAAATTTGGAAAAATCGCTCGGGCGACGCGCTGAATATAGTGCCCGATCCTAGGTTGATCAGCGCGGCATGCGGGGCGGGCGACGTGACACGCAGGGCATCGTAAAACCGAATAGGGTCAATTTCGCCCGTCGCGCTAAATCGGTGGGATAAATTGGCTTGGTAAATGTCCCCGTTGGTGATGGCGTCTTTGAGTTCTTTTACTAATGGTAAATAGGTTTGTTTTGAAAATAATGAGGTAAAAGGGGAAATCTGCTTTCCGGGGCCGGGTTTAAATTTGCTGGCCGTGATGTCGGAAAATGCGATGGGAAAAATCGCGGGTTCGGAGGAATCGTTTTCAAAATACCAGGCCGATTTTTGGCCTTGGTGAATGGCTACCCCGTGATTGAAAAAGCCCACCACTGAAATCGCGGTTTCAGGTGGTGTTAAAAATGAAAAATCAGAAAAATGATTGGCCGATTCGTATCCAAAATAACCTACCATGCCGCCCGAAAACGGGATATTAAATTCACTACTGGGGGGAACCAACTCTCGTCGCTTCTCAAGTTCAACTGTGGCCAACTCAAAAATAGAAGCCGGATCATCATATGAGTCTTTCGCGGTAATTACCCGGCAGTGATCCCGATACTGAATAATAATTTTAACCGGCGACCATCCTAGGAAGGACCAATCTCCCGCCGTGTGGCCATAACAACTATCTAAAAAAAAGGAGTAGGGCATCCGGCAAACAGACTTCCATAAGTCCAATGCCTGACGGTAAAAAATAGGGTTAGTGCGCAGCATCGTCTATTTTAAGGATCGTCATGAACGCGTCCTTGGGCACTTGAATGGACCCGATACTTTTCATTTTCTTTTTGCCCTCTTTTTGTTTCTCAAGCAGTTTTCGTTTTCGCGAAATATCACCGCCATAACACTTGGCTGTGACGTTTTTGCGGATGGCGCTAATCGACTCACGACATATAATTTTACCCCCAATTGCCCCTTGGATTGCAACGTCATACATTTGCTTTGGAATTTGTTCTTTTAACTTGGATGCCATCGAAGTCGCAATATGCCGCGCTTTGGATTCGTGAGCAATAAATGATAGCGCATCCACCGGATCACCATTGATTTTCATATCAACTTTTACCAATTTGGCGGGCTGATATTCCTCAAACCAATAATCCATACTGGCATACCCTTTGGTACGGGATTTAAGCCGGTCAAAAAATTGAGTGATCATTTCGTTTAATGGAATTGAAAACGTGAGCTGTTGACGCGTGTCATCCAGATATTCGGCCTTGCGGTAGATGGCGCGGCTATCTTGGCCCAGTTCCATGATGGTCCCGATATACTCATTGGGCGTAATGACGGTGAGGCCCATAAACGGCTCTTTCATCATCGCAACTCGGGTGGGATCGGGAAAATCACTTGGGTTTTCCAGTAAAATTTCTTCACCATTGCTGAGGGTAAATTGATACGTGACGTTGGGCGCGGTGGCCACGATGTCCATATTGAATTCCCGCTCGATGCGTTCCCGAATAATATCCATGTGCAGGAGGCCCAAAAACCCGCAACGGTATCCAAATCCCAATGCCTGGGAGCTTTCGGGCATATATTGCAGGGCTGAGTCGTTTAATTTGAGTTTTTCAAGTGCGTCTTTGAGGTTGGGGTAGTCGTTGGTATCGACCGGATAAAGGCCGCAAAACACCATCGGTTTGGCCTCGCGATAGCCGGGTAGAGCGGTGGGCGCGGGTTTTTTGGCGGAGGTAATGGTGTCGCCAATGTGCGCGTCTTCAACCGTTTTGATGTTGGATATGACATAACCGCTTTCGCCGTTTTCAATCGCTTGAGCGGCGGTCATTTTGGGTTTGAAAAAGCCCACATCCAACACATCAAAATCGCGACCAGTGTGCATCATCTGAATTTTTTGGCCTTTTTCAATTCGCCCGCTTTTCACACGTACATAGCAAATAACCCCGCGATACGCATCAAAATGGGCGTCAAAAATCAGGGCGCGAAGGTGATCGCTTTCAAATTGGGTGGGGGCTGGTACGCGGGAGACTACCGCTTCGAGAATTTCGATAATCCCAATGCCGCTTTTGGCGCTGGCCAGCAAACATTCTTCCTGTGGAATGCCCAGCACTCGCTCAATTTCTTCGGATACTTTATTTACGTTTGCAGAGGGCAAATCAATCTTATTAATAACGGGAATAATTTCTAAATTGTGCTCCAAAGCGAGATAAAAATTGGCCAAGGTTTGGGCTTCGATTCCTTGCGTGGCGTCTACCAACAAAAGTGCGCCTTCACAGGCCGCCAACGACCGAGACACTTCATAACTAAAATCCACGTGGCCGGGGGTATCAATAAGGTTGAGAATGTAATCTTCCCCATTTGCCGCTTTGTAGGTTAAGCGCACGGCCTGCATTTTAATCGTTATTCCCCGCTCGCGTTCCAGATCCATGGAGTCGAGTAACTGGGGTTTCATATCCCGCATTTCAACGGTGCGTGTGGCCTCAATTAAGCGGTCTGCCAAGGTTGATTTGCCGTGGTCGATGTGGGCAATGATGCAAAAGTTTCGAATATGTTTCATAGATTCTTTCCTATGTTATGATAAAATCCTCTGTCGTGCCAATTCAAACCATCCAGCAATTAATAGAGCAGTCGCCCAGCCATCGTATTTTGGTGGTAGGAGATGTGATGTTGGACGAGTATTTGTGGTGCCAAGTGTCTCGTATTTCACCTGAGGCACCTGTGCCTGTTTGCGCGGTTTCCTCAACTACACATGTATTAGGTGGTGCTGCTAACGTCGCCGCTAATATTTTGGCCTTGGGCAGCGTGCCCATTTTGGTGGGTGTTGTGGGCGATGATCAGGGTGCCGAAAAGCTATTAAAATTGGCTGAATCCAAAAAAATTAATACCTCCGGCCTATTGACCGTGGTCAAACGACCCACCAGCGTCAAAACTCGGATTGTGGCGCATCATCAGCACGTGGTGCGTGTGGATCACGAAACCTGCGAAGAAATTGCAATGGCAGACCAGAATCGGGTCTTTGATGCCGTCAAATCTGAAATTGGAACAGCGAAAGCGCTGGTGTTATCGGATTATTCCAAAGGTGTGCTTACTGGCGAATTAACTCAGCGGCTAATTAAGCTGGCGGTTGAAAATAAGGTGCCGGTGCTGGTCGATCCCAAAGGCGATGACCCACATAAATATAAAGGAGCCACCACCATGACTCCCAATTTTTCGGAATTCCAAATTTTCGCTAAAACCAAGTTTTCAGACGAGGCAAAAATCGCGGCTTTCGGTCAAAAATTGATTCAAGAATTGGGCCTTCAGGCTTTGTTAGTGACCCGGTCCGAAAAGGGCATGTCGTTGCTTAGTGCCAGCGAAAAACACGACATCCCCACCCGCGCGGTGGCCGTCTATGACATCACTGGTGCTGGCGACACCGTTTTGGCCGCTTTTGCAGTGGCCATTGCCGACGGCTTGAACTATCTCACCGCGGCCCAGTTTGCGAATTATGCAGCGGGTGTTGTTGTTGCCAAAGTAGGTACTGCCACAACGACCTTGGCTGAAATAGCCCAGGTTTTAGACCATGCCTAACCCAGGTACAGTTGTTGCGTTTTCAGAGTTGGCGACGCTGGGAGATGAGCTCAGAAAAGCGGGCCAAAAAATCGTCTTTACGAATGGTTGCTTTGACATATTACACGCCGGGCACGTTCAAATTTTGGGACAAGCGCGTGCTTTAGGTGACCTACTGGTTGTGGCAATTAATTCCGATGCCAGCGTTCGAAAGCTAAAAGGCGAAAATCGGCCGATCCACTGTCAGGAAGACAGGGCAGATGTGCTGTTGGGACTTCGCGCGGTTGATTACGTCGTGGTTTTTGACACAGACACACCTATCGACTGTATTGCCGCACTCAAACCCGCCATTCACGTTAAAGGCGGGGACTATACCAAAGACCAGCTTCCCGAAACGAGAGTCGTGGAACAGTTTGGGGGCGAAGTTCGGATTTTGCCGCTTTTGCCAGGCCGATCGTCGAGTAGCGCGTTAAGTCGTCTTTGATGGCTCTGGGGATCCATTCAGATCAAGAACCAATCCTAAAATATAATCAAACAACCCCAACACCGGGCCTAGGCATCCTAGATCGTGTGGCGAGTAGGAATTTGCCGCCCTGTGGCGACGGCCGTTGTGATCAAGTGCAATTATTTTATTCATAGTTTGAGTCCTTAAAAGGGCGTGGTATTCAACTTTCTTCTACATGATTACGAGTTATTAGTTGTCGGGATCGGATTTGAATAATTTCAAAGCTTCAAATAGCTACAGCCTTTGGCCTTTTCCTCCCCCTTCAACCTAAACCCAAAAACAACTATGAAACTTCTAATCGCCTTGTTATACTGACTGCGCTTGCGCCTGTAGCTCATTTGGATAGAGCGTCTGACTACGGATCAGAAGGTAGGGAGTTCGAATCTCTCCAGGCGCACCAGCCATCATTCAAAAATTGCCCCCTCCACGAGAAATTCGCCTGGGAACAATTTTTAAACGATGGCTACGAGTTCTTTCGATTGTTGCGCTTGCCTTTGGCTTTGCTTTTTTGTCGGAAGAAAGATAGATTTTTAGACGCCTCTTTGACAAACCTGTTTGCACTCAAGGACAATTGATAGCGAGCCTTGGGGGTAACGAGTAGGTTCGATATGATTTCTACATTTGTAGATCCTAGCCTTGCGCAAATCGACCTAACAGAGGCTAAAGCTCCTCATTAATTTCTACTTTTGTAGATATAGATAGTAAATTTGGAGCCATTACCCCCAAAGCTCAGTTAGTAAGCTCCGTTTATATTTGCCAATATAACTATCCTTTAAAACAAAGCCTACATTTTGAACAATTAAATTTTAATAGATAATTTTTTGGATGATAGTGAATAAACTATTTACAACAAGCGGCAAGGGTGCTACTTTTCCGTCAGTCACCCGCCCTCCACGAACACGGCACAGATTTAATCTAAAAGGAGAAAAATATGAAAAAACCCGAAAAGATACACGAATCCAAAACCAACCTTTATTCGGTTAGTAAAACGCTGCGCTTCAAACTAAAGCCTATCGGGGAAACCGAAATTACCTTTGATTCTAGCAAAATTCGCGACGAGGATGAAAAGCGAAACGTGGCGTACCAGGAAGTCAAAAAAATGATGGATGTGCTACATCGGAATTTCATTAACGACACACTGAATAGCATCCGTCTCAATTCTGACTTACTTGAAAAATATATCGGCTTGTTTCAGATAAAGGACAAGGACGAGAAACAAAAAAAAGACCTAACGGACACTCAATCCAAACTCCGAAAAGAAATCCATTTAAAATTCACAGAAGAGGGGCTCTATAAGCATTTGTTTGATAAAGAAGTTCTCCAACTACTCAAGGACGATATTGAACGGATTCGCAATGACAAGCACATCAGCCTAAGCCCCAATGATGCTTTGGACTGCATTAACCAGTTTGATAAATTCACTACCTATTTTCGGGGCTTCTTTGAAAATCGAAAAAATATGTATTCTCATGACGAAATACATACCAGCGTGACCCACCGAATCGTTAACGAAAACATCCCTATTTTCTTGCAGAACCAAAATACGTTTCAAAAATTGAATTCAAAATACCCTGAAATACTTTCTAAGTTTGAAGAAAAGCAATTCAAACAAATCCTCGACAAATTCAAAATGGATACCTACCCTCCTTTAGCGTCTATTTTTGAAAATGATTCTATCAACCGCATCCTAGATCAAAATGGTATCGATTTTTACAATGCCATTCTGGGTGCTTACAAAGAGGATAACAAGATTAAATCCATCATCGGATTAAACCAATTAATCAACCAAGAATGCCACCAAACTGGGGACAAAACTATCGGTAAATTATCTAAATTAAAAAAACAGATTCTTTCAGATATCGGATCCATATCCACCCGTCCAGAACCCTTTGTTACTGACAGTGATATGTATGTAGCGGTCGCCAAATTCTACGAAATCAGTCGCGATTCATTTTCAAATTTAGAACGGGTTATAAGCTCATTAGCGGAAGGGCAGCTCCCAACA
>CANKTL010000004.1 GCA_947486405.1 bacterium
GATATGATCGCGAATACCTCCGTCGGCGGATAAGCGCCGATAAACTACGGGAGTGTTGGCAAACCAGCCCCAAACTCCTACACTATATTGTTATGATGGAAACCGTTTATTCCCCCAAGGATATTGAAGACAAACAGTACCAGAAATGGGAAAGCTCTGGCGCATTTAAGCCGACTGGAAATGGCGCAGCCTTTACGATTGTCATGCCACCCCCCAACGTCACCGGCGTCTTACATATGGGCCACGCCTTAGACCACACCCTGCAAGATATTATGATTCGGCATAAGCGGATGAAGGGCTTTAAAACCCTTTGGGTCCCCGGTACCGACCATGCCGGAATTGCAACCCAAAACGTAGTGGAAAAGGCCCTTAAAAAAGAGGGCAAAAACCGCTTTGATTTGGGACGCGAGGCCTTTGTGGAAAAAGTATGGGAGTGGAAACACCAATACGGCGGTCGCATTGAGCAACAAATTCGCAAATTGGGCGACAGCGTGGATTGGAGCCACAATCGATTTACGATGGATGATGGCTGTCACGACGCCGTTTTGACCCACTTTATTACCTTATATGAAAAAGGCTACTTATACCGCGGGTATTACATCATCAATTGGTGTCCGCGTTGTGAAACGGCCCTATCCGATGTTGAAGTTGAGCATGAAGCGGCGAAGGGTCATTTGTGGGAGATTAAATACCCGTATACAGATAATCCGAAAGACGGGATCGTGGTGGCGACCACTCGACCTGAAACGATGTTTGGTGACGTCGCCGTGGCAGTTCACCCCGACGATGCGCGTTACGCGGCGATAATTGGAAAAACGGTGACGTTACCGTTCGTGAATCGGGCGATTCCGATTATTGCGGATGAGTACGTGGATCCGACTTTTGGCTCGGGCGCGGTAAAAATCACACCGGCCCACGATTTGAACGACTTTGACATGGGCAAGCGCCACGGCCTCGACCAAATTCTGATCATGACCGAAAAAGCGATTATGAATGACAACGTACCCACGCAGTACCAAGGGCTCACGCGCGAGGCCTGCAGAACCGCCCTCGTTGATGACCTTCAGACCAATGGATATTTGGTGGGAATCAAAGACCACGACTTAAATAAAGGCACCTGTTATCGCTGCCAAACCGTGATTGAACCCTATTTGTCAAAGCAATGGTTTGTGAAAATGAAAGAAATTACCCAGCCCGCCATTGATGCTGTCCGTAATGGCGATGTGACCTTTATTCCGCAGCGCTGGGAAAAGCTCTATTTCGAGTGGATGGAATCAATCCGCGATTGGTGCATTTCTCGGCAAATTTGGTGGGGCCATCGCATTCCGGTGTGGTACCGCAACGACGACCTCGATCAAACACCGATTTTGGCGCGGTCTGAAGGTGAAGCGATTGAAAAAGCCGGCACTTCTGACATTTTTCAGGACAATGACGTTTTAGATACCTGGTTTTCATCGGCATTATGGCCGTTTGAGACCCTGGGCTGGCCAGAAAAAACCCCCGACTTGGCTGATTTTTATCCGAATCAAATTCTAGTCACCGGCTACGACATCATCACATTTTGGGTATCCCGAATGATTACAATGGGTATGTTTCAACTTCAAAAGCCACCGTTTCATACCGTGTATGTGCATGGGCTAGTGCGTGACGCGACGGGCCGAAAAATGAGTAAATCCGTGGGCAACGCTGTAGACCCCTTGGAATTGATCGATCAGTTTGGCGCGGATGCCCTGCGCTATAGCCTGGCGTCGATGGCCACATTGGGCGGCCAGGATATTAAGTTTTCACTGGAAAAAGTGGAGAGTTCCCGCAATTTTGCGAATAAATTGTGGAATGTGTCGCGGTTTATTTTAACGAACATTGAAGAATCTGGGTTCGATAATCTCGACTGGAATACGGAAATTGAACCTTCAGGTTTGACCGGTCTTTCAGCTGCCGACCAATGGATTTTGAGTCTTTATCAAAGCACGCTAGAGCAGGTCAATCAGGCCTACGACAACCACAATTTCGCTCTGGCCGCTGAATTGCTATGGGAATTTACCTGGAATCGCTTTTGCGATTGGTACATCGAAATGGCCAAGCAAAAAGATGAAAGCGCCGACGGACAACGCAAAACGTTGTCGGTGCTGTGCACAGTGTTGTCTGGCATTTTAAAAATGCTGCATCCGTTTATGCCCTTCATTACTGAAGAAATTTGGGAACGGTTTAACCAAAACTCCCGCCTCACCATGACCGAACCGATGCTCATTACATCGGCTTGGCCGATTGGAAACGCCGGATGGAAAAATAACGCGTTGGAAACTGATTTTGCGTTGATGTTGGATATCATCCGAGAAATCCGAAACGCGCGAAAACAGTTGAATGTACCGCCTAAAAACCGATCCGATTTGATTATTAAAACGGACGATTCGGGCATCACAACATCAGTTGGGATGATGACCCCGATAATCTGCCGATTGGCGCGGGTAAATGAAATACAGTTTATGGCCGAAAGCGCCGCTAAACCCGATAAATCAGCGGCATTGGTCGTGGGAACTTTGTCTCTATTCCTCCCCCTAGAAGGCCTGATCGATGTGACTGATGAAATCGCTCGACTAACCAAACAACTCAATAAATTAGACCAAGAACTTGGCGGCATCGCGGCGAGATTGGGTAACACTAATTTCAGGGATAAAGCCCCTGCCGACGTCGTGGCCAAGCTTCAAGCACAGTCGGACGAGCTCAACGATCAAAAGGCCAAGATTGAAAGTGAAATCGCCGGGCTCCGCTAAACTGTCTTTTGAGGCAGTTCTTGCCCATCTGGCGCAGTTGTCTGAAAACCGGGGCATTCGCTACGACCTCGGCCCTGTTCAGGCAGCGCTAACCGAACTGGGATTAACGGATATCAGCATTCCCACCGTGCAAGTGGCCGGCACCAATGGCAAGGGCTCAACGGTGTGGGGGATCGCTGCAGTTTTGCAGCACCTCGGCCACCGAGTCGGCGTTTTTACGTCGCCCCACATCGAAAGTTACACCGAACGCATTGGCATCAATGGCAGCGCCATTTCTGAAGCTGATTTTATGGCGGCTTTTACCGCAATTTCTCCGGTTGCCAATCGCTATCAACTGACTGAATTTGAAGCCCTTACCTTGATGGGCATGCATTATTTTAAGCAGCAAAAACCCGACTATCTGATTTTGGAAACTGGTATGGGTGGTCGTTTAGATGCCACGACCGCAGTTAAATCTGATTTGGCGGTCATTACCCGAATTGGAAAAGATCACATGGCGATTTTGGGGAATACCCTCAGTAAAATTGCGTCTGAAAAAGCCGGCATTATTCGGCCTAATACGCCTGTGGTTGTGGGGCCACAAAGTAAAAAAGTAAAAGCGGTTTTTGAAGCCACCGCTAGCGCCCGAAAATCGCCGATTTATTTTTCAAAACCCATCAAAATTGTCCCCGCAATTAAGATTCCCTATCAACAAGAAAATTGGGGCACCGTTAAAACCGCAATTGATGTTCTGCTGCAAGGCAAAGGCACCGCAGCGCTCTCCACAGTTCTCGCCCACACAACCGGATTTTGGGGCCGTTTTACCGTTATTCAATCTCGATCCGGCACCGTTGTCATCGACGGCGCCCATAATTCCAACGGACTTAGACAACTTAAACGCGGCCTCACCCGTGCCTTCCCAGGCCGACCCATCCACCTAATCCTAGGGATCCTAGCCACCAAAGACGCAAAATCAATGTTAAAAATAGCCGCAACAATCACCCAAAACATCTCCTATTGCGACTTTGATCCCGGTAAAAGCGTGCCCTTTAGTGAAATCCAATCCCTGTCCCCCTTTCCCATTCAATCGCTAAACGGGGGCCGTTCAAAAAGGGCTCATATTCGCAATTTCTCGCTACCCGCAGACTACCAAGGAGCCGCGCCTCAGCGAGGCGGTGTAGTTAAGGGAAGCGAAAATTGTGAAGATGCGTGCTTTTTGAATGGCCATAACGCCATAACAGTTTTTTCCGGTTCCCTCTATTTCATCGCTAAGTTACACTCTATGAAATGGACCTAAATCCCCAACTTTGGCACCGGCATAAACGCCTTTTGGTCACCGCTTATTTAATCATTGGATTATTGGCGATCATGGGCATCGTCATGAATGTCAAAACGGTTCCCGTAAACGATGATTTGGGCAAAACGAAGAAAAAAATTCAGATTGTGCATGACGATAATGAACGAAAAAAATTGGAGCTGGCCAAAATTTTAACCCTTAGAGCGGTTGAGAGCCGGGCGGTTTCTGAATTGGGTATGACCTATCCGGAATCGGTTTTTTATATCGATGGTGAGGGCCATCATCTCGACAAAGATGGCAAAATCATCGAAAAAAACGAGGTACAGGATGAACAATAGAAAACTAGCGATCCTCCAGGTCGGCATTTTTATCGTGGGATTGGCCTGTATTTTACGCTTGGTTTATTTGCAAATTATTCAACGGGAATTCCTCACTGAAAAAGCAGAATCCCAATTTACTAAACTCATAAACGTCTCGGCCTATCGGGGCAAAATCTATGACCGACATGGCGAGCCATTGGCCCTTTCTCGCGAGGTATGGGATGCGTATTTGGTCCCCAATGGGATTAAAAATAAGCCTGAATTTATTCGACAAGTTCACGCCGCACTTCCGCGGTATGACCGCAACCGGCTGGTTGAAAAGGTCAATTCAACGGCCAGCTTTACGTGGATGGACCGACAAATCCCCCGCGACGATTATTTGAGACTCAGCAAACTTAATTTAATTGGACTTAACTTTGTAAAAGGGGAGACCCGGGTATACCCCAACACAGAATTGGCCAGCCACGTGCTGGGCTATGTGGGTATTGATAACCAGGGATTATCCGGCATTGAATATCAATTTGATTCGTATTTAAAGGGAAAATCCGGCAAAATTGTGCTCGAGGGGGACCCCAGCGGGCGACAAACCGTATCGGGCAAAATCAAGCGTTCTGTGGCCGCTGAAAATGGCGGTGATATCTATTTAACCATCGATAATTACGTTCAATATATGGCCGAACGGGCCCTTAAAAAAGGGGTACAGTCCGCGCAGGCTGATTTTGGCCAAATTGTGGTAATGGATCCCCGCACCGGCGAAATACTGGCCATGGCGACCTACCCGGATTTTGACCCGAATAACCACGATAATGCCAGGTACACCACCAAACGAAACCGCATCGTGGGTGATTTTTTTGAGCCCGGTTCGATTTTCAAAATCGTCACTATGGCCGCAGCGCTAGAAGAAAAAATCGTGCAGCCCAACGACATTATGTACATCCCCGCCACGATGGATTTTCATGGTCGCCTGATTCGGGAAGCGCATGGACGCGATGCCGGTGAAAGCGACCGCCGCACCGTGTCTGATATCTTAGAACGGTCGCTCAACGTGGGCACCACGATGTTGGCCATTCGCCTGGGCGAAAAACGACTTTTTCACTATATGGAATTATTTGGCTTTGGCCAGAAAACCGGCATCGAACTTCCTGCTGAATCCCGTGGCCTGTTACGCCCCGTCAAAAACTGGTCTGCCGTTGATGTGGCAATGCATTCCTTTGGCCAAGGAATCGCGGTCACCCCGATTCAAATTACCGCCGCCTATTCCACCGTCGCGAACCGGGGTGTGTGCGTGCCTCCCCGCATTGTAAATCGCTTTATTGCAGATGACGGCAATTATCAGAAGTCTCTCAAAATCGAGCCGCTTCCTCGCGCCGTGAGTGAAGAAACCGCGGAAAAACTGACCGAGATTATGATTCAAACGGTGGAACGGGGTACGGGCGTTCCGGCCCGAATCAAAGGCTATCCCGTCGCGGGCAAAACGGGCACTGCGCAAAAAGCCGGCGCTTTTGGTGCCGGATACCTCTCAGGGTTATATGTTGCCTCGTTTGGTGGCTTTTTCCCGGCCAATAATCCCCGCTTTGTGATTATGGTCATTGTCGACTCCCCCAAAACCGTGATTTACGGATCCGCAGTTGCCGCACCCATTTTCCGTGAAACGGCACTCGCTTTAATCGATCATTATGACCTAAAACCCGACCTTGAATTCATGAAAAGTCAAAATGAGCGAGACCGGCGTGCAGCCCACTAAAATTTAGGTTCCCACCTGGCCATAATCAGCGTAAAATAGAAGTTGTACGTCATGACTTATTTTGGGGACCGTATCCGGCCATTTGCCCGCATCGCCGCTTTTTTACTTGCCGACTTTGTATTTGCTATTGTCAGCATCTTTGTAGCGATCTCACTACTTCAATCGGTCGAGGCGGCAATTCAGTTAACCATTCGGTTTCCCTGGCTATTTTTGCTGGTTGCGGCCGTCAGAATCGGCACGTATCAAAATTATGGGCTCTACAGCTATTTGTGGCGTTATGCCTCCATCAAAGAATTATTAAGCATCGTCAAAGCGGTCACCATCGGATCCGTGTTAACCGCGGCGTTTTTGTTCGTTACCCGACTGGTAATTGTGCCCGTAGACGTACTGTTTATTGATTGGGCCCTAACTCTATTACTCATCGGCATGTTGCGAATTGGCTTGCGGGTATTGCGCGAGCACCTCAAAAACCGGCGTCCGGTGTCTGATTCTCCCGCCAAAAACCTGATCATCGTGGGTGCTGGCGACGCGGGTGAAATGATCGCCCGTGAAATCCTTCGCGTGTCTAAACTTAATTACCGAATTGTGGGGTTTGTGGATGATGGCCCCAATAAAGTCGGCCAAAGCATCCATAATATTCCCGTGGTGGGGACCACCAATCGCCTCCCCGACATTGTTGAACAATTGGGCGTTGAAGAGGCCATCATTGCCATCCCATCCGCCTCAGGCGATCAAATCCGCCGTATCGTCTCGTTACTTGAGCCCACTGGCATCAAATTTAAAATTACCCCAGGCCTTTTTGAAATCATTGGCCGTAATATTTCAATGAATCAGCTTCGCGAAGTCCAAATTGAAGACCTTTTGGGCCGTGATGTCATCGAAACCCCCATCGAAAAAATCTCGCATTACATCAAAAACCAAAACGTTTTGGTCACAGGCGCCGGGGGCTCTATCGGATCCGAACTCTGCCGCCAATTAATTTTGCTGTCGCCCAAAAAACTGATCCTACTCGATCATGCTGAAAACAGTGTCTACCAAATCGATTTGGAACTCTCGGAATTGGGCCATAGCCATGTGGATTTGATTCCCGTGGTTGCCGATATCAAAAACCGCAAACGCCTCACTGAAGTCTTTTCCGAGCATCGCCCCAACGTCGTGTTTCACGCGGCGGCATATAAGCATGTTCCCTTAATGGAGAAAAATATCCGCGAAGTCGTGATCAATAACATTACGGGCACCCAGAACGTGCTGGAACTGTCCGATGAATTTCAAGTAAAGGAATGCGTGGTAATTTCCACCGACAAGGCCGTTAATTCGGTAAATGCAATGGGCGCTTCGAAACGAGTCGGCGAAATTCTCATGCAGACGATCCAAAAAAACAGCAAAACGCGGTTTGCCGCAGTACGATTTGGCAACGTGTTGGGCTCTGTCGGCAGCGTTGTGCCCTTATTTAAGCGTCAAATTGCCAAAGGCGGTCCCATCACGATTACCCACCCCGACATGACCCGTTATTTCATGACCATCCCAGAGGCTTCTCGCCTGGTTATTCAGGCCGGCTCATTGAGCCAGGGCGGCGAAATATTCATTTTAGATATGGGCGAACCCGTGAAGATTTTGGACTTGGCCAAAGACCTTATCCATTTATCGGGGCTGGAAGAAGGGCGTGATATCGCCATTCAGTTCGTCGGGGTGCGCCCTGGCGAGAAATTATATGAAGAACTGTACTTTAGCCGAAACGATTTGCGCCCCACTGAACACCAGAAAATCTTTATTTCCAAACACTATGAGTATAATGAAGATGAGATATTCAAAAATATCAATGACTTAATCGTTTTAGCAGGAGGCGCTCAAAATGATGAAATTAGACGCAAACTATTTGAAATTGTCGTCCAGACGCAACCCCACAATGACTAAATGGGGCGTTGTTAGTTTATTTTTGGTGCTTGATTCAGCCATTTTTTTCATGGCCCTCATTGGCGGGTTTGCAATTGTTAATTTTGGCAGTTTAGCTGGCATTTCATCGCTAATGATCTCTGCCTACTCTCGTATCATCATTACGGCATGGTTTTTATTTCTGGTGTCATTGAATTTATTCTCAGTATATCGCCCATCTAATGTGTTTAGCCTTCGCCGGGTGTTGGCGGGTGTAGCCATATTTTGGCTCGCCGTTACTGGCTTATCGTTCATGTATCCTAGTTTGCGATTTTCGCTGGCGCTGTCTTTTTGGAGTAGTTTATTAATGGGGGTGGCCTTATCCCTCTCTCGCTATGGCATTCGGCGTTTCTGGTAGATGAATGTTCTGATTTTATTTTCCATCGTTACCCTGCGCACCATCGCCGATATTTGCTTTAAATTATCTGTTAATAATGTCCCGTTTACGTCCTTTTCGGGGGCCATTCATAGCTATGGCCTCATCCTTAAAAAACCGCTGGTATGGGTCGCTTGTACCTTTGCGGGATTAAACTTACTCGGCTGGTGTTTCAGCCTCAGTCGTTTTGATTTGAGCTATGCATACCCCTTCACCGCCCTCATTTACATCAGCATCATTGTGGCCGGAAAATTTATTTTTCATGAACAGATCGATCGAAATAAGGCCATCGGAATGGGTTTTATCGTTGCCGGAATCGGCTGCATGATACTCACTTAGCCATGCGGTCTTTTTTCTCATTTGTTGTGTTTCCAGTGTTGTTGTCGTCTGTCGGCGAATTCATTTTAAAGCATGCCGTTAACAAAATGGATGTCGCGTTGACGCCGGCCTCTGTATTGATGATGGCGGGCTCACCCTCAATTTGGGCAGGATCGGCATGCATCGTGGTCAGCGGGCTTTTATGGGTCATTGCGATGTCGCGGTATCAGCTGTCCTTTATTTATCCTTTTTTTAGCCTGAATTTTATTGTGATTATGCTGGGGTCTCATTTCCTTTTGAGGGAGGAGATTAATCTTGTCAGATATTTGGCCGTTGTGTTAATTATTATCGGACTCATTTTTATATCCAGAAGTAAGTTTTCTGACGCGAAAGTAGGATAGTCCGAATGGCCCCATCAAAATGGCAGTCTGACCGAGTTGGTCAGATCGAAGATAGTATTACGCTTGCAATTTCAGCACTCGCAAAAAAAATGAAATCCGAAGGCTTAGATGTCATTGGATTCGGTGCTGGTGAACCTGATTTTGATACTCCCGAATTTATTAAAGAGGCCGCCATTAAGGCCATTCAAGCGGGTAAAAACAAGTACACCGATTCCCCCGGCATTTTAGAATTACGTGAAGCAATTTGTGCCACACTGTTGGCCGATCACAACCTCACTTACTCACCCAAACAAATCGTAACCACTGTGGGCGCCAAACATGCGATTTATAACGCGATGATGGCCATTTTAAACCCGGGCGATGAAGTTATTATTCCGGCCCCCTACTGGGTCAGCTATCCGGCCCAGGTTATTTTGGCCGCAGGTAAGCCGGTGATCGTGCAAACCGACGAATCCACTGAATTTAAAATTTCGCCGCAACAATTAGAAGCAGCAATCACCCCGCGCACCAAATGCGTCATTATCAACTCGCCCTCTAATCCCACCGGCATGATGTACACCCGCGATGAATTGGCCGCTTTGGCCGAAGTAATTGTACGCAAAGATATTTTGGTACTGTCTGACGAAATTTACGAAAAATTAGTTTATACCGATGTGGCACACGTGAGCATTGCCAGCATTTCCGAAGAAGCCAAAAAACGCACGATTTTGGTGAACGGTGTATCAAAAGCCTATGCCATGACCGGTTGGCGAATGGGCTACGTGGCTGCCGAGCTGGACATCATCGAGGGCATTAACCGCATCCAAAGCCATTCCACTTCCAATGTGACTGCCAATGCTCAATATGCGGCACTGGCGGCCTACACAGGGTCTCAAGAGGCTGTGGAAGCGATGAGAGTGGCCTTTGATCGACGCCGCAAACTCATGGTGAAGTTGTTGAATGAGATTCCGGGTGTTTCATGCCTGGAACCACAAGGTGCGTTTTACGCGTTCCCGAATATTTCATCGTTTTTTGGTAAAAAATCGAAAACTGGCACCGTGACCGATACCGCATCGTTCTGCGATCTATTGCTGAAAGAGTCTTTGGTAGCGTTAGTACCCGGTATTGGATTTGAATCTGATACTTGCGTGCGGTTGTCATATGCTACGTCAGATGCGCAAATCGAAGCCGGGATCAAACGATTAAAAGACTGGCTCGCTAGTTTAAAATAGCTTGATCTCAAACTTATTCCTGGGTATATTAGCTCCTTATTATTAAAATTTGATTAAAATTAGGAGCTTATTATGTTTCGTACCGCATATTGCACCCCGGCTACCGGTGGAAATGTTCCACCAACCCCACCCAAAAAAACCGAAAAGCCAAATACACCGCCAAAATCCGCCTCTTTAAATGAGGGGGCTGTAGTAACCTCGGCCGAAGTGCATCAAAGAATCGGAGTGGCTCAGTTGGGGGTGCTTTTCTATGACTCCGCTCAGAGAACCGCAACCAAACTTCCGAATCTGGTTGAAACAGCGGCGGCATCCGTTTTTACAGGGACCCCTGTTCGCACATACGTTAGTGGGAAAATGGCGTTTCCAAATCTACCACTCGTTAAATTTGTACGCATTGGGCCGGATACTATTCAATGTAGCGGACTTTTACCTAAGCTTGGCCTTTTTGGCCCCGTACGTGCAATCCCATCCGGACTGGTTGCAATGGTACCGACCCGAGGGTCTGAATTTATGATCAACGCTTTTTTCAGAGATCTTTTGAAAGCATCCGGACACGTCTCCGATGGATCAGCAACGCAAGCTGTTTTGGTCGGCGTGGCCACTGGCGTTGGTGGCATTGCGCCACGTATCCTTTTTCAAGGACCTGGCGCAACATTTAATACGGCCGTTCGTGTTCATGGCTGGCGACCTGGCCTTGCAAAAATGGGTGCCGCATTTAGAGAAGAGGGTGTCGTAAAAACACTCTGGAAAGGGGCTGGCACGGAAGCCGTTTCGAAAGGCACTGTTGGAAATATTATTTGGTACACGCTTTATGAAAGGCTAAGGGATCGTCCAGTTTGTGATGAAAATGGCGTGCCCTTACTCGATGAACACTCAAAGCCTGTTATGGACGGTCCATTTAGCTTTATCAGTCACAAAACCCTTCGGGCCGGGGTAACGGGTCTAACCGTACAAGGCATTACCGATCTTTTCTTACACCCAGCTAATGTTGTGGTTGGAAATGCTAGGGCACTCCATATTCCCGTTAAGGAAGCCGCAAAGAGATTACTGCTTGATCCGCTAAAAGCGGGCGATTTGAAAACGGTATTTCGGAACGCCGGTGCTGGATATGGCCTGAAATTCGTAGGCGGCGCGGCAAGTGTGGTTCCCGTTGCAATTGGCCTTGCCCTGGCAACCGAAAATGCCGCCAAACGCGACGCAGAAAAGTAGTACCGGTTACTTAACCTGTCCCATAATGGACACATATCTTCGAAATTGAAATTCCCGGCGCAGCTGCACAATCACGACCTGAATTACGCCTGCGACAGGAACCGCGAGCAAGAGGCCCAAAAAGCCGCCGTAGTTCCCTCCGATTAGGACTGCTAGGATGACCCATAGCGGGTGCAAATCGATGCTTTTGGAAAAGACCACAGGTTGTACCAGTAAGTTATCGATGAGCTGAATACAAATAAACCCTACTAAGATGGCCACCATGCCGCTGAGCGAATGGTATTGAATGTAATAAATCGCCAAGGCTGGCACTGCGCCACACACCGGACCCAAGTACGGCACCATATTGGCAAATCCCGCCACGACGCCGATCAAAATGGCGTAGCGAATATCCATCACCATCAAAAAGGCCACTGACAATCCCGCCACGATGCTAGATTCGATCAACAACCCTCTTAAATACAGGCCCAACTTGTTAGAAATATTGGTATAGATGCTCACAAACAACTCGAACTGCCGATTGGGAATCAGACCAAATATGTTTTTCTTGATGGAATGACCTTGCAGCAGAAAAAAGAACAGAACGAAGGGGGTCAAAATCAAATAAGAAAGAATCGATGCGAGATACAAAATCCGAGTGGGCAAAATTTGAACATTACGCCCTGCCAACTCTGAAATATAGTGCTGAATTTTTGAAATATAGCCCATCTGGTCCAAGATTGGGGCTTTTTCCCGCAAAATTCGGATACCGGAGTCTGAAAATTGGTGAAGATTACTTAAATAAGTGGGGATAGATTGCGACAGGCCGTATAATTCGGAAAATACCAGCGGTAAAAAGAAGGCACCGACACCCAACACGCCGAAAAAGACCCCAAATAATATAATGACGGCCGCCAAACGCGATCTCGCCCAGCCTTCTAAGCGATCGATCAGCGGGCTAAGAATGTAGGCCAGCAACCCCGCCAACACAAATGGCAACAGAATCAGCCCTAACACGCGCACCAAAAGCGCAATGGCTACGGCTACGCCTATTATCGTGCCGAAGGCGATCCAGAAGCTACGAATGTGATGGGTCATGGAGGATGGCTTCTTCGAGCACCTCGTTGGTGTGGCGTAAGCGTTGGGCCAGGGTAAAGGCCAGACCCGTGAGTATTTTGGCCGCCAGTCGGGGGTTACGGTCCCGCAGTGTCATCAAGTCCGCCCTAAAAAACCCGAGTAATTCTGATTGTTCAGTAGCAATGGCCGTCGCTGATCGAGGACTTTCATCGATCAAGGCAATTTAGCCAAAAAAAGCCCCCTCTTCTAAGATCGTCAGTGGTATCTCGGCTCCCGACTCGGATCGACGGTAAATTCGAACACTTCCACTGCGAACCACATACACCCCCGAGCCCATTTCGTGCTCGTTAAATATCACTTCGTTTTGAAAATAATGGCGCACATGCATGATTTTGGAGAGTGAAATCAACTCTAATTTTGTGAGCTCCGAAAAAAGCGGCACAGACTCTAAAATCCGCAAGGTATCGCTGACTGAGTTCGCTGAAAAAATGTTGCTCCAAAAGGGAATATTTCGCATAATTGTATCGTTTTTTCATTATACCCCAGCATTATTTGATCTTGATTATTGAGGGGAAACTGAGTACACTACGAGGCCGTGCAAGGGATATTTTCATATCCCATTTACGTCTTTATTTTCGATATCTTGAAAGGAGATAGTTACGCTTATGACAACCGTTAACTTACAACCATTAGGGGACCGCGTTCTAGTTGAACCCGATGCCCCCGAAACCAAAACCGCTTCTGGTCTTTTTATTCCCGATAGCGCGAAAGAGAAGCCACAATCTGGCATCGTTGTCGCAGCAGGCCCAGGCAAAATCGCCGATGATGGCAAAACCATCCCAATGAACGTTAAAGCCGGTGACAAAGTGTTGTATGCCAAATATGGCGGCACAGAAATCAAAATCGACGGCAACGACTACATGATTCTGCGCGAATCCGATATTTTAGCGAAAAAGATTTAATTAGGAGGGTTTTTTACTATGGCCGCAAAGCAAATGAAATATAGCGATGACGCGTGGCGTGCACTCGCAGAAGGTATTGAAAAAGTTGCCAAAGCAGTTGGCAGCACATTGGGTCCAAACGGAAACAATGTTGTTCTAGAAAAAAAATGGGGCTCGCCCACCATCACTAACGATGGCGTAACCATTGCAAAAGAAATCGAACTAGAAGATCCGTTCGAAAACATGGGCGCACAACTTCTTAAAGAAGTGGCCTCTAAAACCAACGATGTGGCTGGCGACGGTACCACCACTGCCACTATCTTGGGTCACGCGATTTTCAAAGAAGGTTTGAAAAACGTGGTTGCTGGCGCTAACCCCATCCAATTAAAAAAAGGGATTGAGCAAGCGATTCTCTTCATCATTGAAGAACTTAAAAAATCGTCTCGCCCAGTTGAAACCAAAGAAGCAATTGCACAAGTTGCTTCAATTTCAGCCAACAATGACGATGAAATCGGCGCACTAATTGCCAACGCAATGGAAAAAGTCGGCAAAGACGGCGTTATCACCGTTGAAGAATCCAAAGGGATTCAAACTGAACTAGAAGTGGTTGAAGGGATGCAGTTCGATAAAGGATATGCCTCTCCTTATATGATCACTGACAAAGAAAGAATGGAAGCGTCCTTTGATGATCCGTTCATTTTGATCACTGACAAAAAAATCTCTTCCATTAAAGAATTGCTTCCAGTGCTTGAAAAAGTAGTTCAATCTGGAAAAGGCCTAGTTATTATCGCTGAAGATGTTGAAGGCGAAGCGCTTGCTACCTTAGTAGTGAACTGCCTACGTGGCACCATCAAAGCCGTTGCCGTTAAAGCACCTGGCTTCGGCGACCGACGCAAAGCAATGTTGGCTGACATCGCTGTATTAACCGGCGGCGTTGTATTTTCAGAAGAGCAAGGCCTAAGCCTGGAAACAGCTGAACTTGATCAGTTGGGCCAAGCAGCAAAATTGAAAGCCGGCAAAGAAAACACCACCATCGTTCAAGGCAAGGGCAACGCTCAAGCCATCAAAGACCGAGTGTCTGAAATCAAACGCGAAATTGAAGCGTCTGATTCGTCATACGACAAAGAAAAACTACAAGAGCGCTTGGCCAAATTATCTGGCGGCGTAGCAGTTATCAAAGTGGGTGCGGCTACTGAAACTGAATTAAAAGAAAAGAAACACCGCGTAGAAGATGCACTTTCAGCCACTCGTGCAGCGGTTGAAGAAGGTATCGTTGCTGGCGGCGGAACTGCATTGCTTCAATTGGTTCCTGAATTGGACAAAAAACTAGCTGAAGCGACTGGCGACATCAAAGTGGGCATGCAAATCGTTAGCCGATCGCTACAAATCCCAATTCGCCAAATCGTAATCAACACCGGCCTTGAAGCCGCTGTAATCGTTGATAAAGTTCTAAACGCGAAAAAAGGTTGGGGCTTCAATGCTCGCACCCAAGAAATCGTGGATATGGTTCAAGCTGGCATCGTGGATCCAACTATGGTTACTCGTTCAGCATTGCAAAATGCAGGTTCGATTGCTGGTTTGATTCTAACCACTGATGTTTTGATCGCTGATAAACCAGAAGAAAAAGAAGCTGAAGCGGCCCACGCTGGCGGCGGTATGGGCGGAATGGGTATGGGAGGTATGGGCGGCTTCTAGGCTGGCCATTCCAAAAACAGCGAGCTGAACAATTTTCGGCTCGCTTAACTACACGCTGCGCTATGCGCTCCGCTCACGGTAGTCTGCGCGAGTCGAGAAATTGCCCAGTTCACTATTTTTGAAACGGCCCCAACCTTGTTTATGGTTGGGGCCGTTTTGTTTTTTTGTTGCTTCGCTAAAACACCTTAAAGTAGCGAAGCAATTCCATGCTTGATATAATCTCTATTCGTATTTTATGAAAAGAATTACTTCTATTTTTTCTTATATCAAGCGGAATTGGGCTGGAGCAATATTTATCGGCTCGCTTGCTACTATTTTTGGGGGGTTAATTTTACAAGAAATTTCAGAACCATTTCATACTTTTGTAAAAGTCTGTTACCTGGGGACTGCCCCGATTGCGGCTAGACTTTACACGTGGCACATTTCGGCAACTTTAGTGCCCAATGGGGTACTGGAAATTTGTGGGCTCATAATTTTTGCTAGCTCATTTATTCTCTGTAAAGCCATTTGGGATTCTGTTTCAAAAGTAACCGTAAGAAATTACGTGAGCGATACTTTCGACGATATTAATTGGAGATGGGCCTTTGACCGCAATAGACAGATAGTTGATTTACGTGCCTATTGCCCCAGATGCGACTTTCAAATTTATGCTCAGGACTGTTATCGACAGGGGTCCCTATTTTCCTGTGAAAGCTGTTCAAAATTCAACAAAAATATCCCCAAGAGGCCTCATTTAATAACCGACTATATAATCCGAAAAGCCGAACAAAATCTTCGCGCTACAAGCACTTCTAGTAAGACCTTGAAATCGTCAAACGTCTAACCGGGAGAAATTTAGTGGCGAATGGGGAAGCGGAAAAGCGGCCAGGACAGGCCGCGACCGGTTTGTTTTGCCGGACAGCAAAACTTTCACCGGTGCAGCTCCCTATTTGCCGCTAAATTTCTCCCTACCCCGGTGCGCTTGCATTTGCCCCCTGCAATTTTGCTATACTTTTGCATAGGAGCAACTCACCATGAAAATCTTCACTACACGATTGAGCAAACCGAACGGATTTACATTGATTGAGATGTTGATCGTTGTGACTATTATTGGGATTTTGGCGGCTATTGTTATGCCGCGATTTTTATCTACTACGGATACTGCCAGGCAGAATGCGCATAAAACGGAGCGTCAAAATATTAATGCGCAAATTGAACTCTACCATTTTAATACAGGTGAATGGCCGACCGCGATGGACAATGGGTCTTGGGCCGAACCAAATGGTGGGGGTACCTTTGAAAACTATTTCCCAGATGGGGTTCCTGTAAAGTGTAATCAAGATGGGGCCTGGGCGATTGATACAGTGACACATCGCCTCAGCACCGATGGGCATGATACTCATGAAGATTAATTATGGCATCATCATCGGCCGGATATACACTTGTTGAGGTCGTAGTTGCCGTCGTTTTAGTTGGCATTCTTGCTGCGATTGTTGTTCCCCGGTTTTCGGGTCATTTTCTTAGAATTGCCCTAACCTCGGATTTAAGTATCCTGGACGCCACCGTTTCGCAAGCCCTTCAACTCTCCAAAACGCAGCGCAACACCGTCGAAATCGGGCTGATTAAAAACGCTGATGGGGAAATTACAGGGTACCAACTGGGGCAAAATCTGAATTTAGATGGGTCTACCCCCAACGCCACTATATTTAAAACAGAAACCTTTTCAGCTGGCACCATTGGCAGTGCGACGGAAGGGGTACGACGTATTCGATTTTCTCCCACGGGCATTGCGTCGCTTACCGCTACTAACGAAGCCGTCACCACCAGCGTCATCGCGATTCAATTAAGTTCGCCGGAAGGGGTGACCGGGCAAATTCAATTGGATCGCAGTACTGAAACACGGGTGATTCAAGCACCCACAGGGCGAGAACCATGAGACAGGGCGAGCGCGGGAATTCGTATATCGAGGTTATTATTTCCATTGCATTGGTGGGTATCATTGGCACCTCGTTGGCCCCGCTATTTGCCAATATGGTCTCGACCTCGGAAAAAATGAAACGGGAAACCCGGTTGGTGGAAATGGGGGGCTATGTGGGGCAGTATGTGCTGAGGTGGGCCCAGTTTTCGCCGAATTCTAAGATTTTTGGCATCGATTTTTTTGAAGATGGGACCGAGTTGGAATTGTTATCGGGGGAACGTCGCATTAACCGACTGACCTTTGGTAATGCGTTGCCGAGCTCCGACGATCCGATTACCGACCATTACAAAACCAAGATCTTGTTTTGGGAGACGGATCGGGTGGACCGCGCCGTGGCCCAAATTACCGTGTGGTACGACGCTAATTTAAACAATGAGCTGGACCTCACTGAATCGCATTATGAGTTATCGACGATTGTCACGGAGCGCCGGTGAATCGGCGGGGTGAAGCCGGTGTATCGTTAATTGAGCTCTTGATCGCGTTGGCGATTTTTTCGATTTTGTCGGTGGTGGTATTTTCGATGTTTCGCACGGCGCTGACCGTCTGGCGAACCAGCCAAAGTGAACTTCAGGAGCGTTCGAAATTGATCACCAGCACCCCGTGGCTGAGCAGCGCCCTTCAAAGCGCGTCTAAAATTCAGTATGTGACCTTGGCCGACGAGCCCAGTGGCGCGCTGCAATATACCGATTCAAATGCCCAGTCGGTCAGTGTTTTTATGAACTCGCGTATCAACCAAAGTCGCTTTGGACCGAATCTATTGCCCTCTAATAATGTGGTCGCGGTCATCCAAACCAACGGTGTCACGAGCAATCCTTTTCCAATATTTGAATCGGTGGTCACTTTTTCGGTTGAAACGTTTCGGGAAGACCCCACTTCATTTCGCATTTCAACCCCCAACAATTTGATATTGCCGATCAACTATGGGGCCATCAATTCACTGCGAATTTCGGTGGCAATTTCGGTAAGTGGCAAAATTAAGGCCGAAAGCCAATTGATTCGGCTCAGTACGGACGCCATTGGCACCAGCGAAACGCACACCTATGGCACGACCACGACCCCCTTTTCAGACGATACCGGCCAATTTACGCTGACGGGCACTCAATTATTACCGGATCAGTCGGGGCAAAATCCACGGGGCAATGCCAACGGAATCGCATTGGTAACCGCCAATGTGGCTGCCAAAATACGGCATACGGGCCACTACTTTACGACCATTCAGTCTGCGATTAATGCCGCTTCTGCTGGGGATATTGTCATGGTGGCGAGCGGCACCCACTCGGAGTTTATATCGATGCGTGCCAACATCGATGTTCAAGGCGGATATGACCCCGTGACCTGGGTGCGAGATCCCAGCCAATTTATCACCACGATTCGACCCGGACCTGGGGCAATTAGCAACGCCGTGGTTCGATTGGCCAGCAGTTCTCAGCTTAGCGGGTGCCGCATTGAGGCCAATAATTTGCTGTACGGGGTTTCGGCAACGTCAGTTACCAATGCGTCGCTGCGGTCGGTGGAGATTGATCGCGCGGAAGTCGGGATTCGGTACGTGGGGTCCACTGGACGAATCGAGAACTGCGCCATCACGGCCAATACCACGGCCCTGTTGGCTGATACGAATAGCAGCAATTTATTTATATTTCGGAACCGCTTGGCCTCTCGGGGATTGGCAAAGGTGCCGACCGTTAAATTTCAAAATACATCCAACATTCAACTCCGAAATAATTTGGTACTGCGCGGGTTTACGGGCATTTCTGCGGAAGCCACCGGTGCCGTCATTGCGAACAATGTCGTGAGCGGCACGGTAAATAACGCACTCACGAGCCAAAACCGAACGGGTAACAATTTGCAGATTATTAACAATATATTCGTTGGAAATGCCTTCGGAATTGTGGGGTCATCCGGTGACATGACCATCATTTACAACTATTTTGCGCAAAATGGGTTGGGAGACGGGGCCAACTCGTTATTTACCGGCGTGGGGAATATTCGGGATGTGACCAATACGGTGCCTATCGGAAGTACAAACGATCCGATTTTTGCATCGGCGACCACGTTTGTATTAAAGTCGAATTCCAGCGTTATAGACCTAGGGAATCCGGCGGGCGCGTTTAATGATCGCTATACCTCTGGGCCCGGGCTCGGGAATGGTCGGGCAGACATGGGGGCCTATGGGGGGCCGAACGCCGGCCGCATCGGATTTGGTACGATTCACGCGATTACGACCGCTGAATCTGGGTTACAGGCCCGCATTTCAGATACTTGGCCGGGAGACTGGGTGGTATTCAAAACAGGGCCGCATTCAGTGGGGGCCATCACGTTGCGGGACGGGGTGACGGTGATGGGCCAAGGCCCTGAAACCACGATTTTGAACACCAGTGGCACCGGCGGATTTGCATTGGCTGCCGGTAGTATTCTGACAGATCTAACGCTTTCATCGTCTACAGGCACACCCATTTCCGCGGTAGGCGTCACCGGGTGGATATTGGATGGCCTGGTTGTAAAAGGTGCCAACACAGGCGTCTCGGCGGCAGGATCGGCATCTGGCAGCATTCGCAATTGCACCTTATACGCCAATAAAATTGGGATTTCGGCGTCTAATTCTAGTATTGCTGCCAATGCCAACATTATTACGCAATCGGATCTTATCGGGGTTCAATCAACGGCCGGCGCTGATTTTCAGGGGAAGTCTAATTTGTTCTTTAACAATACAACAGATCGTTCTGGCACCATTGCACTTACCAACGATGTCGCGGGGAATCCATTATTTTGGGATGTCGCGGCCAACAATTTCTTTTTACGACCCGGATCACCTGCGATTGACGCGTCGGTATCGCAGTCCCTGTTGGAGTTGGGAGCCTTTGAATTTTATGAAGGGACTGGCACGGTAACGTCGCCACTGTATAAAAGCGTGGAAGCTCGGTCTTATAAAACAATTTCGGTAACGCTGCGCAACGCCAGCGGGGATCCCGCACCCGATGTCGACACGCGACTGACGGCGGTGGGATTAAACTATGTACTGGATGGCAAATCAGTGACGGTATCGGCATCCGCAGTTTCAACTGAAAATGCATCGCTGGAATATAGTTGGAATTTGGCGCCTCGGGCCATTGGGAGTCGGTTTCAAGCCAAGTTGATCTTGAAAAGCTATAAGCGGGAATCAACGCCATTTGTATCCAACTGGACGATTAAGTGGTAACCCATATTACGCCGGATGGCTCAGAGGCGTCGGACGCTTCAAAGGCACAAGCACCTGAGCGTAAACCCGTACCATCAAAGCGGCCTCACACAAGTGCCTCTGATACTGATTAAATCACTGGCCGAATTTCTTTACGGATATCTGCGACAATCTGCTTCGCGACACCCTCTGTATTTTCAGGAAATTCAATGGGCGATATCCCATGAATGCGCGCAATTAATCCCGGCACGGGTAACTTTAGAAGATCGGCCTCGCTGATAACCGTTGCCCCACCTTGAGCTTCGGCCACTTCGGCATTGATGCGCTGATGATCGTCTTTGGCGAAGGGAAACGGCACCAACACCGCGGGAAGCTGAAAATGGCGCAGTTCAGCCAAAGTGGTTGCCCCGGCTCTGGCAATCGCGACTTTGGCATGGCGATATAACAAATCCATCCCTTCAAAGTAGGGTAGATGCGCCACCCTGGGAGTCCCCGATTCATCTGAAACAAGGGAAAATGGCGTATCACCAAATTCTTTGTGGTACCCGCCCTGACCCATGAGATGCACCACGTTCCAGTCCGATGCCAAGAATTCTGATTTGCGTTCAATGATGTATCGATTAAGCGCCGCCGCCCCTTGGCTACCCCCAATGACCAGCATCATCGGTCGGTTGGACTCAACGATTGGCCGCCAGTCCGCTGCCGGTGGCTCGGATACGTAAGTGGATCGAACCGGATTTCCAAGCGGTTTCACCTGAACTTTTTTGGGTAAAAACCGAGAACTCTCGGTAAATGCAGTATAAATCACCCGTGCGAACCGTGCCGCCAGCCGATTTACACGGCCCGGCAAAATATTCTGTTCGAGAATAAATATCGGAATTTTTTGCCATTCCGCGGCTATAATAACGGGCAATGTGAAATAACCGCCCGTGGCAATTACTGCACGCGGCTGACGGGTTTTAAGCACTGAATTGGCCTGCCGAATGGCCGCAAACAATCCCCACATTTTACGCTTTTTATTAAACGCGATAGGGACCGTTTGAAATCCATAGCGCCTCACGATTTCGGAATCAACCCGGTCTTGGGAAGTAATAAAAAAACAGTTCTCGCCCCCCAATTCTTGGGCCAAGGCAATCGCCGGGTAAATGTGTCCGCCAGTGCCGCCGCCGCAGAGTGCAATCATGCGCGATTTTGCCTCGAAATCCCTAGAATGACACCTGAAAAAAACATGGAACTCACCAAGGAGGATCCCCCGAAACTAATAAAGGTCAGCGGAATGCCCGATACCGGAAAAATCCCAATTACCATGCCCATGTTAATCAGGGCTTGGCAGACCAAATACATGGTCAGTCCCACGGCCAAAAACTGGCCAAAGGTGCGGTCGCAGCGCTTGGCAATGAGGCAGCCGCGGTAACACAACACGGCGAATAAAATCACAACGGTTGAGCCCAACCATAGGCCCCCTTCTTCGCAGACAACCGAATAAATAAAATCCATATAATCAAGGGGCAGATAAAAATACTTGGCCCGACTCTCACCAATACCCAGCCCCATAACCCCGCCCGAGCCAATCGCGATCATGGACTGAATAATGTGATAACTTTTCCCCAGAGGATCTGCCCACGGGTTGAAAAAAGTAGTGACCCGGCTCAATTGGTAGGGATGCGTCAAAATACTGATCACGGCCCCACTTACGGCCAAGCCCCCCATGGCCAACAGCTGCATTTCGTTGGCCGAACTTACAAATAGCATCACCAGCACAACGGTCATGGTAAGCACTGAATTGTCGAGATCGGGCTGCAACAGTAACACCGCCACAACGGCCAGCACTACGCCCAAGATAGGGGCCATCCCCCGCATAAAAAACCGAATCGACTTGCCCTTATTTTCGATCGAAGCCGCCACAAACACAACGATAAAAAATTTCACAAATTCCACGGGTTGGAATTGAACGGGGCCCAGAGACAACCAGCGACTGGCCCCCCCGGCTTTGAGGCCGATACCCGGAACCAAGGTCATTAAGGTCAGAACCGCGGTGATTATTAGGCCAATTAGGGCCCATTTTTTATACCGCTCATAGGGAAATACAATGCCAAATCCCATTGCGATCAGGCCGATAAACAGGTAAACCAAGTGTCGTTTTACAAAATAATAGCTGTCATTAAATTGGGCAAAACCCAGTACGGAGCTGGTAGAAATAATCATTAAGACGCCGATCGACAGCAGCGCAATTAGTGCGATGAGAAAAGGTTTGTCGATTTGCTTAAGGGCGCGAATGAGCAACTTGGGTCACCACTGTTTTGTATTGATTGCCACGATCTTCGTAATTTTGAAACTGGTCGAAACTGGAACAAGCGGGGGATAAGAGCACCACGTCTCCGGGTTCAGCGTTTGATCTTGCGAGTGCTACTGCAGAATTGAGGTCCGCTACCTGAGAAATACTGGTGGGTAGACCCAACCCCCGCGCCACCGCCACATACCGATCAGCTATTTCGCCGAACACAATAACGGATTTGGCCGATTCAGACAAAAAGCGAATGAGGGGAACCAGATCTAATTCTTTGTCTTTGCCACAGATTAACACATGGGCGTTGGGATAGGCGCGCACGGCCACCATGGTCGCGTCGGGATTCGTGGATTTGGAGTCGTTTATAAAGGTGACGCCATTGAGTGTCGCAACATGTTCGAGGCGATGATCTGCCAGGCGAAACTGGGACAGAATTTCTAGGCTGCGCGTGACGGGGATTCCGGCTTCTCGGGCGGCGTATACCGTTGCCAGGGCATTGATGATGTTATGGGCCCCGGGAAGATCTAGACGAGTGCGAATATCGGTATATTCGGCGGAGTGCTCGGACAGGGGGAGCCGCCGCGACGGACACAGGGAAATTACAGATTGAATTTCAGGATCGGTTTCTAAATAAATCAGACAATCCTCGGCGGTTTGGGCCGTGAATACCTTAGCTTTTTGCCGGGCATATTCCTGCATCGTGCCATGGCGTTGGAGGTGGTCGGGGGTGATATTGAGCAACACTGCAATTTCAGGACGGAATTCGTGGCAAGTTTCGAGCTGATAGCTACTCAGTTCCACCGCCAACCACTCCGGCCGATCTGGATGATCCACATAAGTAATAAGCGGCGTGCCGATGTTCCCACAGGCGGGCGCACGCGTTACCGCTGATATCATTTCCGTGACCGTTGTTTTACCATTGGTGCCGGTAATGCCAATTAGCTTGGGGCAATACGCGCTTTCGGGACGTCGAAATAGCAGGTAAGCAAACTCAATTTCAGACACAATCGGGGCGGCAGTTTCGGGAAAATCCGAAGGACTAATGCCGGGGCTTGCGACCACCCAATCCGCGTTGGCCACAGTGGACACATGCGTGTAGCCGGCCAAACGATTGAGGGTATCAATAACCGCCTTGCCCGTAATACCCGACTCCCCCAGTACTGCTACTCGAATGGTCATCGCAGGGCCAATCCGATCCAGCTCATGACCAATCCTACGCCCCAAAACAAGTTCACGACTTGCGTTTCTTTCAATCCCAGCAACTCAAAATGATGATGCAAGGGTGCCATTAAAAAAATGCGTTTTTTGCGCCATTTAAAACTGGCCACCTGCAAAATAACCGAAAGTGTCTCCACGATATACACTGCGCCCAACGGCAGTAATACCCAGACATTCCCATATAAAATCGCCAATCCCGTAAATGCAGCCCCCAACAAGAGCGACCCTGTATCCCCCATAAACACACGCGCCGGATGTCCGTTAAACACCCAGTAGGCCAGAAGTGCCAAAATCAGGAGCGTAATCCATTGCGAAAAAAGGGGGTTATGCTGGAACAGTAGTAAAAAGCCAAGTGCGGAAATAATGCTTAATCCGGCCAACAGTCCGTCTAAGCCATCCGTCAAATTTGTTGCATTGGTTCCCCCGACAATAATGAGCCCATAAAAGAGGCCGGTCATAATAGAAAGCGGCTCGATCCACAGGCTATAGGCCACAACCATACCCGCTGCCGCCCCAATTTGCAGCGCCAGTTTTTGCAGCACCGACAAGCCCTTATTACGCGCTTTTCCAATGCTCATCCCATCATCAATCAGGCCGATGAGGGCGAACAATCCGATTAAAGTGGTCAGCCAAATCAGTTGGAGATTGCCGGTGCCGGTCCAAAATGTGGCCAAAATGACACAAACTAAGAGTCCCAAGCCACCCATTGTGGGAATATTTTTTTTGGCCTGGTGCGTGCCAGGACTGAGCTCAAAAATGCGTTGGTGAAATTGAATTTTCTTCATCACCGATATCAGTGCGGCAAAAACCAGAATCGCAATTCCGAAAAAAACAAAATACAGGGTCATCATGCGTAAGTTGCTTTTAAAAAGGCAACCGTTTCCTCCATTTTCATTCCCCGTGATCCTTTAACCAGCACCAAATCACCGCTTTTCAACTCTGATTTTACCAACGTATGCAGTGTATTACGATCCTCCGTATGAACCACGGAAATGAGGTCGGTTTCGACCGCGTAACTTTTGGGCCCATATGTAAAAATCATTGAAAATCCGGCATCAACAGCCGCTGCGGCCATTTCTTTGTGTGCGTTGTCGCTAAATTTTCCCAGTTCCAACATGTCCCCCAAAATTAAAATGCGCCGCTGTGAAAATTGGCGGCAATATTGAAGCGCATATTTCACCCCATCCGGATTGGCATTGTAGGCGTCATCCAACAGCACGATATCATCGCTCAATTTCGATTTAATGAGGCGATGTTTAGAGGGTTGATAATGCTTAAACCCTTCCTGAATTTCCTCATTGCTCATGCCGAAATGGCGGCCCACTGCAAAGCAGACATTGATATTTTGCTCCGGCAAACTTTGTCCCCCAAAGGGCAATACTTTATAACCAGCCTCCTGCGCTTTTTCGGCAACTAATTCGGGATATCCGGCGTCATAATTCACCCAGGTATAGCGATCACTTTTTTGCCAAGGACTGGCCGGTAAATAAATTTCTGATTTTGCCAATGCAATATTCCGTTGTGTTTTTAAAAGTTCAATATGGGTAATGCCGATATTCGTGATCACCACATGCGACGGGCGCACCATTTTTGCCAAATATTTCATGTCGCCGCGATGCCGCATGCCCATCTCAACCAAAAGAATCTCGGTGCTGTGATCGGCGGATAACAAAGTCAGGGGCACACCCACCTCGTTATTTTGATTTTCAAGGGTGCGCTGCACCTTAAATTTCTGGCTTAACACTGCATACAGCTGATCTTTGACGCTGGTTTTGCCGGCCGATCCGGTAATACCGATCACATGGCAAGTCAGTTTTTTGCGATATTGGGCCGCATATTTGGCCAAATCCACATCCAGCACCCGCCCGCCCTTGGCCAACACGTCGGGAATAAAGGCGTGCCCATCGTGATTTTCGCCTTTGACGGGAATAAAAATATCACCGGGCTCAACGGCTCGGGAATCAATGGTGTATTTCATAATGCCTGAATGGCCTCTCTTGCGACTTCGCGATCATCAAAATGAATGGGTCCAGTGGCCAAAATTTGCGTCGTTTCATGGCCTTTTCCGGCTATGACAACCACATCTACCGATTGCGCGGATTTAATGGCATGACTTATCGCATCGTGGCGGTCAGGAATGACGGTAAATGTACTAGCGGGGGCAGATATTCCCGCCAAAATATCAGCCATAATTTGCTCAGGCGATTCGCTGCGCGGGTTGTCGTGGGTAATCACCGTGTAGTCGGCCAGCTCGGTCGCCAGTTTGCCCATCTGCGGCCGCTTCCCCCGATCGCGATCGCCACCACACCCGAATACCGCAATCAATTTCCCGCCTCGACCCGTCGCCAATTTTCGGCCCTCTTCAATAATATTTTGAAGTCCATCTGGCGTATGGGCATAATCCACAATCACCAAAAACGGTTGTCCGGCCTGAACCTGTTCAAATCGCCCTGGGGGTGGCGTTAAAGTCGACAAACCTGTTGCAATTTCTTCGTCTGAAATAGAAATCGCCCGCAGTGCGGCAACTGCCCCATTCAAATTCAATTCATTAAAATGCCCCAGCAACGGCGACTGAAATACGTGCTGAACTTTAGCTATATCTTCGGGATAAATTTTGCTACCGGTCCCCGCCTTCATAAACCCTAACTTGGTGTCACGATACGCTTCAAAGGTTTTGTGAAAATCCAAGTGATCTTGCGTGATATTGGTAAGGATTTTGACATCAAAGTCAATCTGGTCGACTCGGTGTTGAGCAATGCCGTGCGACGACACTTCCATTACAAAATGAGTGCCCCGATTGGCCACATGCTCGGCCATCATTTTTTGAATATCCAATGATTCCGGGGTGGTTAATTTATTGTGCAAAGTACCCATAATGCCACAGGGGTGGCCGATGGCATTTAAGATGTGACACAACACGTGAACGGTGGTGGTTTTGCCATTGGTGCCGGTGACGCCAATTACGGTTAACTTTTTAGAGGGAAATGCATAGAATTCCGCCGCAATTTTAGCCATTTCTTCACGGGTCGCCGAAATAATATCGGCAGCGCCTTTGGCCCTCGCTTCTTCTATATATGACTCAGCACCAGGCAGACAAATAAATGTGTCTCCAGGACCAATTAAACGGGAATCGTAATGCATCATAAACACACTGATTCTGACAGATAACCCTGTCTGTGCCAACCTCAGTTCCCCCCGTGCAAGTTGAGCTCAATATGTTATGATTTTAACAGTCAAATATTGCGCGAAGGGCCCCCATGTCATCCGATAAAAACAAATTGGTTATAAAATTCATAAAAACCAAAGACCCTCAGCTGCGGGATGAAATCATCTTATCCTTTCAGCCGCTGGTGGAATATGTGGCCTGGAAATTGGCGTTTAACAAATCCGATGTCGAAGACCTGGTTCAGGTGGGCACGATTGGTCTGATTAAGTCGCTTGAACGATTCGATCCCAAAAAAGAAATCGATTTTTCCACCTTTGCCACGCCGAACATAATCGGGGAAATTAAGCATTATTTTCGAGACAAAAGTAGCATTATTAAGATTCCCAGGCGCTTGCAGGAACAAAATTCACGCATCAAAGCCTTTGTAAAATCATATATGCAGGACTACTGCAAATCACCCACGATTCAGGCCATTTCTTCCGCACTGGAAATTACCGAAGAAGAAGTACTGGAATCGATGGAAGCCGGGCAATCGTCGTACGTGTCGTCGTTGGATGCCCCAGCCTTTTCGGAAAACGACCGATCAGAGGGCGATGCGCCGACGTTGGTTGAAAGCCTCAGTAGCGCCACCGATGATGACAAGCTCTTGGTACAAGAAAGCCTGCAACTGGCCATTCAACAACTCCCCGACCGCGAACAACGCATCATTTTTCTGCGTTTTTACGAAGGCAAAACGCAAGCCGAAATCGCCGATCATTTAAATTTATCGCAAATGCATATCTCTCGATTGATTGGGTCTGCAGTAGCCCGATTGAGGAAGGTTTTGGAAGGCGCTAAATAATTTCACATTGTTCGGCTTGACAATGGATACGGCCTCAGGCAGAATTTTTTGACGAGATGAGCACTTTTCTAACATTAGACCAAAACGAGATCGCCACCCATATCCCACATCGTTTTGAAAATATGATGTTGGATTCGATTGATATCGATCGTAGCCAATTTTTGGGCCATCCCCACCTGCACATTACCGAAAACGACCGCCTCCATCGTCAGCTTTTTTTTCAAACACTGGCCTCGGGAGAGCGGGTGTTGATGTCGGCCATTTCCATGGAAATTGTGGCGTTGGCATCGATTGTTTCCACTGGGCAACTACCCCCCGGTCATTTGGCCTTTTTTGCGATGATTTCCAATTTCTCCCGAACCGGTCATGCCCGATTGGGTGACGTCATTTCGGGCGAGGTACTCAAGGTACGCGACCGCGGCGGATTTTTGGCCTACAAAGGGAATTTGAAATCCAACAATACCCCCATTTGTACCGGTGACGTCATGGCATTTTATGCCGATGTCTCCCAGGGCATGCCGGCCGGTGAGAAAAAAGAAGCCGAAATTCCAACCCTTACCCAAAATACGCCGATTGATAAAAATAGCTGGCATAAAGCCCCTGCGATGGTATTTTGTGACGCCATTCGCCACTTGGCTGACGATTTTTCGCAAATTGTGACTGAATATTCGTTTCCGGCCGATCATCCGACTGCCCAAGGGCATTTTCCGGGGAATCCGGTAATGATGGGTGTCTTTCAGTGGACATCGGTGGAAGATGCTTTTTCGGTTGTGGCAAAACACCTTCGTAAAGCCGGGAAATCAGGGCGATTTGTGGCCCACGGTAGTGCCAACCTAGTGTCGGCGGAGGGCCATATGGTGGCCGAATGCAAAGAAATCGCGGTCGAACTGGTGATTGGCAGCGGCGCACAGCCCGATTATGCCGACATACTCGAAACCCGACGTTTTGCCTTTAAAAACATTGTGTATCCCAACAACCGCTTTTACACGATTCTTGATATTGCCAGCATCGACGCGCAGTAATTCATGACACTGCCTTACCCGGAAATTTCCCCCACGCTCTTTTCCTTGGGCCCCCTCGCATTTCGCTGGTATGGACTGATGTATATCGCCGGACTAATCGGTGGTTATTTCGTCATTCGCGATCCCGCCAAAGCAGAGTTGGGCCTTACCCGAGAGGATTTGATTAACTTTTTCACCTACCTGATGATCGGCGTCATTTTGGGCGGACGTCTGGGCTACATCTTAATATATGATTTGGCCTACTACCTGGCTCACCCGTTGCACTTATTTGCGTATTGGGAGGGTGGCATGTCGTATCACGGGGGCGCCCTCGGCGCCGTCATCGCCACCACGTTCTACGCGACACGCCGCAAAGTCTCCCGCCTATGGATGCTCGATTACATCGCGCTCTGCTCACCCATCGGCATTGGCTTGGGTCGCCTGGGTAACTTTATCAATGGTGAATTGTTTGGCCGAGTCACCACCAGTACCCCGTGGGCGATGGTATTTCCCAACGGCGGGCCCCTTCCCCGCCACCCGTCTCAACTTTACGAAGCCCTGGGTGAAGGACTATTGCTTTTTCTACTGTTGGTCCTTGCCCAAAATCAACGCCTTAAGCCACTCAAAACCGGCCAATTGTTCGGCCTTTATTTCATTTTCTACGGCATTATCCGATTTTGCCTTGAGTATTTCCGCGAGCCCGATGCGCAGTTGGGATTGCTGGGGATGGGCCTTTCGATGGGGCAGTGGTTGTGCGTGGGGATGGGTAGTTTTGGAATCGTGTTTTTGGCCGTTCACGCACGTTGGACCACAAAATCCGCTAAATCTTAGCCCTGGCCACTGCCCAGGCAGCAAGTTTATTGCAATACATATCTACCTAGTGATCTTTCAAGCATTGGCGGGGACTCATTACTACGCTCACCAAGCGCATAAATTCCATATAATTCACGATCAATTTGAGCATTTTAAATTCAGCGTAAATATCTTGGGGCTCGGTCGCTATACGCGGCCCGCTTAATCGGGGGAAAGTGCCTGCCTTCGAATTTAAAAAGATTGTGGCGAATATATGACAAGTGGCGAAAGTTTAACAAAAAAAGCCATTCCCCAACATAATTTGTGCAATAGTATTGAGGCAATTTTACGATATACTAAATATCATGCCTGTATTAAAAAAAGCCGATTATCAAATTGAGCATGCAACTCACCCCACAGACCACCCTGCAGCTCGAGATCGCAATAAAGTGATCAAAGATATTCCGGGCCTGGCCAATACCGTAGTCAAAATTCCCCATCATCCATTTGTGAGCACGGCTATTCCGTACGAAGCCCCCGCGCCGGAACCGGTGCAACCCACTCCTGCCCCGCAATATTCCGTCAATGAGGCCCCCGCCCCGGTCGCGATTCCGCAACCGGAAAGTCCTCAACCAATTTCACAACCCATGGTGTCGGATGCGCATATTAAAGAATTGGAAGCCAAGGCCCGGGCCGCACTCTCTCAGCAGCAATCGGAGTTTGAGCGAGAAGTCGCACAGCGTCGCAGCAGCCTTGAGCAGGAATTAACGGAGTATCGGAACAAGTTAGTGGCTGAAGCCGAATCTAAAAAGAAAGCAATTCTGGATCAGGCCTATAAAGAGGGTCTAGAGCGCGGAAAAGCCGAAGCCAAAACTGAATACACCCAAAAAAGCTTAGAATTGACCCAGTCCATCGCCGCTTTATCAGAAGAAAAAGCCAAAATTGTGCGACAAGCCAAGCCGGAAGTGTTGAAATTGGCATTGGCCATTGCGCACCAATTGGTTAAAAGCGAAATTTCGCTGAATCAGGCTGTAACGCTGAATATTGTTTCGGAAGCCATCGAAAAAGTGACCGACAACACCAAGGTCATCATTCGGGTCAATCGCGCTGATGTTGAATTTTTGAAAATGAATCATGATCGCATTGCTCAGCAATTGGGCGACGTTAAAAGCCTGGTGATTCAGGAAGATGGCCGGATCGAAACCGGGGGCTGCATTATTGAAACCAACCTCGGATACATTGATGCCACCATTCAAACCAAATTTGATGCCATCAAACAAGTCATTATGGCGACACTGGAAGATGAAGAAACGGTGGCGAATCCTGGCAAACGCAAGGGCGAAAAGCGAGATAAATCAGAACTGGATATGGATCCCGTCGAGGATGACTGGGACAATACTCCCCACGATGACCTCGAAGAGGACCACGACTCGGAGCCCGAAGATGACGATGACGACACGCTTGAAGACGAGGCTGAGGACGAAGAAGACGACGAATTTAGCTGGGACGAAGCAGAGGACCACGTATGAGTCTAATAGATGTTGATAACTATATCCGGGCGATTGAACGCACGGAATTGGTACGCGTGGTCGGAAAAGTGGTTCAAGTCGTTGGGCTTATTATTGAAGCCCAGGTTCAGGGGGTAAGCGTCGGGGAAATCGCCATTATCGAGCTGGATGCCAAAACGCATATTCAGGCGGAAGTGGTGGGCTTTAAGGAAAATAAAGTCCTACTGATGCCACTGGGTTCAGTGACCGGGATTAGACCGGGCAGTAAAATTTACGCGACCGGGGTGCCCATCAAGGTAAAAGTGGGCAACAAGTTATTGGGCCGCATTTTGGATGGTCTGGGCAACCCCATGGACGGCAAGGGTGACCTCGAATACGACCATGAATACCCCATCGACCGTGATCCGCCGGATCCTGTGAGCCGCCCCCGCATTGAAGAAATTCTACCGTTGGGCGTAAAGGCGATGGACGGGATACTGACCCTCGGCAAAGGCCAGCGGATTGGAATTTTTGCGGGGTCTGGGGTAGGGAAATCAACCTTGATGGGCATGATCGCCCGAAACGCCGAAGCCGACGTTAACGTTATCGCGCTGGTGGGTGAACGGGGACGAGAGGTTAAGGATTTTATTGAAGAATCGTTGGGGGAAGAAGGTTTGAAAAAGTCGGTGGTAATCGCTGCTACTTCAGATAAGCCGCCGTTGATTCGTTTAAAAGGGGCCCTGGTGGGCACCGCAATCGCCGAGTATTTCCGTGATCAAGGCAAAAACGTGATGTTCATGATGGACTCAGTCACCCGGTTTGCGATGGCACAGCGGGAAATCGGATTGGCCACCGGTGAACCGCCGACCACGAAAGGCTATACGCCCAGCGTATTTGCGATGCTACCGCGCCTAATGGAACGCGCTGGCACTTCGGATTTGGGATCGATTACAGCGATTTACACGGTCCTGGTTGAAGGGGGCGACGCTGACGAACCGATTGCGGACGCCGCACGGGGGATCTTGGACGGGCACATGATGTTGAGCCGCGGATTGGCCGCGAAAAACCATTATCCCTGTATTGATATTGGTCATAGTGTGAGCCGGCTATTTTCATCAATTTGCGACAAAGATCACCAAAAAGCAGCTGCCCGATTGCGTGAAGTTATGGCCAAATATGCCGAGGCAGAAGACTTAATTAACATCGGTGCCTATCAACGCGGCAGTAACCCCAACATCGATTTTGCCATCGAAAAAATTGACGCCGTAAATGCCTTTTTGAAACAAGGCACGGGCGAAAATGTCGGATTTGAAGATACCGTTTCGCAATTGAAACGGATATTTGGGTAGCGATTATGTCAGAACCCAAAAAATCCAAGCGGTTCAATTACAATCTCGAATCAGTGTTAAAAGTGCGGGCCATTCGCGAAAAGCAGCAGCAAGAAAAATTCTCGGTGGCCGAGAAAACCTTCCAGGACGAAAAGCAAAAAGAAGAAGAAATAAAAAACTTTCAGCGCGAAAAATATTCAGAGCTGCGCACCCTGATTTCACCGGGAAAACCCATTGAAAACTTTCACGAAGTGCTAATGCGAAAATCTCATCTTGAAGTCCTAAAAGACAAAGTGATTGAGCAGGAAAAAACACGTGAAACCGCTGAAGAAAAAAAAGAAGAAGAGCGCCAAGTGCTCATCAAGGCCTCGATGAATCGCCAAATTATGGAAAAGGACAAAGGCAACAAAAAAGACGATTGGCGCAAACTCATGGACAAGGAAGACAGCAAGTTTTTAGACGAAATCGCCACCATCCGGCATGACCGAAAAAAGCGAGACGCCGGGGAATTTGATTAATCCCCCATTTTTTATTACTCTGATTCAATGACAACTCCGACCTACCCTTTTAACTGGTCCAAAATGACCGTTTTGTTTTCGGTTATTTATGATGGATTTTCGGTATTGAAGGTGTTTTTGCCGGCAATAATGCGGCATTTTGATGAGATTGATAATTTGGTGATCGTGATGATCAACAATGATCCGAATCCTGAGATTCACGCCTTTATGGAGCAGGTGTCTCACCCCCGATTTATTTACATTTGGCGGCCTGAAAACATTGGTAAAGCACGGGTGATGAACCAATTTATTGCGGCTAATTTTAAGCCCGATTGTGTGCCCCCCGCCATTATTTCAATCGACCCCGATGTGCTGATGCCGGTTGAGACCTTGCGCCAAATGATCGATGCCGTCACCGATATTCCCAAGGCTGGCGTGATTGGCTTTCATTATGAAAATAACCGCTGCAATCCGATGCGTAATGTCTGGTTTCCGGCTCGCACCTATAAAGGGTTTTCGGGACGCAAGCACCAACTATATCGTCCATTTATGATGAATGTAGCTGGTACGGCATTCGGAATTAGCGGGGAAATATTATTCAAGACGCTGGGCGGCGTATTGTTTAGTAAACTGGAAGATCGCCCTTATTTTCCTGACGATTATTACCTAGATCGCCTGCTCAACCGAAAGGGATTTCGGAATGGCTATTTAAAGGGCGCAACTGCCAGTCACATGAAGTCAGGAAATATTACCTTAACGTAACGATTCAGCGGCTTTGATATCGGCTTGGATTTGGGCGACTAAGGCCTCTTTGTTATCGAATTTTTGGTCGCCTCGGAGGCGGTGTGAAATCCAGACTTGGAGGGTTTTACCGTATAAGTTTTCGTCATGATCGGGTAGAAATACCTCGATGACGGTGTCGTGGGTGTCGGAAAAGGTGGGCTTGGTGCCGATGTAGATCATGGCAGGGGTTAGGGCGTTGTTGAGGGTTACAGTGCCGGAATAGACACCGGGAAGGGGCACCAGTTTCAGGGGATCAACTTCGATATTGGCGGTGGGAAAGCCCAGTGATTTGCCGCGACCGTCGCCATGAACCACCGTTCCCGTCATTAAATAGGGCCGGCCCATATCTCGGGCGGCGGCCTCTACTTCGCCATTTTCCAACATCATGCGGATCTTTGAACTTTTGATCACCCGCCCCTCGTCTTCCAGCAATGGCACGACCTCAACCTCAATGCCACATTGGGCCGCCCAGGTTTTCAATGTGTCTACATTCCCTGATTTTTTATGTCCAAAATGAAAATCAGCGCCCACCACAATACGCTTAGGACCAATGGCATTTCGAACCGCATAATCTAAAAAATCGTTGGCGGGCATTTTGGCGACGTGGTCATCAAAGTCCATCACATACACGCGGTGCCCCAACAACCGCATTTCATCTAAAACGGTGAGGTAGCGAATATCGGCTTTGCCCAAAATGGTATCCGGGTGCGGATAAAAGGTCAGAAGCGCATCAGAGCGGCGAATA
>CANKTL010000005.1 GCA_947486405.1 bacterium
AGCACCAATGCCGATTGATACTTCTTGTTTCTGTCTATTTTTTCCACACCAAAAGATTGGATAATGCCTGGATCCCCATTAAATAACCCCAGAATTTCAGCCTCATGGAGCACTTCCAACGGATTTACCCCTCGCTGAAACTTAATGACAACGGTGTTTTCAACTCCATAATCACTCAATCGGCGCCCAAAAAAGAGATTTTGATACTCAGGGTGAACTGTTCCTTTCGCAATCACGAACCGAGGTCCGTCTGCGAAACCCAAGCTAGTCTGAGACCCGCTTGCTTCTGTGATATCGAGGTTGGCCAAGCTAAATCGATCAAAAAGACTCGCGGAACTAGAGCTGTCCGATCCACCTAAGCCCTCTGGCAATGGCGGAGAAGCCGAAGCGGAGGATGATGGAGACGCCGAGTTGAATTTACTACCTATCGTTACTTGTCGGCCCCCCGGTTTTGACAGATCAAGTAGCGGCGGTAGGTCAAATCGAAACATCTTTTCATTTCCTAAAACAATAAAAAATAAGCCCCATATACTACGAAATTTCCTCGTAATTGTCGAATAAATCGTGTTGCTTGAGATAAAATTTAAGTTTTCCGTGCTTTCGAGGTACACTTAAAGAAGTGAGCCCAAAACCCTGGAGGAAAACGAAATGACTGTAAATTCCGAAATACTAAGTGACGATTTTTGGGTACGCGAACTAGTTGTGTTATTGGAAAAAAGTGGATTCCATAGCATTAAAGCGGATTACCCGCACACTCCCTACGGCGCTCCTAAGCGAATTTATGATTCTGCGCCCATGATCACCGCAACTGATAAACGCGATCGGTTTTGCATCGTTGAAATCACTGATCAAATTCAATTCGAAACCTTGGCTTTTAAACAACGGTGGCAGGATTTCGCCAAGTATGCGAATCATCACCACACCCAAATCTTGCTGTTTGTTCCCAAAGGCTTAGATGAAAAGGCCGCCAAAACGTGTAAAAAGTTTGGCATTGCAGAACAGTTTTCTCGAATTAAAGGATTTTTAGAGCCTCAGGTTCAACCGACTGCCTAAAGGGCAATGCGCCCGATGGTAAAAACCAGATGATTCTCCGTAATCATTTGCCCTATATGGCGCGGGTTTTTACCATCCATAGCAGCGGGACCGGAGATCGTCGATGATTGCCAGTTCCCCCAGCTATTACTTCCCCCTACCGATTACTTTTAAACCCGTTAGATGCCTTTTTTGCCGATGTCGCGTCGGAAGTGCATCCCCTCAAAATGGATCTCGCTAATAGCAGCGTAGGTTTTTTGAATGGCCGTGGCCAATGAGTGATCAGTGCCGACCACCCCCAAGACACGGCCGCCTTTGGTAATCAACTGGCCGTCCTGCAGCGTGGTCCCTGCTTGAATAACGTGAACGTCGGGGTCACTTGTGCGGCTTATATCGCCGTCGATTGGCTTGCCTGATTCAATATCGCCGGGATAACCTTTCGCGGCCAGCACGACACATACCGCGGCATCGTCCCGCCACTCGATGGGCTGCTGAATCAAGGTTTGGGTGACGATTGCGTTTAATATATCAATCAGGTCTGTTTTGAGCCGTGGCACCACAACTTGGGTTTCGGGATCGCCAAATCGTACATTAAATTCAATAACCTGAGGGACTTCATTATCAATCATGAGCCCTGCGTACACGATGCCCTTATAAGCGATATTCTCTTTGGCCAGTCCAGCTAGCAAGGGCGCAAGCACCTGTTCGTGAACCCGCTGTAAAACCTTAGGGGTGACGATTTTGGCCGGGGAATAAGCCCCCATGCCACCGGTATTGGGTCCTGTATCGCCGTCAAACACCGCCTTATGGTCTTGGGCTGCGACCATAGGCACAATGGTTTTTCCATCAATAAAGGCCAAAATAGAGGCCTCTTCTCCTTTTAAAAAATCCTCAATGACGACTAACTTTCCTGCATCCTTGAATTTTTGATTCACTAACGCGTCCTTGAGTGCTGATTCTGCAGAATCAAAATCCGCGGCGACCGTTACGCCTTTGCCGGCCGCCAAGCCATCGGCCTTAATAACAATCGGAAAGTTGTTCTTTTCTTTGATGTAAGAAACGGCTTCTGCGTATTCGGTAAACGCCGCACTTTTGGCGGTAGGAATACCGTGACGAATCATAAACGCTTTCGACCAGTTTTTTGATCCTTCTAGCTGGGCGCCTGCCTGAGAGGGGCCCACGATTTTAAGGCCTTGTGATTCGAAGCGATCAACGATACCCGCCACCAACGGTCCTTCGGGCCCAACCAAGGTTATGTCGATAGATTCTGATTTCGCAAAGGCCAATAGGGCGGGGATATCACTTTCTGAAATTGGCACATTTTTACCGTATTGGGCTGTCCCAGGGTTACCGGGTGCAATAAATAGCTGAGTGAGTTTAGGACTGCTGGCGAGCTTACGCGCCAGAGCATGTTCGCGGCCACCTGATCCGATTAATAGTAGGCGTGTCATAATAAAGTGCAACTTAGCATTCGTGTTCAAAACTGGTCAACAAATGGGCGCTAAGTGATGTTTGTTAATCATCACCTTTATGTGTTAAAATCGAATTATTACGGTTGGTTGCAGGTGAATTTTGAGGAGCACATTTATGGCAAATGATTGGGCCTATATTCTAAAATTGATGCGTGAAGGGGAAACCGAGCAAGTCAAATTTTTTGGTCGTATGATTACTGACCAACTATTGGGTGCCGCAATATCATCACTTGCTAATACCAGTGGCGGTCTTATTGTCATCGGTATCGATGTAATTAATTATCACCTTGTGGGGTCGCCGGTTGAATTAAACTGGATTCATAAAGCGGTTTTATCGCAATTGGAACCCCCTATTAACATCCGAATCGACCGCATTAAGCGAGATGAAAAAGAACTGATTATTATTCACGTGCCGTTGGGTGCGGACCCGCCGTACCGATTCCAATCACACACCTACGTGAGAGAAAAGAACGTCACTCGTGAGGCCACGTCGCAGGAGTTATCGGAACTTAAACCCCGTGCTTTTGCCAAAATTGCCAATCAATCTCATGAATTTTGGCTAGTCCATCCCCCTGAGGCATTGGATGAAAACCGGTCCGACGAACTCTCGGACTCAGTGATTGAGGAGCCCGTAGGTAGCCGCACGCCGTTATTGGTTGAGTTGGTCCCTGATGCACCAGAACCCGAATCAGAACCTGAATTGGACGCGGAATCCGAACTGGAATCAGAATCAGAGTCGCATCCCCTAGTAATCTCAGCAGGGCCGATTACCTTGAACTCACGCCAAAAGCAGGCGGTGTCGTTTTTAAAACTCAACGGTAGTATCAAAAATATGGAGTATCGGAATTTGTATCAGGTCTCTCATAAAACCGCCCACCTCGAGCTAGTCGATTTGGTTGCGCACGGGTATCTATTGACCCAAGGTAAGGGCCGAAGTACTTGCTACGTTCTGACTTCCTCCGCGCATGATTTAACGACGCCTGAGTCATTGCCTTCGTCGGTTGAATCCGCCGTGGTTCCTATCTCAGCGTAGCGTCCCAATCTTTGAATACAGGTTCGTATCCCACGGCTGTGAGATGCGACTGAATTGTGGCAAGTGGTCGGTGGTCGGTGGTTTCGAATTGCGCCTCTTCATCGAAGCCAGAGTATCCGCCAGGTGACGTCATGGATTCGGCCGACATCTGGGTGATTCCCAATGGGAGTAAATGATCGCGAAACTCAGCCCGTTCTCGGGTTGAAAGGGAAATCCCGATATCGGGAAACATGAGCCTAAACGCCAGAATAAATTGGGTGACTTCAGCGTCGGAGATCAAATATTTAGGTGAGAAATCTTGAAACACTTTTGTGATTCGCGGAAAACTGATCCCCAACTTACTTTTCCAATAATGGCGATTTAAATACATGAGATGACTTGCAATTGATAATGCTTCATAGCGCCAATCGTAAAGGCCCAGTAGCGCGCCAATATTCATTTTTGGAAAACCGGCCTTGCCGCCACGATCTGGCGTATCAAGCCGGTAGCCAAACTCCTTTTTTTTACCTGAAAGGTGATACTTGCTATACGAGTCAGGGTGATAGGTTTCTTGGTACACGGTCAAACTATCCGTTCCTGCGCCAATGAGGTGATGATAATCGATTTCTTCCATTGGCTGTACTTCGATCCCAATTGAAGAAAAATAGGGCGCCAAAATCTGGACCGCATTTGCAATATACTCAGTGCCCACTTTTCGCTGGGCTTCGCCAGTGAGCACCAGAAGATGGCGAAATCCTTTACTAGCTAACAGGATGCCTTCGGCGCGTATTTCATCGGCATTCAGCGTGCGGCGTGGAAATTTGTTGGCGACGCTAAATCCACAATACGTACAGTTGTTACTGCATTCGTTCGAGAGATACATTGGAATAAACAGTTGCATAACCTTGCCAAACCGCTGGACCGTGAGCTGGTGGGCCCGCTGAGCCATCGTTTCAAGGTGACCTTGTGCCGCCGGGCTGATTAGCATCGAGAAACGGGCCAAATCGGTGCCGGTTGCGAAAATGGCCCGTTTTACATCGTCGCTTTGATAGGATGCCGATCGATCCTGCCAATAGGCCATTTCGTTGGGATCGAATTGCGTTGAAAAACTCATTTTCGGAGAAAGCCGGTGAGCGGTGAAGACGCTACCGCGTGTTGAGACACTGATGGCAAGCCAGACACATAGGCCAATCTGCCGGCCTTTACCGCATCTTTAAATGCGATGGCCATCCCTATGGGATCTCTGGCCGTGGCGATGGCTGTGTTAACTAGCACTGCATCCGCACCTAGCTCCATTGCGGCAGTGGCATCGCTGGGGGCACCTAGTCCGGCATCCACAATCACAGGAATAGTCGCCTGCGCAATAATGAGCTTTAAGAACGTGCGGGTCTCTAGCCCCAAGTTGGTACCAATGGGGGATCCGAGGGGCATCACTGACGCGCATCCCACTTCCTCGAGCCGCTTGGCCAATACAGGATCGGCATGAATGTAGGGCATGACCACAAACCCGTCTTTCACCAATTGTTCGCACGCTATTAGGGTTTCGATGGGGTCTGGCATTAAATGGTTGGGTTCGGGCGAGATTTCCACCTTTACCCAATTGGAAACATTCGCCTTTTGAGACAATTTTGCGATTCGAATTGCTTCAATCGCATTTCGTGCCCCAGATGTGTTGATCATAAAGATATAGTCGGAGGGATTAATAATTGAGATAAAGGGATCATCCTGGGGGGCGTCTAAATTCACGCGACGTACGGATGTAGTGACGATTTGAGCAGCAGACGCCACAATAGAGTCTCGCATAAGATCATTAGATGCATATTTTCCGGTTCCCAAAATTAATCGGGACGAGAAGGCTTGTCCTGCAATCGTAAGTAACTCGTGTGTCATTTCGCCTTCAACTATATGGAATCTTCGTAGGCCCGTAAAGCTTGCTATAATTTGACTTAATGCGGCGCTTATTAATTTTGACGCTTCTGATTCTGGTCACGGCGATCCCAGTGGGTGCGGCTGACGTTATCGCCTGGAACGGGGGATGGCCGAAACCATCGATCACTGTGAATGGTCAAATTTATTACTTAGATCAAATCGACAGTGGTGGAATGAAGATACTCACGGACTTGTACCGTGATGACCCTGAGTTACTCCGATATTTAGAGAATGCTAAAACTAGAGGGAAATGGCAGGCCATCTTGGGTAGTGTGGGTACCGGCATGGTTGGCACAGACGTTGCCTTGATGTTAGTTAACATCGGGTCGGCCGGGACATTGTCGTTTGTAGGCGGAATTGTGTTGATCGGAATTCCCTATGTTTTTCCTTATTCCCACTATGACATTATTCGTCAAAGCGTTGATCTATATAACGAACGTCATAGAATTCCAGAATTAACGAGTCGTTAGAATTTGGTATCCTTGTCCGTCCGTTTTGATCGTAATGGCCCCTGATCGGTCGGTGCGGTAAGTGAGGATATGCCTGGCATCGAGCCGTTGAATCGTCGCCGGACGGGGATGCCGGTATCGATTGAAACTACCGCAAGAAATCACCGCGATTTTTGGATTCACAGCGTCTAAAAAGGGGGCGCTGGATGATGTTAGTGAGCCATGATGGCCGACTTTTAATACCAAAGACCGCAATTTTTTACCGTAGGCGTCAACCAACCATTGTTCTCGTTCATGTTCCAGGTCGCCTGTCAGTAATGCCGAAAATTTGTCTTTTTCCAGTTTCATTACAATCGAATTGTTGTTTTCGTTTTTATCTATGGGTAGTCCCTTGATCGGATGAAATACCGTAAGTTGGGTATTCCCATGCAGACGAATATGTCGAAATCCCATTTCATTTTGGTTAAGGCGATTTCGAATTTCCAAATAATGACTCAATATTTTTCGGTCTGAGCGCCGATTCACCAACAATGTGCCAATTGCAAATTGACCAGCTACTTCAGCCAATCCACCATAGTGGTCTTTATGCGTGTGGGTGACCACTGCCAAATCGATTCGGTTGGTACCTTTGGCGCGCAGGGTCTGGGCGATAACACGTCCGCCAAAAATACTGGGGTCCCCATTGGTTGGTGTAAACCGACTATCTCCAAAATCCACCATCACATACTGTCGGTATCCGATGTTAATGAGGGTAGCATCGCCTTGGCCAACGTCTAAAAAAGTTAGTTCCAGTGGCAACTCGGAACCCAAGCTCGTCGAAAAATGCCAAATCAACCCAATACCTATGAAACCGGTGATGATTGTAAGCCGACGAGGAAGGGTTTTGGCCAACTCGCTACCTAACGACAGAATGGCGATATAGTAAAACCCAATTAATAGCGACGGAGGCTGACGGATATAGGTGGGTACGGGCTGCAAATTACTAAAAAACAGCGCAATTTTCATGATAGCGACCAATCCCAATAAACAGAATTCAAATAAAATTTGGGCAAAGGGGGCCCAGATCCAATACGAGAACGTGGCAATAAATCCGACAATGACCAGCCATTCGGCGCCCAATACCACACAAAAATTGGCCGGGATGCTGACCCAGGAAATTTGGTTGAAGTTATAGATTGAAATGGGAATCGTGAGTAAAAAGGTGGCCAAGGTCGTCGTAAGAGTTGTGCGGATCCATCCCGGGATGCGAGGTGGGATTTTTTGGCCAATGGCAGGAGCCAGATATAGCAACGCAATCGTCGCCAAAAACGATAGTTGGGCGCCGATATCCAAAACGGCTTGAGGTCGAATCAAGATCAGAATGATGGCAGTGAGCGCGAGTTTGTTGGTCCAATGCGTGTTACGCAAATTAAGCGCAATAATCATTGATATTTCGGTGGTGACAATCGCCCTAAAAATGGAAGGGCCCCCGCCGGTTACAAAATAGAATCCCACATTGACCACTGTAATAACGGAAATCAACACCCGAGTGTTGGGAATCAAAGGACGCAGAGTTAGTGTTAAAAATCCGGAAATCAACGCCACCTGGGCACCAGACACGACCAATAAATGAGTGAGACCCAGGGTTCGAAACATTTGGGAAATGTCCGCGGGCAGGGAAATGCCATAGTCGCCAAAAATGAAGCTACCTAGTAAATCGTCATAGGGGTGGGGAAGAGCTTTATGGTGGACGGCCGCTAAGTGTTGTCGAAATCTACTGGCTTGGGCAGGCAGATGCCACTGAGGCGCTTTTTGGACGAGAATGAGTTGTTCTGCTCGTACCGTGCCGACTATTTTGTTCAGTTTCAAATAGGAACGGTAATTGAATTCCCCGGGGTTTCGAACGGCCGGAACAGGTCGCCATTCGCCATCAATCTGAAACTGATCGCCATTTACAGGTAACGGATTTAGCGATGCTTTTGTGGTAACCAAAATGCGCTGGTTTTGAGGCGTCGTAGCTAAAATTCGAAGCCCCCATGGGTTACGATCTACAGAAATCACCCGAACTGTCGTATGAATGGAGCCTGAGCGATCAAATTGGGAAGCAGGCGCTGGCTCGTAAAGCCGAAGGATCGTGGTGATGATGATAATCACCGCAAATAAGATCCGCCATTGGCCAGGTGTGAATAGGGCCAGAATTACACATAGTATCGCGATGACACCGAATCCAAGCTGTATTGAAAACATCGTCGATACTCCGACACAAATCAGTAAGAGTCCTGCGACCACGACCGAAAAATAGGTGTGGATGTATCTCTGCATGTGCTCAAATGATGTCGTAATAAAATTCATTAATTATAAAATACATTCCTTTGTCTAAAATAAATGGAATTGCAATTTGCGCCAAGTTTTCTTATATTGGCGTCGTGGTTCGTTTTATTTTTGTGCTTCAACATGCGCTTAGTAGCGCTGTGGGCTTTTTTGCCCGAATTCCGATTCCATCTCCCTTGCGGAAGATGGTTTACGCCCCATTTATCTGGGTAACGGGTATTCATCCCAAAGAAGCTGAAAAACCGGTCTTAAAATATTCATCGATTGACAATCTTTTTACCCGCTCGCTCCATGCGAACCTTCGTCCAATTGCACCTTCAGAATGGGTATCACCTTGCGACGGGCGTATCCTGGACTTTGGGCCTGCCGATGAACGCCAAGTCATTCACGTCAAAGATCAGGCCATTTCAATTGCGTCGTTTTATCCCAAGTTTAAAGTGGCGCAGTATATGGTGATTTATCTATCGCCCAAGGACTGCCACCAGGTGATGATGCCGGCAGATGGCTTAGTTCAGTCCATTCAGTTTTTCCCAGGTGGCTTAAGCACCGTTAGGCCCAGTTATGTGGTTGCTCATCCTGAAGTTTTATTTAGAAACGCACGGTTGAATTTCAATCTGGAAATGAATTCGCGGCAGGCAACGATGATCATGGTGGGGGCGTTAAATGTCTCCTCGGTTTCGACCCCATTTTCCAAGCAACAGCGGTTGCCGCTAAGTCACCCCTCTAAAGAAATGTTAGTGAAACAAGAGGTACCTAAAGGGGATCGAGTGGGTACATTTCATTTGGGATCCACTGTTGTGTTGCTGTTTGAGCATCCCATTGCTTTCAAACGTGATTTTGCGCCCGGATACCGAATCGTTTTTGGCGAAGCACTAACTTAACGCTTTTTTATTTTAGTTTGTTGTCAAAATACTAAAATTTTTAGTAAGATAAAAAACGTTATTGCGTTCCCCTGTAGCTCAGTGGCAGAGCAAGCGGCTGTTAACCGCTGGGTCGATGGTTCGAATCCGTCCGGGGGAGCCACTTTTTTCTTCCTGTTTGATATAATTAAACTCAGTTTCTGACTCAGTTTTAAAAGGGAGATATTTTTATGCAAATTGTTACTTCAATCGGTGCGCGTGTTCTATTTTCAGTGCCATTTTTTGTATTTGGTGTTATGCATTTGGCCATGGGGCCGATGATGGTGGGTATGGTCCCCCATTTTTTACCTGGTGCGGTTTATTGGGTTTACTTTACCGGAATTTGCATGGTGGCCGCTGCATTGGCAATCGTCACAAAAAAGCAGGCTGTATTGGCATCCCAGTTGTTAGCAGTATTGTTGGCTGTTTATATTGTTTTTGTGCATATTCCCGGCTTAATGATTCCGGCAATGAAACAAATGACCTTGGTTATGATGTTAAAGGATATTGGATTGATTGGCGGTGCACTTGCTTTTGCCGGCATTTTTGAGTCTGAGAATCCGTAATTGAAGAAAACCCCGAAAGCGCTACTGGTATTTGAGGGCGGCAATGCACCGGGTTATTCGGCGATTGCGGCGTCGTTATCGGAAGAAGGAAGTAAACGGGGTATTGAAATTTATGCGGCCTACGAGGGATTTCGGTCACTAACTGGTGACAATTTGCAGGAGTATCGCATTGTACGGCTGGTCCACACTCAAAGGCAGGCCTACGCCGTTAATTCCAAGAAGATGCCGGCCATCTCCACGTATAAGACGTTTCATGATGGGGGATCACAGTTTAGGTCGGAGCGGTATCCGCTGTTTAAAGAGCCTAAAAAATTAGCGGCGGCTACGCAATTTGTTAAAAAGCTCGGGGTTACCCATCTCATTGGAATTGGTGGGAATGGGACCTTGGCCGGCATTCGCCAATTGAGTGACCGTTTGGATGTGCAGGCTGGATTTATGAACGTGTCAGTCGACAACGATATTTTTGGCGACTTATCCATTGGGTATTTAACGGGTGCCGAAAAAGGCGCAGAAATTTGCCATGGCCTGTTTAATGATGCCTATACCCATAAACGCATTTATTTTTTGGAGATGATGGGCCGAGAGTCAGGTCGGCATGCCCTGATGTCTGGCGCAGCAAGCCGGGCTCATTTAATCATTTTGCCGGGATTTAATTTATCTGACAAAATTTTGAAAGAAATTGCGTCGGCACTGAACAAAGAAAATCATGCCCTTATCGTAGTCGCTGAAGGATATGCCCGTGAGGCAAGATCCTCGCTGGCTGTTCCAATGAATGCTGCCGACTATTTTAAATCTCAGCTGGAAGCTCGTAATTTGAAGGAAGGGCCGACCCGCCGTGTCGTATCTGAATCATATAGCCGATATATTCGGGGCGTGGAACCCCTATTTTTAGAAATAGCGATGGCCTCTCTAAAGGCCCATGCCTTGTTTAATGGGTTTCAGGCTGGCTTAACTGAAATAATGCCGTACTATTTGGGAGAATATGACCAAGGCATTCGAAAATTTTCGGAAATTCGCTCGAGTAATCAAATTGACCTAAATTACATCGACTTAATCGACCGTTTTCAAATTCCATCACTGAGAAAGTATGTGGTAAAAGAATTTAAAGAGACCTGCGATATGCAATTTGTGTGCCCGGTAACCTATTAAGTATGCGAATTCCGATAGTTTCCTTTGTGGAATTGAAGGCAGGGCGGGTTGCTTATCGAAAATATGGCTCGACTGGACCTAATGTGGTGATTTTGCCAGGTTTATTTGGCTCAGGCGATAACTGGCATCGTATTGCCGATGCGTTGGCAAATGCGGCTCAAATTTGGTGCTTGGACCTGCGCAATCACGGCGATTCATTTCATGCTGCCACCATGTCCTTCTCGGAAATGGCCCAGGATGTTGCCGAATTTTGTCACAAGCTGGATTTAACAAATATAGTTTTGATCGGTCACTCAATGGGTGGCAAAGCGGCCATGGCAGTGGCACTTGGAAATCTTGGATCGATTGCACGCTTGATCATTGTTGACGTGGCACCCAAAACTTATCCCAAATGGCACCAAAAATTTTTGGATATGATGCTGGCGACTTCTCTCTCTGATTTTGAAAATCGGTCGGCATTGGGGAGCTATTTTGCCGAGAAATCCGGAGATCCGATCACCAGTCAATTTCTACTTAAAAATGTGATTACCGAGGGGGGTAAAATGAAGTGGCGCATCGATATAGCCGCAATTAACACCAGCTACGATTTAATTTCATCGTTTCCCGACTACTCAACTACTTCCGATTGCTCCGCCACTTTTGTGAGTGGCGAAAAAAGCGAATACCTTCGCCCACAGGATCACGCCGGGATTAGGCGACTGTTTCGCAATGCAACATTTTTTCAGATTGCGAATGCGGGTCACTGGGTACAGGCCGATCAGCCTGTAGCGCTTACGGCGGTTGTTAAAACCTGCCTAGCGGGTTTGTAGTGCCGTTTGAATAATTTGAATCATGGCGGCCTGCACAGCCGGGTGCTTGCCAACAGGAGGTAGTTGATTCAATACCACCGATGGAAATTTGACTCTTGTATCTCGAATTTGAGCAGGGATATCATGGTCCACATGTCCTCCATCGGCCATAAATAAGGGGAGTACTTCAATTTCATTGCACCCAGACTCAATCAACTGGACGACGGCTTCCTCAAGAGTAGGGGAGGCGAGTTCCATAAAGGCCAAGATGACAGCTTGACCCGGAAGCGCTGCGGTCACTTTTTCCATAAAAGTCCCAAAAACGTTTCGCCATTTGGGATCTCGGCTACCATGTACAATTAAAATCATTCCGCGCATTTCTGATCCTTTATATAGAGCCACTTGCCTTTAGAAATAAAAATATGATGACGCCGGTAACCGATACATATAACCAGACGGGATATGTGTATCGGGCTATTTTTTTGTGAAATTCGAATTGACGGGTAATGGCAAACGCCAGCGTTGTTAATATGAGCGGGACCACAATCGCTGATAACACGATGTGGCTCACCAAGATTAATAAATACACCACTTTGATCACACCGTTACCCACAAAATGGGAGTCGCCATGCGCATAGTGATGAATGGTGTAGCCGATAAAAAACAAGGTCGAAAAAAAGGTGGCTGCAGCCATTGATATGCCGTGTTTGACTTTATTTCCGGCCTTAATAGCAACAATTCCAGTGATAATTGAGAGGGTTGCAGCTGCGTTCATGCCGGCATTCAGTGCGGGTAAAAATGCGAGGGAGTGCGTCATTGCGACGCCATTTTTGAAATAAACCAGCCAAACTAAAAAAGTCACCACAGCAACGCTCAAAAAGCCAACTAACGCATATATTCGATAATTCCACTGCTGCATCAGTTGTTCCTTTCAGGTGGGGGGTCTATAATCCAAGCTCGAGTGTATTATGGGTCGAATTAAATCTATCTTCAAGTCTCCATTGTTTATTTTGTATTGGATCGTCGCATCTGAGCTGATTGGGTTTGGCATGATCATTCCAGTACTGCCTCAGATTGTGACCCGCTTTCAAACAAGTGGCGTTGCCATTGGTGTCCTATTGGCGTCTTATTCGTTGGTTCAATTTTTTGCGGCCCCGATTTTGGGTAGCTTATCTGATACGTACGGACGCAAACCGATTTTGGTTCTGAGTAAGGTCGGCTCAATGTGCGGATACCTAATATTTGCGGTGGCTTCGTCATATGGTCTTTTACTGCTCTCTCGGATTGTAGATGGCCTTTCAGGAGGTAACATTTCAGTTGCACGTGCGTATGCGGCGGATGTAACTGGCACCGAGGAGCGATCAAAAGGTATGGCAGTAGTTGGTATTGGGTTTGCCACCGGCTTTATTATAGGTCCGGCGTTGGGTGGGTTTTTATATGGTGCTCAAACGGGATTTTTGCTTCCCGGTTTGGTTGCGGCGGGGTTGTCTCTTGCGTCGGCCATCCTGACCATCTTGTTTTTGCCTGAATCGAATACTCGTACAACGACAGAACCGGTATTGGCCCGATTTTCGGCCTTGCCCAAATTTTTTTCGAGCCGCTTGATCTCTACTATTCTGTTTATTCAACTGGGTTATATGGTGGTATTTTCCGGTTTTGAAACTAGTATTTCGGTCTTTATGCAGCGTGCCTTTTCATTTACTGAGCAACATACCAGCATGATGTTTTTGTATCTTGGGATATTGGCGCTACTGTTTCAAGGGTATTTTTCGCGAAAAAAAGTGGGAAATGTTCAGGTGATGATTGTGAGTGGACTGGGCATCGGTATGTTGAGCTTTGTCGGAATTGCGGCCGCCCGTCATATTCCCGGCCTATTGGCCGCGCTGGCGCTTTTATCCATTGCGATTTGCTTGGTTAATGTGTTTTTACCCGCTTATTTTTCATCTCAAGTTGATCCGGATAGCCGTGGTTTGGCCATGGGCGTATTTGAATCGATTGGAAGCATTAGCCGTGTTATCGGTCCGATTCTGGTTTATTTCGCATTTTTTCATCACCTGCGTCTCGCTTATATATTGTTTGCATTGGTTTTCGGAATCGCGTCGATTGTTTTCTGTCTTTTATCATTTCAAAAAGTTTCCCAAACGCTTCGAAATTAATTTGTCTTTAATTGATGATATCGATATAATGCTCGGCTCTATTGTCTCCAAAATAGAAAAGACTTAAGGAGTTGTCGAAATGATTGAAAAAAATTCAAAGTTTATACAGGTTGGGCTTGCCCTTGCCGCATTTTCGATGCTCAGCGGCTCACAAGCCTTTGCAAAGCGCTTGGATCAGGCAGCAGCAGCCCCTGCAGCAGGGAGCGCAAAAAACGTTAAAGTTATTCGGATGTGGGTTATGCCTAATTCTCCCCGTCCTGTTAAAGACCTCGAAAAGTTATTAAAAGGGTTTGAGAAAACTCATCCCGGAATCAAGGTTGAAGTGACTTCAGTAGATTGGGGTGCGGCGTTAACCAAGCTCACAACTGCGGCTATTTCAAAACAGGCGCCGGATATTGCACAGTTAGGAACCACCTGGGTTGGCGTTATTTCAGCGACCAATGCACTTGAGGATCTAACACCACGGGCAAAAGCAATGAATGCGTCGCAAATATTTTTACCGGCCTCCTGGTCGACCGCTGGATTGCAGGGCTCTAATAAAGTCACCTCTATTCCGTGGTTTGTAGATGCCCGCGCGCTGTATTTTCGCACAGACGTTTTTCGTAAATTGAAGCTGACCAAGGCCGATGTGGATGATTGGGCAAAATTTGAAGCGACTTTAAAGAAAATTAAAGACGCGAAGTTGGTAATCAACGGTGTCGAAATTGAACCATTGGGCGTGCCCGGTAAAAATGACTGGAACGTGCTACATAACGTAGCGCCCTGGATTTGGGCTTCTGGTGGCGATTTTATTTCTCCAGATTTGAAAACTGCGGCGTTTACCACACCAGCCAGCAAAGAGGGTGTGAAATTTTTTATCGGCCTGGCTGCAAAGGGATACATTCCTCGTAGTAGCTTAGAGCTGAATACGGCTCAGGTTGCGGCTAAATTTAACGAGGGTGACTACGCGATGTATTTCGATACACCTGCTCAAATTAAACTTTTGGAAACTCCTTATGAAAAAGGCGGTGCCGGCGGGTCGTTGACTGCGCAAAATTATGATGTTGCGCTGTACCCCAAGGGGCCTAAAGGTCGGTTTACCTTCTTTGGTGGATCTAACCTCGCCATTTTCAAGTCCTCAAAAAATAAAGATGAGGCATGGCAGGTTATTCAATATCTGACTTCAAAAGAAGCTCAGTTGTCATATGCAGAAACCACCGGCTTTATTCCGGCACGAAAAGATTGTTTTGAAGATCCTTACTTCACGAAAGATCCGAAACGAAAAATCTTTACTGAGGCTATTAAATATGGTCGAACATATCCAACGATTTCAGCGTGGGGGCCGGTTGAGCCTATCCTAATGCGGCACATCGGTATTATTTGGGATAATGCGGCCGGTGTGTATGGTAAATATTCCCCGAAAATTGTGGACTCGCAATTGGAAAAGACCCGAAAAGAAGTTAATACCCTGTTGAAAGATAGCCGATAGCTGATGGCAACCGTTTCATTAAAAACACGAGTCTATAAGAATCGTCACGCGTACTACTTCATTTTACCAACGCTCTTGGGGATGTTGTTAATCCATTTTGTGCCGATGGTGCAGGCGGTATACATGTCGTTTTTAGGCCTCAATCAAAATACGATTGGGTTGTATTTGGCCGCGCCTTTTGTTGGGTTCGAACATTACAAGGACATCTTATTTAATCCGGATAGCTTGATTCGAATATCAGGCTTGTCCGAGGCGGCGCGAAACACGTTTATTTATACGATAGTCGTTACTTTTGGGACCATTTTTGTGGGTCTGATTGTGGCTTTAATGCTTAATCGTAAATTTAAAGGTGTTGCTGTTTTTCGGACCTTGTTTATTCTCTCGTGGGTGGTGCCTCAATATGTTACCGGCTTGCTTTGGAATTTTATGTGGCAGCGAGACGTAGGAATCGTGAATTATATTTTGGTAAACGTCACGGGATTGCTTAACGAGAAGCCTTTTTGGTTGATCGGACCCAACACGCTTTGGGCGATTATCATTCCAACGATTTGGCGCGGCTGGCCGTTCAATATGATTATGTTGTTAGCAGGCCTTCAAAATATTCCTGAAACCTATTATGACGCTGCCAAAATCGACGGTGCGTCCACATTGCAGCAATTCCGATATATTACTTGGCCGCTATTGAAGCCAGTGTGGGCAATCCTGATCTTCTTTGGCCTAATCTTTAATGTGTACTCATTTAACATCGTCTATATGATGTTTGGTCTTGGTGCCGGGTATCCTGGCGAGTGGGGCGACTTGTTGATGACCAATATCTTTAGAGCGACGTTTTCAGCTTGGCGTTACGGTGCGGGTGCAGCAGCCTGTGTTATTTTGATGATTTTGATGATTACCATTGTCTTAATTTGGGATCGAATATTCCAAGATGAAATTACGGTGCAAAAATGAAATCCAATAAAGTTAGAAAAGTTGTTAAGCGTGTAGTAATAGACTTTTTCATGGTGGGGGCGCTCATCACTACGTTATTCCCCATTTTTTGGATGGTATTTACCTCTTTAAAAAGCAACAATGATATTTTGGTGGGGCATATGGGTTTTACTCGGAAGGCCAACTCGATTTCGACTATTGTGAAGGCGGGTGACAAAATACATTTTGGGTCGGAAGATGGATTTATTGGCCAGGTCAATTCAGATAACACTATCAAGTCTATTTTCGATGTTCGCAAATATCGGGGAATGAGCGCGGTTCAAAAGGATGGTAATATTCTTTTTTCCCATTCCTACGGCGTTTCCTCAATCGACCCGTTTACAGACAAGCAAAAATTGTTAGTGGATTATGAGAATGTGCCATGGAAGTATCGCCACAATATCCGATCAACCAAAATTGTGAGTGTGAATGGTAAATTTTATGTGGGCAAAGTGCTGGTAAAAACAGAATCTGAAGAAGAGACTAGCTATAAGGGTGCCGAGGGGTTTGAGGGACTGCAAGTATTTAATGAAAGCATGCGCGCCATTGGCTCTTTAGACACGGCCGACAACTTATTGTCGACCACGATTTATGACATGCAATCAGATGGCCAGTATCTTTGGATTGCCCAACCTGGTGGTGTTAGCGTGTTGGATCCAGCGACAGACAAAGTTATTGCCCAATATACAGAAGAAGATGGATTAACGGTTGAGTCCATTAAGTCCATTTCAATCGTGGGCAAGCTTGTATATGTAGCGGGCTTGAATAAAGTGTTTAAGATTGATTTTGAGGCGGATAAGGTAACGGCACTGTTGCTGCCTCCTGTAATTCCACAAATCAACGCGATTGTTGCTGATTCTGAAAATGTATTTATTGGATCATCGAATGGATTTTACGTTTTTGATCTTAAAAATGATCAAATACTTACCAAGTATCGAGATCAGGACGTGTATTGGAATATCCGATCAATGCGTATTGATGGCAATGATATTTGGATTGGTACCGATAACGGTACCGTTATAAAATTGGATAAATCGGATGATTATCAAGTGGGCTTTCGGGCACAAATTCGAACTGGAGCCTATGATATCCGGTGGGAAAATTACCTGGATATGTGGGAAAATATTTCCTTCGGTACCTATCTGAAAAATTCGATTCTGATTTGTTCGATTACTGTTCTTTTTTCATTGGCCCTTTCAACAATGGCGGGTTATGCATTGTCCCGGTTCCGTTTTCCGGGGTCGGTATTGTTTTCAACCTCAATTTTGTCGGTCAACATGATTCCGATGCTGTTGTTTTTAATTCCTGTATATTTAATGTTTATTAAAATCTATGATGTAACGGGTATTCAATTTATCGGAACATATGCGGGAATTGTATTTGTTTATTCTACCTTTTTCGTTCCGATGAGTATTTGGATCTTGCGATCATTTTTTGTGTCCATTCCAATTGATATAGAAGAAGCGGCCCGAATCGATGGCTGTTCGCGGTGGGGCGTATTTTGGCGAATTGCGCTTCCGTTGGCGGCGCCGGGCATTATTGCAACTGGTATCTATTTGTTCTTAGTGGCGTGGGATGAGTTGATGTTTGCGACGATTTTGTTGCCGCAAGAAAACTCGTTCACAATTCCACTTGGAATTAAATTGTTTATAGGTAACCACCAGAACCGATTCGACTTGATAATGGCGGCCTCAACTGTGGCCACCTTACCAGTGTTGATTTTGTTTTTCTTGGTCCAAAAATGGTTTATCAAGGGATTAACTGCAGGCGCTGTAAAGGGATAACAATGAGAAAGGCAGGAAATAATATGAAATTAAATAAATGGTTAGTATTAGGATTGGTCTGTGCAATGGCGATCGGAGTAGGGGCCTGCGCGGCAAAAAAAGAAGAAGAAGTGAAATCTCACACGGTTTACTTTGGATTGTTTCGTGAAGGCGCGCCCGCCAAAATGTATAAAATCCAGGACTTCGAAAAAGAATATGGCCGTAAACCTCAAATGATTATGTGGTACTTGGACTGGAGTCAGCCGTTTCCAGCTCAAAACGCAAAAAACGTTATTGACTATGGATCGGTGCCGGTTGTGATTTGGGAACCATGGATTTGGGGCGATGAACAAGCCATTAAGCTTCAAAATATTGCTGACGGCGAATGGGATACCTACATCAACGCTTGGGCCAAAGGTGTAAAAGACTTTAAATACCCCATTTTTATTCGGTTTGCGCACGAGTTTAATATCGAAGGATATCCGTGGTGTATCGTGAACAACAATCAAGATTATGAGCTATACATTGAAGTATTCCAAAAGGTAGTAAAAATGTTTCGGGCAGCAGGTGCGAATAACGCTTTGTTTGTTTGGAACCCAATGAATTATTCATATCCAACTGAATCATGGAACGACTATCTAAAAGCCTATCCAGGTGATGAATATGTCGATTGGATCGGCATTGACGGATATAATTGGGGAACTGCCCAAACGTGGAGCGATTGGCAAACATTTGAACAAGTGTTTGTAGAGCCGGTTCGAATCCTATCTACCAATTTCCCCAACAAGCCGATTATGTTGGCTGAGTTTGGAACCGCAATTGATGGTGGTGACAAAGCACAGTGGTTTGCTGAAATACCGGCCTATCTTCAATCTACAATGAAAAATGTACACGCTATCTTGTACTTTGACATTAAAAAAGAAACAGATTGGCGTATTAACAGCACCCCAGAATCTCAAGCTGCATTCAAAAAGATTATGGCTAATCCCGTATTCGACGCGAGTGTCGATGATATACCGACCCTAAAGGTCAATAACTTAACCGCCCTTGAGAAAAAATCGGTGGATATTAAAAAAGCCAAGTCGGCGCCTACCATCGATGGTGACTTGGGCGAATGGGGTAAGGCTGAAGCCTATGTCGTAAAAGGGTTTGACCGCATTACTTCCGGAGCACCTAAATGGACCGGTGACAAAGACCTTTCTTCGGAAGGCAAGTTTATGTATGACTCTGATAACTTCTATATCGCAATCAAAGTAACCGACGATAAGCCATTTAAGGTTAACAAGAAAGATGCGGATATTTGGAACGCCGATGCAGTGGAAATTGCGATGTCGACGGACTCAACATTGGATCCTAAACGAAACCGTTATCTTCGAAACGATTTTCAAATCGGAATATCTCCTGGAGACAATGGAAGCGCGCCGATGGTATGGAGCTGGCAGTTACAAAGTCAGATTTCAGGCGCGAAAGTGGCCACCAAAAAAACAAGCGATGGCTATATTTTAGAGGTATCAATCCCGTGGTCTGGGTTACGCACGGTAGCGCCTAAATCCGGCCAAACCGTTGGCTTCACGTTTGCGATCGATGATGCTGATGATGCCGATGACCGTGAAACTCAGCAAGTCTATAGTGGAGATAACCTCTTCTATAAAGATCCATCTGTGTGGGGAACTGCGACGTATAAATAAACGTGTCGACGCGGGGACTGCTGTCATTTTTGGTAATCGTTGGGTTGGGAGTAATATTACTCCCAACCTCCTTTTTTGCGGCATCCAAAAGAGATATTATTTTCCCCTTTGTTTTAGATCGCTTTGAAGATGGTGACATTCGCTACAATCCTGAATGGTTTACATTTGGAAATTTAGCGGTGACTGCTGTTCCTGCTGTGCCGGAAAATGAGAAAGCCCCGAAGAAACACGTTTCGTGGTGGGCTGCGACTATCAGCTGGATAAAGGAGTCCCAGCGGCCGAAGGCATTCGCGCCTTCATCGGTGTTGGTTGTTGACCCAGTCAACGGACGCTATGTACTCAAGATGGAAGGCCTGGGTAAAGATTGGTTTGTGGGCGGCGTTGGTACGTATCTGGGCATCACTGCGGACAACTTTTCGTTTTTTTACCTTCGAATTCGGGGATTTGGTCCGCAATCGGGTCGGCTTCAAATCGAATTGTTTGATGATGACAATCAAAACTTTAAATTAGAACAGAATGCAAAATCACATTATGAGCCTATGTTTGATGATAAATTTGTCTATTTGATTGATGTGACCTGGGCCGGCTGGAAAGACGTTTTAATTCCATTGAATCGATTTAGAGACATGAATTCATCAGTAGGAAACAACGTCATGGACTTTAACCAAAATGGCGCGTCCGGGGGTCTGTTGCAAGTTCAGTTGGTGGGTTTAACTCCCGATGGCAAGCCAATTGGCCGATTCTCGGTAGAGGTGGATTCCATAGAGTTTCGTTAACCTTACTTTTATTACTCTCCTTGAACCATGATTGTAAATCTCATAATATATATTATGCGACATACAGTCTGGATTGTCAGCCTAGGGCTGAGAGGCCCTCTCTTCGATCCAGATGCGGATTAACTTTTGGTATGGGATTTCCTCTTGTGCGGCGATCGCCTTGATTCGATGGATTAAATCTTCATCCAGTCTAATGGATATCAAACGTTTCGCTTTCTTCTTCTTTGATTGTTTTGAATCGTTACCTCCTGTTAGGTAAACTTGAATTGCTTTAGCCATCTGTTTGATTTTCTGTAGCCAATGAGAAGCTATTGGCTTGCGCCATGGCCAAATTTAAGGTGCCGGTGATCCAGGTGCTAACGGCGGATACACAGTGCTTTTGAATCTCTGGGATCTTGGATTCTTCATTGGCTGAGAAACTCCCTAGTACAAAATCGGACAAATCGCCCTGGGCTGGCTTGGGGCCAATTCCGACTCGCAGTCGTGGGAATTGGGTGTCGCCACCGGATTCATGAACAATGGACTTCATGCCGTTGTGGGTACCGGCGCTGCCAGAGGGCTTCATAAGCAGGCGGCCAAACGCGATGTCGATGTCATCATAGATGACTAAGCAGTCGCTGAGCGGTAATTTGTAAAACTGCGCGGCACCAATCAGCGATTTGCCGGACAAATTCATATAGGTTTGAGGCTGAATGAGGAAAATTTTTTCTCGTTTATAGGTGCCCGCAAATAACTTGGCTTGGTGCTTGTTTCCAGATGCACTTAATTCAAGGGCTGAAACAAGGGCATCTCCTATCCTAAATCCGATATTATGCCGGGTTTTATGATATTCTGATCCTGGGTTACCTAAACAACAAATAAGCTTCATGATATCGCTTTCATTATAAGTATCTTTCACTATAAAGAGTAGGAGGACGTTTCAGCGTGACAACAATGGAGAATTTGGTGGATGTTACGATTCAGTTTTTACCTGAACTAACAGCGGTTTTATCTGACTTTTCAGTTCCAATATTAGCAAAAAGCTTGGTGCCGTCTGCCAAACGTCCTGAAATTGTTTTTTCTAACTTTGGAAAACGAAATACTGAAAATGGCGTTATTTATGTGCTTCGGATCGCTCATAAGGTCATTCATTTGGCTGAAAAAAAGGGGGATGTCACGCACGAAATGCGCTATGAGCTAACTGGAAATCGCCTGGTCTTGAATGGTCAGGAAATGGGAAATTTGGTAAAACGGCATGTCGCTGAACGGATTCAGTCGATCCTGTTAGATGTAATAGCGAGTAAAGCGGGTATTTACGCCAAGACTCCCCTCCTCGGCACTACGCTGGGTGTTGAGGTTAGAAAACGTAAGGGTACGCCAAAATTGATTAAAAAGAAGGGTGTTTCTGATGAACTGGAAAGTGAGCAATATTTCGCTGGAGAAACTCAACAGCACCGTTAAAAACACCCTGGCAGAAGTGCTAGGGATCGAGTATGTCGGCTTTGGTGACACCTATTTGTTGGCCAAGATGCCGGTCGATTCTCGGACACATCAGCCCGCGGGGTTGCTGCACGGTGGTGCCAGCGTGGCATTGGCGGAAACCATTGGTAGCCTTGGTGGGTATTTGATGATGCCTGAGGGTGAATACGATGTGGTGGGCCTGGATATCAATAGCAATCATATTCGGGGTGTGACGTCAGGCTATGTTTTTGCCAAAGCCTGGCCCCTTCATGTGGGCAAAGTAACGCAGGTATGGCAGTGTGAGATTCGGGACGACTCTGAAAAATTGGTTTCGGTGTCTCGGCTTACTGTGATGAATCTGAAACGAGCTGCTTAAATAGTTTGTTATCGCCAAATGAGGCAGTTAGATCCACATATCTGCGATTAAGCAGTTGAGCATCGGGCTCTCGTTTGGCATATTCTATTGCTTTTTCTTGATTTTTTTCGGCAACGGCATCCCAAAAAAGAGCCACATTGGCAGTCCGATCCAAGCCAATACTCTGAAATTCGGTGTCAATTTTTCGGGCATTTTTGCGGGCGTTTTGGGCCAAGTAGTGAGCCACTAGTTTGGAATTGAGTTGACGAATACCGGCTTTTACCAGAATGGGGTCGCTGGTCTCATATTTAAACAGTTCAGCATATAGGCTGAGAATGATGTCCGCTCTATTTGATTTTATACAGGAAGGTGCGATTGTGAGTGCAATTTTAATTTTATCTTCCAGAGCAATTGGCTCTGTGATGCCACTTTGAATACTTTGTAGATACTGATCCGCAGTGGAGCTGCGTTGAGTTTGCATCAAAATGGGCACCAGAATGCTTTGGGCCACCAGTTGGTTCTTTTTATCGGTCGAATCACCCGCCCTTCTGGAGATTTCGGTTTCGATAGCTTGCTTTGATGCCGACGGAATTTCGTCGTTTCCGATAATTAGGGAGAGGGCCCACAATTGTTCAATAACAGTGGGCAGTGTGCCAATGGCCAGCAGGGCTTTTTCCCCGGAATTTGCCTTTGCCCAAGCTAGAGCCCGGATTGTCGTGTATTCCTTTTTGATATTCGTGGACGGACATTCTGCAATTAGTGCCGGCGTGGGATTAACCTGGGCCAATACATTGATTTTGATTAAGGGATCTTGAATGCTGCGCCACAGGTCGGTATCAAAGCGGCCTTTGGGTAATGTGCATGTGCCGGTCACGATATCGGCCAAAAATCGGTCTTTGTTGAGGCTGGGTTCCAGGCTGGTAACATAGAGTGCCGCTAGTTTATATAAGGCAGCGGCGGAATTGGGGTCTGGAATCTGCTGATAGGCCTTTGCTGCAGCGACCTCCATTGCAACAATATTGGCGGTATCACTTTGCTCGGCGATGGCGGCCTCATACCGGCTGAACAGGGATTTGAGTTGCTTTGCATTTAATTTCGAGTCAGTAGCAAGGGAGAAATAGGTTGAAAATAGGGGGGCTGTACCCGCAGCTTTGAATTCAGTTGCTGCGGTTTCTAAAACGTTATCTATCCCCTCTTTTGTATAGCGGGCTTCATATAGTTTGAGTTCAGTACTGCCGGAATACACGGACGTAGAAAATCCGGCAACCAACAGACCCACAATCGCAATACGCGTAAATTTCATCCTACTTCATTATATTTCAGGATCAACAGCTGCGATCATTTGTCGGCGACCGATACCAAACGCAATTGGGGTCACTTTGAGTCCTGGTGCAGCCTGGCGGCGTTTGTATTCGTTGTGAATAATCTTTTGAATCACCCATTTCACGGTGGAATTCGGGTGACCAGACGCCACTATTTGAGAGACAGAGCGCCTTTTCTCGATATACTGGATCAAGATGTCATCCAGAATATGATATTCAGGCAATGTATCTTGATCGGTTTGATTAGGGCGAAGTTCAGCTGAAGGCGGCTTGGTTAATGTAGATACCGGTATTAGCGGACGATGAGCGTTTATGTCATCTGCCAACTTGTAGACTAGGGTTTTGGTGACGTCTGCCAATACTGAGAGCGCCCCACACATATCGCCGTATAGCGTGCAGTACCCAACTGCCAATTCGCTTTTATTGCCGGTTGAAAGTAATAAATATCCAAATTTATTTGCCAGCGCCATTAACAGGTTCCCCCGTACGCGTGCTTGGATGTTTTCTTCGGCTATATTGGGTTTCGTGCCCTCAAAAAAGGGATTAAGGCTAGACTCAAATTGAACAACGATCGGGTCAATATCGATCACGTCGATTTGAATGCCCAATGCTACAGCTAATTCTTTGGCATCGATTACTGAGTGTTCAGAGGAATACCGAGATGGCAGTGCCACTCCCACAACATTGTCAGGACCTAAGGCCTCTGCTGCGAGGCATGCGACTACGGCTGAATCGATGCCACCGGACAATCCCAAAATCGCTGTATCGAAACCGGTTTTTCTAAAATAGTCTCGGATACCCAATACCAAGGCCTGATGCAACGATTCAATTTCGTTGATCGACTCAAAATCAGTAGGTAAGGTCAAATGGCGATCAATGGTTTGAACGGATTCAGTAAAAGTAGGTAATGCCCCCAATACTTTGCCGGATTCATTAAGCGCGAAACTACCGCCGTCAAAGATGAGTTCATCATTGGCGCCCACCTGGTTGACGTAAATGTAGGTAATCGGAACTTGGGCCACGTGGGATTGAAAAATTTCATGACGAATATTGATTTTGCCAGTCTCAAATGGCGATGCGGCAATTGAAATCAACAGGGTAGTCCCCTCTTTCGCCAGTTCTTGCAGGGGATTGTCGGTATAGTGAACGCTACTGTGCCAATATTTTTTATTGCTCCAGGCGTCCTCGCAAATTAGGATCCCAATTTTTTCACCTTTGAAATCGATGGGTTTCCAGGCCGTTGCCGGCTCGAAATACCGCAGCTCGTCAAAGACGTCGTAGCTGGGCAACAGCCCTTTGTGCTGGATACCAATAGTTTTGCCGTTTGAAATGATAAATGCGGAGTTATATAACCGCTTCCCGCCGGCATTGGGATTTAGGCTAGGGGCGCCAATGATGATCCCCATTGTGGGATATAGCGTCGATATCTTTGACTCAATCACTGCAATTGCTTGCGTGACCTGAGTAATGAAGTCGGTTCGCTCTAATAAGTCGCGTGGGGGATATCCTGTAATGCAAAGCTCAGGAAACACAACGAGGTCAGAGCGATCGTTGGCGGCTTGTTTACAGGCTTGGCGAATCAAATCCACGTTATTTGGAATGTCGCCAATGATGGGGTTTATTTGAGCTAAAGTAATTCGATTAATCATACAAACCTTTAATATAACAGAGAAATTCGATGAAATTTAATTTTTTGCGTTTCGATAAATAGGTGTAAGTCCCCTTTGCGGGTTAGCTTTCACGAAAGTTCCCCCTTTCTTGATGACCAACCACCGGCTAACCCGCACCCCTATCCCCATTTACTTAACTGCAATCTTTATTCGCTTGGTCTTTTGTTGACCATCTTCAGAGGTTACCGTAATCACGGCAAAATATACACCTGAAGGTACAACTGAACCGTCGTCGGACTTCCCCGTCCAGACAATTTCATTGTAGCCTGCAAAAATCGATTCGGATATCTGGGTTACTTTTTCAAAATAGCGGCTCCAAATTGAAATCTCGACTTTTCCGTTGCGACTGGATTGAAACGCGATTTTGGTTGATTGAATTTGTGGAGAAAACGGATTGGGATAATTGAGGATTGTGTTGCCACCATTCGGGCCATTCAATGTCAAGGTGGTGTTAGATAGAGTCGAATTTAGGATAAGGGTGAATTCTTTCGGATTTCCTTTGGTATCCTGAACCGTGATGCGAACGGTGACGCTGCTCGTCGCAATCGAGTCTGGAATAGGAATGCTAAGGCGACCGGCTGCAAAGGTCACGCCATTTTGGATGATTTCATCATTAACGCGCACGATAATCGAGTTGGTCGCAATGCCCGAATAGTCATTGATCGTCACAGAAATCGAGTTTCCTACTTCGACAAAGTCATGGTCTTGGATGGCGCTTGAAATACTAGGTCCGCTCAAATCGCTGAGCGTGATTTGATACACGCCTGATGCTGGCACCACCACCGAGTTGCTTGGATTCGAATCATTTGCCTCAATCGTGTAGTCGATTTTCTGAACATTTTGAGTGGTGGTGATATAGCCGGTGAAGCTAGTTCCGCTACGGGTCATTGAGCTGTATTTCCAATCGGAAATCGTAGATTCAGTGATTTCCCGATATTTGACTCGCCCTCGCGGCGGCAATACGTCGGACAGGTTGTCCGATATTGTTGCGGATACGGTGATGGCTTGCTCCGCAGTTGCGCCGGTTAGTGGAATGTGGGAAATGGCGGGTGGAGAAGCGTCGAAATATGCCAGAGCTGATAGCGCATCGACGACGCCATATCCGGTTTGGGGGGAATGAGCACCTGTATATCCTTGCGTGGTTGCCATCAGTGCGTTTTTTATATTTGCACTGGGGTATTTGCCTAAAATTAGTGCCGCAATACCCGATACGATAGGCGTGGCTAGTGATGTGCCTGTTGCGAATACATATCCGTTAGGCAAGGGATCCGTGCCATTTTCAGCCACATACCCAGTTGTGAGGATGGCTTCGCCGGGAGCAGCGACGGCCACATTTTCGCCATAGTTGCTAAATGATGAAAATCGGTTTTGAGAACTGACTGATGATACTGTAAAAACACCAGGAAGTGAGGCCGGAATAAAGTCATTGTCCTCGATATTGATACCGGGAGATCCATTTCCTGCCGCAGCGACCACCAAAACGTTATTTGAAATGGCATACTCGACCGCGTCATCCAGGCAAAATTCTAAACAGCGTTCATCGCCCACTCCGCCCAGACTGAGATTAATAATTTTAGCGCCGTTATCGGTGGCATACACAATGGCGTTATATAAGCCGGCGGTATCAAATTCCCCATCAACTCCCCCGCTCGTGTGGACGGCGTATCCAGCCCTCAGTGGCATGATTTTGGTGTTTCCCCCTACTCCTTTTATTCCCTTATCGTTGTTGTGCTCAGCTGAAATAACCCCACTGACTTCAGTTCCATGGCCCACCCGGTCGGTTGGGTCACCGTCTTCGGTTGTGTAGTCTTCATAGCTTAAGCGTTGAAGAAGACCCGGGCCGGATGTCACAAAGTCCCATCCACGCCAGTCATCAATTTTCCCGTTATTGTCATCATCAATATTATTGGACGGAATCTCACCCGGATTATTCCAAATTTTATTTTTTAAATCGTCGTGATCAAAATATATGCCGGTGTCAATTACCGCAACAAAGACATCAGAATTACCTGATGATATTTGCCATGCTTCGGGGAGATTGAGCTGGGCCAAATAATTTTGACTCACCGAAACCGGGTCTGTTTGCCCGGTTTGCTCCATCCGAATAACATAGTTGGGCTTGGCCCACAAAATTTCAGGGGACTCTTTTAATTGGGCAACTATTTGGGGCACATCAATCTCGGAATTAAAAAAAAGCCGATAAATCAGATTTTGGCTTTGTGCATGAGATTTTACCAAGGCGATTGCTTCGGCACGATATGGGGGTAATTCGGAAAATACAGCCGGTGTTTTCTGCGTCAAGGGAACGGCAACTTTAACGATTAATTGGTTGGGAACGAAGGCAGTTCCAAAAGTCGGAATCGCTGAAACGCTCATCAATATAAGTAAAGCAAGTACCCGCATTATAAATCGATATTTGAGTCTAACCTAAATTGCACCTTTTTAAAATCGGATGATATGATGCCAATCGATTATGAAAAACAGAACCATTGTTTCGTGGAACGTTAACGGTGTTCGGGCCTGTGCCAACAAAGGCTTTTTAGATTATCTCGCTGCCGAATCTCCGGATGTTATCTGTTTGCAAGAAATTAAGGCGATGGAAAGTGATTTAGTTGATCATTTGGCGATGCCGTCGGGGTATTATTCGGTATGGGTATCGGCTGAAAAAAAGGGCTATAGCGGAGTCGCTATTTTATCTAAGCAGAAGCCGATTAATGTTGTTTCCGGTTTTGGGATTCCGAAATTTGATTCTGAGGGTCGGGTCGTAATGGCCGAATTTGAGGAGTATTGCGTATTTAGTGTTTATTTTCCGAATGGTCAGCGGGGTGACGATCGTCTTGCTTACAAAGGAGAGTTTTATCAGGCCTTTTTTGATTACTGCGATGACCTACGCCGAATTGGAAAACGTTTAATTATTTGTGGCGATTACAATACTGCCCATAGCGCCATTGATCTGGCACGGCCTCGGGAAAATGAAGGCGTTTCGGGGTTTTTGCCGATTGAACGCGAGTGGCTGGATGCGGTCGTTGACCGCGGATATGTGGATACCTTTCGCCACTTTCATAGTCAGCCTGCGGAGTATTCGTGGTGGTCGTATCGGGCCAATGCGCGGCGAAATAACGTTGGGTGGCGGATTGATTATGTCTTTGTGTCAGACGACGTGATGCCACTGGTGTCCGATGCCTTTATTCAACAAGGGATTATGGGGTCTGATCACTGCCCAGTCGGTGTTAAAATTTCGGTTTCTGCACCCAACGCTTAATCATGGCCGAGTCTAAAACGGCAAAAAAGCGCAGGGGCTTAATTATATTTGACCGATTGGTAACTACTTACGGTGTGCCGCCGGCCTTTTTAAATCATGAAACGCCATTTCAATTGCTGATTGCCACGATTATGTCGGCCCAATGTACGGATGCCCGAGTGAACATGGTCACTCCTGCCCTATTTGCCGAGTTTCCTGATGCTCAATCGATGGCAAATACAACACCAGAGGCCATTTTTCACCATATTCGTTCGGTGAGTTTCGGTAATACAAAATCCAAAAATATCGTTGCCACCGCAAAAAAGATAATGACCGAGTTTGCTGGAGAATTCCCAACCACTCTTGATCAACTGATCACCTTACCCGGTGTGGGGCGAAAAACGGCCAATGTCGTATTGGGCCAGGCGTTTCAAGAACCCGGGATCACTGTTGATACGCACGTTAGACGACTGTCGGGGCGCCTCGGGTTTTCCAAGGCGCTTCAACCTGAAAAAATCGAGCAAGACTTAATGGTAGTTTGGCCCAAAGAAACCTGGACCGATTATTCGACGGTCCTGATTTTGCACGCCAGATCAAAATGCACAGCACGAAAGCCAAATTGCCTTCAATGCCCAATAGCGAATTTGTGTCCCAGCGCCGGACTATATCTATTGCCTTTGCGTCGGAATGGCTAGTTGATTCAAGATCGTGTCGGTAGGAATCAATGAATCGTGGCCATCGCTCCATTTTAAAAACCAGGCATAATTGCCCACGGGTTTTGGCGGTTCGAGCGCCGTTAATGTATCTGGAATTGCCGCCGCATCCACCATTACTTCTTGGGTCCATTCATTGATGCAGTGTGCACATTGGCAGCCGGCGCGGAGTGTTTTTGCTGAAACGGTCCCTATGCTCTCGCCATCGCGCGTAATGCGAATTAAGCGTCCCTCATCACAGGATTCAACATTAACAAGGGCCTTACCCTCATGCGTAATTTTTGCCACTTCCCTTACAACGCTCTGACTCAGCGCCCAAAACGGATTACTGTCGCTTTTGCCGTCTAAAATCACACTAATCGGCAATCCTTCATCGGCCCCTTCTGAAATCTGCGGCATGAGTGGTACTTCAAAACTAGCTGCGATTCCAAATTGGCGTTTCAGTTTTTCGGTTACATTATTGGCCCCAAACAAATAATGTTTTTTGTCGCAATTGTCGCACACAAAATAACTCATGTTTTCTACGACTGCGATTGCCGGAATCTTGAGCGATCCGAACATTTGGATCCCTTTTTCCACGTCAATAAAGCTAACATATTGAGGAGTTGTCACGATGACTGCGGCTGTAATAGGAACTAGCTGAGCCAGCGTAAGTTGAATGTCACCGGTGCCAGGGGGTAAATCTAGGATGAGGTAGTCCAAATGGCCCCAATCTGTACCGGTTAATAGTTGGTTAATCACCTGAGACACCATCGGGCCGCGCATCATGGCCGGGCCAGGGTTGTCAGGATCTTGAACATATCCGAATGACATCAATTTAACGCCGTTTTGAACCACGGGCATGAGCAGGTCTTTTTTGAATTGGATGGGCTGCGGATTAATTTTGACCATTACCGGCAAACTTGGGCCATAGACGTCGGCATCAAAAATCCCCACTTCCGCCCCTTGCTGAGCCAAGCTAAATGCCAAATTAACCGCCACCGTCGATTTTCCAACGCCACCCTTGCAACTGGACACCGCAATGATGTGGCGAACATGAACCAGCCCATTTTGCTTGGCTTCGATGCCAGCCGTTTTTTTAGAGGCCCCCATCTCGATTGCCACATCAGTTACCCAAGGGAGTTCTCGAATGGCGGTTTCGGCCTCTCGTTGAAACATATCTTTTACTGGGCAAGCAGGCGTTGTGAGTTCAATTCGCAGCGATACAGCGCCGCCTTGAATCTGAAGGTTATGAATAAATCCAAGCGTGACGATATCCTTGCCCAAATCGGGGTCAATGATGCGGGAGAGTTGGGTTAAAATCTGGGTATCTTGGGGGTTGCTCATTATGAAACGACGCGTCCCCGAAGCAAATTCGGGGAGGCTCCTTCAATGGCCAAATTAACGGTTTGACCCAATGCCAGTCCATCTACAAACGGAAACGAGGTGATGATTCCGCCGTCGGTTCTGCCCCGCACGGCTTCACTGTCACGCCGCGTGCCAATTTGATCAATGAGCACGGACTCCACTGACCCGATATAACTTTCGTGCCGCTCTAACGAAATATCTTTTTGAATCTCGATGAGTCGCATAATGCGATCAGTTTTTACTTCCTCGGAAACATCGTCTGGAAATTGTTTAGCGGCCCGGGTAAGCGGTCTTTCGGAATATTTAAAAATAAAAGCAGAGTCAAATTTCACGGCTTTGATTACGTGTTCCGTGTCTAAATACTCGGCTTCGGTTTCAGTAGGAAAACCCACGATAATATCGGTGGTCATAACGACACCAGGAATGGTTTTGTACACTTGATCAGCCACTTCTAAAAATTCCGCTTGATTGTATGTTCGGTTCATTTTATCTAAGACGCGATCATTACCTGCTTGTAAGGGCAAATGGATCTGCTTACAAATATTCTTTCGTTCGGCCATCAATTGAAGTAAAGGTAGCGGGAAATCTTTGGGGTGCGGTGAGGTAAATCGAATACGCTCGATTCCGGCCACATCACTCACTTTTTCCATCAAATCCACAAATCGATCGTCTTCATACCGATATGAATTCACGTTTTGACCCAATAGCGTCACTTGCTTGTAGCCAGCGTCTACCAGGCGATTGACCTCTTCAATGATGTTTTGCGGCTCACGGCTGCGTTCGCGACCTCGGGTATAGGGAACGACACAAAAGGTACAGAAATTATTACAGCCGCGCATAATTGCCAGCCACGCGTTGACGCCATCGTTCCGGCTGGGTTCGATATCGGAATACGTTTCCATTTCGGAGAGTGTTACATCAAAGCTTTTTTTGCCGGTTTGATATAAATCATGAATTAACGTGGGGAGTTGTTTGTAGCTGTCGGGACCGGCAATAAAGTCGATCTTGAGCTTGGGATTATCCAGTAACTGCTGGCGAAAATTAGTGGCCATACAGCCTAAAATACCAATTTTGACATCTTTCCGTTCTGAGCTGTGAATAATTTCGTGAATGCGATTAAACACTTTTCGGTTGGCGTTATCACGTACTGAGCACGTATTGAGCATCACCACGTCGGCCTGAGTTTCTTTATCAACCAGCTGAAAGGCGTTGTTTTTTAAAATAGACTTAGCCAGCTCAGAATCATATTCATTCATCTGGCATCCATAGGTTTCAATAAAAACTGTTTTCGGCGACGTCATAGCAGCAGTCCGTCCATGTCTTCAGAATTACAAGCTACTAATTTTACAGGTAAAATCTGATTCGTTAAATCTCTACCTGATTTGACCTTAACTTTAATAAAGTTTCGCGTCAGGCCTACCCAATGGCCTTTTTTGGATTGTTCAAATAAAACATCGGCTTCCTGGTTCAGATATTTACTGTGGTAAGTGAATCGTTTGGTTGCACTTAAGAGGCGCAGGTCCTCGGATCGGCGTTTGATAACGGTGGGTGCTACCTTGTTTCCGAATTTTCGGCTGTGGGCCAAGCTGCGCTCGGAATAACTAAAAACGTGAAAATATGCCAAGGGCAATTGGCTCATCAGGGCCATTGTTTCGGCATGCTGCTCATCGGTTTCACCTGGAAACCCAGTGATGATGTCGGTACCGATGCACGCCAGGGGCAGTCGATCAGTGATTGCCTGGAGGCCGTCTACGAACTCTTGAATGGAATATCTGCGACGCATCGCCGATAAAACGGCGTCAGTGCCGCTTTGAATCGGAATGTGGAAATAAGGGGTTAATACAGAATCTGGGCCAATTAGATTTAATACTCGATCTGGAATGGTTGTGGGCTCGATGGATGAGATGCGAAGCCGCTTTAATCCTGAAATGGAGTTAAGTTCCTCAACTACATCTGCAAACCGGTAGGCCTCATCTTCGTAAGTACCGATATTCACACCCGTCAGCACCAATTCCTGATGCCCACTTGCCACTAACGTGCGGGCTTCGGTCATGATGTCCGTAAATGAACGCGAGCGAGCAGGGCCACGGGCAAATGGAATAATGCAAAATGAGCAAAAATTGTCGCAGCCATCCTGAATTTTAAGGTTGGCTCGGCAGTGATGGCGGTCTTGATCGGCTGTTGGCTGAGTAAATACTTCAGTTGAAAACTTGGGCATATGGACACTGGCATCGTCACTAGATTCACCGCTCTCAATGACCGAGAGCAAATCCATCTTGCCCTGATTCCCCACGATCCACTGCACATTTGGCAGTTCAGCGAGGGCCTCTTTCTTCACCTGCGACAAACACCCAATCAATGCGATTTTAACCTCAGGGTTTTCGCGCACCAACCGATTAACCAGCCTACGAGTATCTTTGTCGCTGTTTTCAGTAACGGTGCAGGTATTTACCACACAAATATCGGAAGACGAGGTGTCATTCACCACGTTATATCCACCATTAGCAAACACCGATTCTAGTGTGGCCGTTTCAGAGGCGTTTAACCGACATCCCTGGTTTAAAAATGATACTTTCGATTTAAACATGCTTCAGCAAGACTATCTTAAAATAGGCCAGATGCGCAATTTCTCGTCCCGCGCAGCTGGCCTATTTTTAATTGTCGGATGAGAAGAAGCGTCCGAAGTTGATGGGACTACTCTTTTTGTCGATCTTCAATTTACTAAGGTCATTTACAAATTGATTGATATCTCGGATGCCTTGCGCGCGATAACTTTCATCGCCAAACCAGCGTTGTTTGGCATCGGGCGACGCGATGGCCTCGCTAAGCTGAGAGGCCAATTGCTGTGCCGCTGATATCCGTTTTGTTTCGGTGACGGACTCTTCAACCAAGGTTCGCCAAGCGGAATTCAAAACTTCTGAAATCTCTGGTTGATTTCCTGCATAAAAATTCCAGTAAGCCATTAATATTTTCTTGGCATCGGCACTGACTTCAGACGCAATCAGGTGGTAATAAAAAAACAATTTTTCACCCCAAGGCGAAAACGGAAAATCACGCGACAATTCTTTGCAAATGTCTAAAACGTGGGTATGAACATAATTGGACCAAATAACCATATCGGTTTTTGGAATGACGGCGCGGCAAGTTTCATAGACGTGACCCGCTGAGAACAATAGAAATTGGCTGCTCCAAGGAGCGGGCGCGGAAGGACTGCTCATCCCTGCTTTTTCGCCAAATAAATAATAGGCCAATTCGTTTAAAATAAAGCGACGGTGGGCGCCTGATAACGTGATTTTGGTCGGTGTTTCACAATTTTTGATGTACGCACTTAATAAAGGATGGCAATCTTCTTTTCGATTGAGATATTGAATCAGCGCGTGAGCGTACATCCGTAGCAACACCGAACTTTGGTGAATCGGGTAAGTGACATTAAAGTCTTGTTTGTCAGCGCGGGACCAAAACTCACACTTCTCACCTGCTTGGAGATACCCTTTTCCATCAAAAAAACGAAAATAGATGGTGTGATCGCTCACA
>CANKTL010000006.1 GCA_947486405.1 bacterium
GGAAAAACTGGAAATGGTGGGGCTCAACGGCGTAGAAAACATGATGCCCTCCCAGCTCTCGGGCGGTATGCGAAAACGAGTGGGTTTCGCAAGAGCCATCGCAGCCAACCCTAAAATCGTACTTTTTGATGAGCCTACCACCGGCCTCGACCCGATCTCCTCGACCCAAATCGAAGATCTAATAGTCCATTTGTCCGACGCCCTGAATTGCACGTCCATTGTGGTCACCCACCAAATTTCGACTATATTGAGAACAGCCGACAAAATATATACTATGAACAATGGGATCTTATATGACCCGGAAACACCTGATACAATTATGAATTCCACAAATCCCTATATTCGAACATTCATCCGAGGTAACCTGTAATGACTTATTCACGTTCTGCCACTATTCGAGTGGGCTTGTTTGTATTCACAATGTTAATTACCATTGCCTGCCTTTTGGTTTGGAAAAGCAGTATTATGCTTCGGGCTGGTGGATATGAAGTAACAGGATCGTTCCAAAACGTATCTGGATTGTTGGATGGAGCGAGCGTCAGATATCGCGGATATAAAATCGGAAAAGTAGCCAAAATTTCGCCCGGACCTGAGGAAATCCTAGTTCAATTTTGGGTAGATCCCGAAATCCAAATCCCCAAGGGTTCGCGTTTGCGAATTGCCTTTGACGGGTTGATTGGTGAAAAATACGTTGAAGTAATACCCAACACCGAAACCACCGAAACAATGGCACCTGGGGAAAAATTAGGCGGCTATTCAACCCGAAGTCTCGCTGATTTCGTGGATGTGGGCACCCAGACTCTCGAGGAATCAAAAGCAATTTTGGCGTCGATACGCGGTGTTTTACAACAGCAAGACGTCCTTGCGGCGATGCGCAACTCTATTCTTTCAATTGAACGCATTACCGAAAACTTGGCAAATACTACCGAAGGAATTGGAAATCCAGAAACCCAAGCGGATATTCGGGAACTTGTTTCCAATCTAAATGAATCGGTTGGGGCGATGAAAATGGCTGTAAAGGATGGTAATGGGGCAACTAACTTGGCCGCTACAGCCGAACACCTTCAAGTCTTTTCGCGTGAGCTACGGGAAATGGCTGAAGATGGGCAAATTCGCCAAGAAGTATTGGGATCCATTCAAGAGGGCCGGGCACTGATTAAGCAATCCGATTCTTTGGTTTCCAAACTGAACCAAATTAAGTTAACTGGGGATGCCGACTTGCGCTATTACAGTGGCCAAAAGGATTCCGTTTTTAATGCAAATGCCGAGATTCATAACGGTCCGGGATTTGTTCGCGTGGGGATGGGAAATCGCCTAGGTGGAAACCAACTATTAAATTTTCAACCCGGCATTTTTTTAACCGACAACATTTCAACCCGGATCGGCGTAATGAATACGAAGCCTGGATTGGGCGTCGATATATATCCTGCTCAACGAGTGAAAATCTCGGCCGATGTATATGACGTGAATTCGCTTAAATACGATGTGCAGGTAAACTACCGCGTAATGGACAATTTCTCAGTGTTTGGCGGAATATCGCCACAACCTTCGGACCGTAGTGCCGAATATAACGCCGGCATATCAATTCATCCTTCGCCTCTTTCCCCCACCCGATAGGCAATGAAAGCGGCCACTGTATTAATTTTCAGGGGGGTACCTACTCCATACAGTTATGCCGTTCCTATCGATTTTCAGGTAACTGCAGGTGACCATGTCACTGTCCCGCTAGGATCTCAAACCGTTACTGGGTTGGTCCTCGAGATTAGCGAACAACCCGAGGCCATCCTGAAGCCAATCAATTCGGTTGATGGCAACTACCCCACCGTTCCTGTGGATCTGGTTCAGTTGATCCGCTGGTTTTACGCTCACTATCTATGCACCCCTTACAAGGCATACCAGTCCATTGTTGGAACACGAAAGAAAAGCGGCGCTAAAACCACTGCTTCTAAAAAATCAAAGGCTGCTAGCGAAACTACCCCCTCTCCATTTACGTTAACCGCCAACCAACAGCACGCCCTTTCGACGATTCTATCCTCGCCACCTGGGGGGGAAATCATGATGGTGGGGGTTACAGGCAGTGGCAAAACCGAAGTCTATTTAAGAGCAGCCGAGTCAGCCCTTAGCCAAGGGAAATCCGCCCTTATCTTATTACCTGAGATTTCCCTTACCCCGCAAACGCGACGCCACTTTGAATCTCGCTTTGGCGATGTGGTATCCGTCATTCACTCAGGCCTCACTCCAAAAAAACGCAACGACGAGTGGGAACGTATTTACTCCGGCACCGCAAAAATCGTCATTGGTCCCCGCTCCGCCATTTTTTGCCCTTTATCTCACATTGGGGTGATCGTGATCGATGAGGCGCATGACGGTAGCTATAAGCAAGAAAATCATCCGCGATATTCTACCTTAGCAGTCGCCCGCTATCGCCAAAAATGCCAAAACACCATCCTCGTCACCGGCTCTGCCACCCCCGACTTGGCCGATTACTATGATTCTCAGCACGCGGCCAATAGGACAGTCGTTTATTTGACTGAACGCGTAAATCAACAGGCGATGCCTCCCATTGAGGTTATAAATTTTCGAGAAGAGATTCAAAATGAAAAAACAGGCCTGTTTAGCCAACGTTTGTTGACCGAAATTGAGGAAAGTTTATCGCGCCGGGAAAAAATTATGATTTTGGTCAATCGACGCGGCTTTGCCCCTTATATATGCTGCCTGAAATGTGGCCAAGTGGCCTGCTGTCCGACATGTAGCTTGTCTTATACATTCCACCAAGATCAGTCATTTCGGTGTCACCGATGCTTTACCAAAATCCCCGCGACCCGAACGTGCTCACACTGCAAAAAAAGCGGCTTGGTCTTTGGGGGGCTGGGTATTCAAAAAGTGGAAAGTGAACTTCGAAAACTCTTCCCGAGCGTTTCAATTTGTCGGGTAGATAAAGATACCGCCGGCACCATTAAACAACTTGAAGCCATTCTAGAAACGTTTGAAGCCTCTGGACAGCTCATGATCGGCACCCAAATGATTGCAAAAGGACACCATTTCCCAGAAGTGACCTTGGTCGGGGTAATTGGCATCGACACATTGCTTAATATCCCCGACTTTCGGGCCCCTGAACGCGTGTTTCAGCTACTAACTCAGGTGTCGGGGCGTGCCGGACGTGGCGATAAACCCGGTAAAGTCATCATTCAAACCCTACAACCCGACCACTATGCCATTCAACACGCCAGCCGGCATGATTTTAACTCCTTTTATGCCGAAGAAATTCGGTATCGTGAGCCCCTAAAATATCCACCATTTGGCCGACTGCTAAACTTTATTGTGTCGTCCAAATCAAATGCAGAGGCCATGAAGTACGCCACCCTACTCCGCACCCATTTGGGGCCACTTCAGTCTGAGTTGAGTACGATTTTGGGTCCAGCACCTGCGCCTTTTGAAAAGATTGCCGACTATTTTCGCTATCACCTCTTAATTAAAACAAATGAGCTTGATACTGTTATGGCAAACGCGTTAATGAGAACGCTTCCCGCACCGCCAAATTCGGTGAGATGCATTCCAGATATTGATCCTGTGTCGATCTTATAGGAATTACACGCATATTTGTACACTGCCATAAATTAATATTTATAAAAATTAAAATAAAGCATAATTTTATAATCGACGCCCTTTAGAAACGAAATACTAATCCCTTCTTTGGTCAAAAGAATGCCTATGAAGGAACTTCGATATCAGACAGATAGGCGATCAATGCATAATCTTCGCAATAAGTTGTATGTACTAAATTCAATAAATATTCGCCAAGCTCTTCCGAACAAATCACTTGAATAGTTACATTGCGGTTTTGGTCCCAGTCCCCTGTCCGAACACCTTTCGCCCCTTCTCCATACGACTCCATTTGAGTGTACTCCGTAACGGAGTGACGCTTAAGCTCTTTAATGAGAGTCGTCTGTAGCGCGGATTCGGTAACAATAGTAAGCAATTTTTTTTTGACTAGCGGCATAATTCAACCTTTCCAAGTATGAACCAATACCGACAATGTATAATAAATCGGTATTCCAAACGCAATATTAAAAGGAAACGTGATACCCAGTGCCGGGGTTAACGACAACGTAGGGTTTGCCTTTGGTAAAGCAATGCGCATCGCCGCAGGCGCGGCAATATAAGAAGCACTCGCCGCAAGTGTCGCCAAGACGGTCGTTCCGCCAACTGAAAGTCCACTTAATGCACCAATTACTGTTCCCAACGTACCACTGATAAGGGGCATTCCGATACCAAATCCAACTAGAAAAACACCGGTTTTTTTTAAATCAGAAAATCGACGGGACGTAATGATTCCCATTTCAAGTAGAAAAATGGCTAGCGCTCCCTTAAACATATCGAAAAACACGGGTGAAACCATCTTGATACGCTCGGGACCAGCTACGTACCCAACGAATAATCCTCCAAGGAGCAGATAAATAGTCCTTCCCAGAAAAACTTCATGCAGCAAAGAAGCCCAATCGGTTTTAGTATTTAGTCCACCATCCGATGAATTTGGCACTGCTTGGGTCCGCGCGATAAGGATACCCACCGCAATCGCCGGAATTTCCAAAATCACAAGTAAAACCGTAACAAAGGACTCAAAAGCAACACCTTTTAATGTCAAGTAACTTAAGACAACCGCAAAAGTTACAGCGCTGACGGACCCATAATGAGCGGCGATGGAAGCTGAATCGGTAGTAGTCAGCTTTCCTATCCTTCGCAAGATGATATAGGCGATAATTGGAATTGAAATTCCCAGAGTAATCGCCGCAGAAAAAGGAAAAATTACCGCAGAAAAACTTGCATTCGAAAATTCAACCCCGCCTTTTAGACCGATCGTAAATAACAAATAAATGCAGAGTGTCTCATAAAGTTGATCTGGTAATCGAAGATCTGACTTCAGTAGTCCGCCGATGATCCCCACAATAAAACACAAAATCACCGGATCTAATAAATTATCCAACATTATTCTTTATTCTCTTTTCCTCATTTAGACACTTATACATATCTAATATTTTGAGCCTTTTCAATGACGTTATCTCGTTGCTTCAATTGATAGGCCGTTAGTCGTGATCGAATCTCCGGATTCGAAATACTTAAGATACGTGCGGCCAAAATTGCAGCATTAAACGCATTATCAATTGCAACACAAGCTACTGGTACCCCTTTTGGCATTTGAACTATCGAATATAGCGCATCCAGGCCTTGGAGAGAGGTAACATTCACGGGCACTCCAATTACCGGTAGCGTCGTGAGTGAGGCCACCATTCCTGGTAAATGAGCCGCACCGCCAGCACCGGCGATAATTATCGACAACCCTCGGTCGACCGCTGTAGACGCATACTCCACCATTCGATCAGGTGTCCGGTGGGCAGATACAATGGTCAATTCAAACGGAATATCAAAGTCGGCCAAAAGATCTGATGCCGCTTTCATTACCGGCAAATCCGAATCGCTACCCATAATAATTCCAACTATCGCGTTTCTCATGTTTTCTCACCTTCATCGTGCAATACACCAAAAATACCTAAACAAGACTTGACCTCTAGGGCCTTAGAAATAGCACGTTCCACGTCATCATCAAGGATAACAACGTGCCCCATCTTCCGCCCAGGAAGAACACGCTCTTTTCCATATAAATGGACAAAAACCCCTGACATCGCCATTGCTTCACGAAATCCTCGAATCTGCGGATTCCCAGGCTGACCCTCTCCTAAAAGATTGACCATAACAGCGGGACATAATAATTCAGGGCTCCCGAGCGGCCACCCCATTATTGCTCGGATATGCTGTTCATATTGACTAGTTTGACAAGCTTCAATCGTATAATGACCGGAATTATGAGGTCGCGGAGAAATCTCATTAACCAACAACTCTCCCGATTTCGTTAGAAACAACTCAACCCCCACCAAACCAACCAGTTTCAATGAATTAACACAATGTCTCGCTAAATCTTGCGCAGCATGTTGTTTTTCAAGCGATACCCGAGCCGGGACAATCAAATGATCTAGGATATTTCTTTTTGATTCAAACACCATTTCTGTGACGGGATAAACTACCACTTCTCCGTCTTGACCCCGCGCGACCATAACAGCAAGCTCCATTTCAATGTCCACAACAGTTTCAAGTATCGAGGGAACCTGGAATAGCAAGCCTGCATCCGACGGTCCGCGAATAACCTGAACGCCTCGGCCGTCGAATCCTCCTTGTTTTGCCTTTTGGACCAACGGGTAGCCAAATAGGTTCGTCACTTCAAGTGAGGGGTCATCGCAATTCTGAAACCGACAGGTTGGAATATTTTGATCAACCAGCCACTGCTTTTGAAGAAATTTGTCTTGCAAAATGGCCAAACAATCTGGAGAAGGGAACAATTGGCACCCCTCATCAATACAGCTTTGCAGATATAATATGGAAATATCTTCCCTTTCGACCGTTATCACATCACAGTTTCTGGCTAGACTCATATACCCTTGAAGATCGTCAAAGGGTGCTGTAACTATTTTGTCAGTAACTACACAAGCGGGCGCGGAACTGGAAGGATCTAACACGGTAACCGGTATACTAAGTTTACTTGCGGCTTGTACCAGCATTTTTCCGAGCTGGCCGCCGCCAACAATACCCAATCTAGGAAAAGGATAGGTTATTTGTTTCATTAGTTAATAGGCCGATTCAAAAACACAGTCGATATACATATGTCTGATAGTACCAAGTCAATAATTTTTCGTAAACTTTGATGACATAGGGCAGTGGGGTTAATTGAGCTTGTCCCCGTCGTGGCCACCCGCTTACCCCTGCCTTCTAATATTTTATTCTCTCGAGGTAGTATTTTACTTTCCAGCTTTTCAGTTGAAATTCCCAAAGAACTTGGCATGATTTCGGCAACAGCCCCTTACTGGGCACACTGCCTGAACACGCCTCCAATATGAGGAGCGGATTAAGAATTGAATAGGGACATTGTCATTTAAAAAACCTACTAACGAATCCGCCGTCGAGATAGCCTATCAATAAACGCATCGTGATGGGTCGAGTAATCATCAAACTCCTCGTCTGCGATGGTTTGCCCGATTGAGTGAACAAAATTCCGCTTAAAGTGATTCCGGCGATTTTGATATTGCAATTCGATAGTTTCTGATTTTTTAAGTTCTCCCGATTCCAATGCTTGAGAAACTTTCAACAATAAGCGATCTCGGGTAATGGGTTTGGTTAAATATTCAAAAGCCCCATCGTGTAGAGTCGAAATGGCCAAATCACTGGCATCAAAGGCCGTCAAGATCAGCACTTCCGTGGCATCACCCAATTGCCGTAATCCTTTAAGCACCCGATCACCGGACATTCCTGGCATTCGAATATCCATAAGGATCAGATCAAAGTCATGACCGCTCCTCACAAATGCCAACGCCTCAGCCCCATTCGCAATCACATGTAACTGATAAAGGGGAGATAGCGCCCGCGTTAAAAACGATGCTTCTTCCTGATTATCCTCAACTATTAATATTGTTTTTCTCATTACCATACTGTTTCCCCCCGTAACCCAAATATTTCCCAAAAATCTGAAAAATAAACAAATTTGATGAAATTTTTGAGTTCAACTAAACTAATGTGCTATGAACCCGTTTCAAAATGAACTCAAATTGATGCTCAAATCAAAGGGCACCGGCAAGACAATGGGTAAAAGTTTATCCGATTCGGAATTGGCTCGGCTGCCCCATTTGTTGGTAAGTGATGAGGTGTCTTTGGTCACGAAAGCGACCTTGATTACCGCCCTACTGGCACTACAACCTGAGCCAAACGAAGCAGTTTTTATTGAGCAACTCCACAACAGCCCGTCGGAATTTATCCCGCAGGAAGTACAGTTTTTATTGGGCGACCTATCCAAAGTTCCTACGAAGTATCTGCAATTTGCAACTGCTATTTTGCCCCTCGTTCGGGGACAATCCATGTCGCAAGGGCAATGCGACCTTAATTTTAAGCAGGTGTTCGATCCCGACATGCCCCCTTATTATGTCGCCTCATTTTTAGAAGCGTTGCGGCTAAAAGAAGAAACCGCAATTGAAAACATCACCTGTTATCACCAGCTGTTGGAAGCCACGCATCGCATTCAGAGCCATTGCAACACGGTTGTTGATTTATCGGTGGGGTATGACGGGTTTACCCGAACGCCGTTTTTATCTTTGTTTGTGGCACCTGTGCTCGCAGCGATCGGCGTCCCGACTGTGACTCATGGCATTTTCGATATTGGCCCCAAACACGGGATTACCCCGGCAAAGATTTTGGAGTTAGCGGGGTATCCACTACAGCAGCCATTAAGTGCCGCCCAAGAAAAACTCGAAAATGCGGCCGTTGGGTGGACCTACGTGGATCAAGCCCAAAGTTGTCCCACGCTATTTGATATGGTGGAAACCCGTAACTTGATGTTAAAGCGACCGATGCTGTCTACCTTGGAGAAGCTGTTGTTACCGATAAAGGGTAGCAAGGAAACGATTGTCGTCACCAGCTATACCCATCCGCCGTACAAAGCCAAAATGGCGTTATTATTGGAAGCTAACCCACTGATTACCAATTATATGGTGCTTCGCGGTCTCGAAGGCAGTATTCAGTTGGCGTTGGATCGGAAAACACCTATCGTGACGCCGAAACACCCCAGTACAGCGGATGCCTATATTCGACCCGAAGAATTCGGGCTAAGTAATGTCGCTGCACCCAATAGCGCGGATATTACTGCCGAACAATCCCTAAATTTAGGGCTTAGTGCATTAAGCGGCGAATCCAGCTGGGCCAGTGTCAGCATCATTTATTTGGCGGCCGCCATTTTATCTGAAATGATGGGTGAAGACCGTGAAAGTGCTGTTGAACGCGTGCGTGCTAGCCTTCTAAATGGCAGTGCCTTGGCACATTGGCAACGAGGAATATCTGTATGATGAGACCGGAATTATTAGCCCCCGCGGGCAATCTGGAAAAACTAGAAACCGCATTTTCATTCGGCGCAGATGCCGTTTATATCGGTAACTGGATTTTTGGACTCCGAAAATTTGCAGATAACTTTACACTTCGCCAAATGGAAATGGGCATTAATTTGGCCAATCGCTTGGGCAAAAAAGTGTATGTGGTGCTGAATGGATTTGCCCATGACGAGGATTTGGAAGCGCTTCGGCCTTATTTGATCGAACTGAATCGCATTCAGCCCCATGGCTTTATTATTAGCGATGCTGGAGTCGCATCGTTGTCTCAGGAACTCACCACAGTACCGCTTCATGTATCCACGCAAGCCAGCGTTACCAATGCCTACGACTGCGCCATGTGGAAGGAACTCGGCGCCACCCGAATCGTACTGGCCCGCGAGGTTACTATTGATCAGATTCGCGAAATTAAGCGTCAGGTGGATATAGAGTTGGAAGTATTTGTGCACGGCTCAATGTGTGCCAGCTATTCCGGGAAATGCGTCATTTCGAATTACACTGCTGCCCGGGATTCCAACCGCGGTGGCTGTATCCAAAGTTGTCGCCATACCTATGAGCTCATTAACGAAGAAAATGGCGAAACCGAAACCACTCATATTATGAATGCCAAGGACCTGATGACATTGAATCTGGTCCCAGATCTAATCGACGCCGGCGTGGAATCGTTTAAAATTGAAGGTAGGATGAAATCTCCCATGTATGTGGCCTCAGTTGTAACTGCCTACCGCGACGCGATTGAATCGGCGTTAGAAAACCGAAGTCCTGACGCAAACGCAGAAACTGAGCTTGAGAAAATATCAAACCGAGGATATTTCACAGGGGGCCTCGATGATCGGCCAGCCGGAGAATCGATCAATTACGCCACCAACGGGCATTCTGCAGGGGTGAAATACTTGGGCTCGATCAAAAGCGTAAACGAGCAAATGGGAAGCGTGATACTCTCGCGGGGTATTCTTTCCGTGGGCGAGGAGATTGAGATTCAGTCCCCTACGGGAATTTATGCCTATACGATTGGGGAAATGCGCGACATGGCCGGGAGATCACTTGAAAAATGCGTGCCAAGCCAAATGATCTGCTTACCTGATTTACGCAATGTTCCCGAAAACACGATACTCCGAAAACCAATAGTTGAAGTGGTGACTGAAAATGCCTAAACTCACCACCTATGCCGCAAGTGCTGAAGACGTTAAAACTGCTATCGAAGCCGGCGCTAAACACTTAATTTTGGAAGATGCGAAAGTGTCGATTCGCTGTTACTCGGATGACTACAAAGAGCTCCACTTTGAAAAAGTGACCTACCTGGCAAATCTGGCCCGCGAAATTTCACCGTCAATAGAACTATCTTTCAATATCGATGTCATGGCCCACGACTACCACCTACCGACTATTACAGATGCTGTAAATACTTGCCGATACGCCGGCATTTCTGAATTCCGCGTGCAGGACCCTGGATTAGCATTATTAATCAAAACACTACATCCCGAGGCCACGCTCACTTTGGCAACCGAAACCGGGAACAACAATTCGGGGAGTCACCGGGTATTTTCACGGTGGTTTGCCCGCCAAATGCTGGGCAATGAACTCACTCACACGGAAATTGCCGCGATGACCCAAGGAAATGCCAGCACCTTCGACATTCAGGTTCACGGCCCCATCCTTATTCAATATTCGTATCGTCGCTATATGAGCGGTTTCAGGACCTCCAGAGGCGAAACAAGCCGGCGATTGGCCCAGGATTTAGAGTATCCAGGTCGATATTTTCCGTTTTTCGAAAATCCCCATGGCCATTTTATGTATCTCTTCTTTGACCGCTGCCTAATCAAATACATTCCGTTGCTTACATCGCTCAATATCGGACGGTGGATCGTCGATGCCCGCGGCGAATCATTGGCTTATCTTAAAACCGCCCTTCAGGCCTATAAAAACGCCCTTCACGAATTTGAGCAATCGCCAACCCAATACGAGTTATCCCCCAAAACTATTTCAGATCTAGAGTCTGTAGGAAAACGTGCCCTAAAAGCGGGCTTTTTCTTGGCCAACAAAACCGATTCCGAACGCCGCCTCGCTTTGAAAATTCTGCAAGATACCTCTCAATACTTGGGTACTATTGTCGATGTAATTCGAGGAAAATGGATTACGATTGAGCTTGAACGCAGCATATCGGTTCCGTCCCCGGTAACCTTGTTTTCACCTGAAGGGCCTCAGGTTTCGTTCAACATTGACTCCCTTTTCACTCTCACAGATGAACCCCTTGCCCATAGCAGTCACAATCGGTATGTGAAGACGGCCTGGCAAAAAGGGGCTGTGCCCAAAAGTGTTTTGTTGGCCCAAGAAACCCTCGATTAAGATTGGGATCCGATCTTAAAGCCCAAATTTTCCAGCACGCCACGCAGGCTCTCGGGTTTACGGATTGCCGCGTCACCTCTCCATCTTTAACTCATGAACTAGATGAATACCGCGAATGGATTGCAAAGGATAAAATTGGGGACATGGGGTATTTGGCACGCCATTTGCCCTTAAAAGAGTCTCCTGAATTGCTTCTCCCAGGCGTAAAGTCGGCCATCGTAGTGAGTTGTAACTACAAAAATACAACCGAGCGCGCGCAAACTGGCCAATACAAAGTGGCCCGTTACGCCGTTGGTGAGGACTATCACCTCACGATCTCGCGACAACTCGAAAATCTGGTTCAATTTATTCAAGAAGTTTCCCCGGAGGCACAAAGTTTTTATGGTGTTGATAGCCGTCCGATTGCAGAACGTAGCCTCGCCATTAAGGCTGGAATTGGATTTAGGGGCAAAAACACTATGGTGATTCGGCCTAAATTGGGATCGTATTTTTTCATCGGTGTGGTGCTCACCACAGCTGAGCTACCCATAGACGCCCCTCAACCCGGTACCTGCGGCACCTGCACCCGCTGCATCGATGCATGCCCCACCCAGGCCATTTCCCCACAAGGCACAATGAATGCGACTGCGTGTCTAAGCTATCAAACCATCGAGCAAAAAACACCAATGACGGCCGAGCAGCTTAGTCACAGCGAAGGGTGGATTTTTGGTTGCGACATTTGCCAAGAAGTATGCCCGTTTAACCACTTTCACACGCCACTCACAACTTGGCCCGAATTTATGCCAGAATCTGGAATTGGGTTTGATGGCATCCGAAATTCGGTAAAATCCAATCAACCCATTTCAATTCCAAAAACAACATCAATCTATCGGTCCAAAAAACGGGTGATAGCCAATATCGTCTCGGGCGAATGACTTGGCTTAAACAGGCATTTTCGGTAGACTAAACCAAAATCTTGAATTCAATTTTCAATAAGTGAGGAATTATCATGACCGTAGGAAACGACACTAATCCCCTTCGAATCGCCATCATCGGCGCCGGCCCCAGCGGATTTTACGCAGCTGAGTCGCTATTCAAATCACATTTAAACGTAAAAGTAGACGTCTACGATCGCCTTCCTACCCCTTACGGCCTTTTGCGTGGCGGTGTAGCACCTGACCATCAACGAATGAAATCGGTGGCTAAGGCCTATGAGCGCATTGCGGTTTCTAATCCTAACTTCTCATTTTATGGCAACGTCAAAATTGGCAAAGACATTTCGGTAGACGATCTACGTAACTGTTATGACGCTTTAATTTTCGCCTGTGGTGCCGAAACAGACAAAAAGCTTGGCATTCCCGGCGAGGACCTTCCGGGTAGCTATACGGCGACCGAATTCGTCGGTTGGTACAACGGCCATCCTGATTATCAAAGCCGATCATTCAACCTCAAATGCAAAATCGCCTACATAATCGGCCAAGGTAACGTTTCAATCGATGTCACTCGAATTTTGGCTAAAAACGACGCGGAATTGTCTGAATCTGATATTACGGCAGTCGCACAAGCTGCTCTAGCAGATAGCGGGATTCAAGAAATCCACTTGGTTGGACGTCGTGGTCCAGCTCAATCCGCCTTTACTGAGCTAGAAATTAAAGAAATGGGCGAATTGGAAGATGCAGAACCGGTGGTAAACCCAGCTGATATCGAACTAAACGAAGCCAGTCATTTAGAATTAGAAGACGAGAAAAACCATAAAGCTCGAAAAAACATGCATATTCTACGCGAGTTCGCAGCTCTCTCCCCGGCTGGCAAAAAGAAGAAAGTGGTTATTCACTTCTTTGAAAGTCCGATTGAATTGGTTGGAAATGGCAAAGTGGAAGCCATTCGACTGGTGAAAAATCGGTTGGAAGGCGAACCAGGGAATCAAAAAGCCATCGCCACTGATGAAACCATCGAGATGCCCTGTGACATGGTTTTCCGAAGCGTAGGTTACCGCGGAATACCAATCGAAGGGGTGCCATTCGATGAACGACGTGGGGTGTTCCCAAATACCGACGGTCGTTTGATCAAAGATGATGCGCCAATGTATGGCATGTACGCGGTAGGCTGGATCAAACGCGGCCCTTCAGGCGTTTTGGGCAGCAACAAACCTTGCAGCGCCAAAACCGTTGAAACCCTCATTTCAGATATCGCAAGTCTACAATTTGCACCGGCTCGCAGCAACGAGCAGCTTCTAGAAAAATTAAAAAACGCTGGTGTAGATGTCGTTTCCTTTACCGAATGGCAAAACATCGATGCACTTGAAGTGGAAGCCGGCCAAAAAGTCGGTAAACCCCGCGAAAAAATCACCATTGTGCCTGAACTTTTGGCAGCAGCCAAAACGGCAGTTCGGAGCTAACTATGGCCCTTGTCCAGTCAAAGTCGATTCCGCTCGGAAGCACCATGCCCACCTTCACCCTGAAGGATACCTCTGGAACCGATATTCGACTGGACGACGTTCAAGGCAAGGCTGGCACATTGATTGTATTTACCTGCAATCACTGTCCATATGCCCTGGCGCTTTGGCCCCGCTTTATCACACTTGCCAATCAAATTGAACAATCAGGCATCACAACCCTGTTCATCAACCCCAATATCAACCCCAATTACCCAGATGATTCTCCCGATGAAATGAAAAAAAAGGTCGTGGAGTGGCAAATTCCAGGCCACTATCTGATAGATGAAACCCAGTCGGTTGCGCAAGACTATGCAGCCGAATGCACACCCGATATTTACCTCATCGATGCTGAGCGCAAATTGCTCTACCATGGCCGCGTTGATGACAATTGGAAAGATCCCGCCGCAGTCACTTCTCATGATCTTAAAACCGCCATTAACCTATATTTGGCCGGAAACGATATCCCTACTCAGCAAATTCCCTCGATGGGATGCTCTATCAAATGGGTAAACGCCCAATGAAATTCAAATACGTTATTCGGATTACCCTTCTTGTTCTGTTTGTTGCGCTGCTGACTTTGACCCTTATCAGCATTTTTGCTCAACCCAAAGCAAGTAAAAAGATCGATTTCGGTGCCCTCTCCTCCGTTCAAAATGAGGTCAAAATGACATCTAAAATGGCGTATGACCCCGAAAGTAACCAGCTGATCGTCGATGTATCTGTGGAGACCTTCCAAATGCCCGAATTGGTTTCGGAAGCTTTTTTTGCCGGCCTCTTCTTATCTAATGAAACTGGATTTACCTATACCCAGGTAAGCAACACGGTTGAAGTACTAAGCGATTATCAAATTAAAGGTAAATTTATTTTTTCGTATACCGAAGGCACCCAAATTTTAACGCTGCATTTGTTTGATTTGGAAGAACGTAAATTTAATTTTGCGGTACCCGAAGCGGTTCCCACTGACCCAGAAAAATGAGCGATCAGCAGCAACAGTGGAAAAACGACGCTCAACAGCTCAAAAAAGACCTGGACAGTCGTCCAAAACAAGTTGTAAAACGAGAGGTACCGATCCAGTTTGGCGGCATTAAAGCCACGGAAACCCCAAGCGAATCGACCCAAAAGCCGGCGACTGGCGCTAAACACGCCGGTCCCAAACGAACCGACGATTTTTTTAAACGTCAGCTCGGATTATCTTAAAACCAGGAGAAACCAATGCCCTACGTAAACGTTCAAGTTGCAGGCCCTTTAACTGAAGACCAACGCCGCCAAATTACGGCAGAAATATCTACTACCCTCGAGCGCGTTGCAGGCAAGCCAAAAGATCACACTTACGTGGTAATTGATGAGGTTCCGCGAAGTCACTGGGGCAAAGGCGAAAAGCTTTTAAGTGATAGCTAAGCTTTTAGTTTTTTAATCGCTGATTTATAGTCTTGGACTTTTTCGGCTAATTTTCCGCTTAGAATTGCCTTTTTAACCTGAATAAAAGCTGACTCCAAATTCTTTTCAGCACCAAAACACCAAACTGAGGTTGCGGCATTAAGGGCAATAAGCGCACCCAGTGGGGCCTCGATCGATGGCTCTAAAAGGAATTGCTCAAACATGGCCGCATTTTCAATTGCTGCGCCTCCCACTTTAGGCATTTCATCGATATCGATGCCCACGCTTAAGGGGTCAATTCCGGTGAGTTCCACACCAGCGCTGGTGACAACCAACAACGAACTCGCATCATGAACAGTCACCTCGTCGCTGCCACCCGCTCCCACGACAACGAACGACCGAATACACCCCAGCTGTTGAATCGCAACCGCCAATGGCTCAGCCGCCTTTAACGATGGCGTCCCAATAACCTGATGAGTCGCCCCTGCCGGATTACACAACGGGCCCACCAAATTAAATATAGTTCGGCGGCCCAGCTTTTTTCGCGCATTTGCGGCATGCTTAACCCCTACGTGATAGTTTCTAGCAAACAAGAAACACAAATTCTGTTCCGCCAATAACTGGGCACTTTGGACAGGGGTTAAGTCAAAATCAATTCCAAGCGCCTCAAGAAAATCAAAGCTCCCATTAGTACTGCCCGACCCCCGATTGCCATGTTTGGCCACCGGAATATCCAGCGCAGCCAACACAAAGGCAGAAGCAGTCGATACATTAAATCGCACATGTCCAGTGCCCCCAGTCCCGCAAACATCCATGAGTTCGCCCTTGATGGGCACCCGCTGCATATCGGCCCGCATCGCCCGCGCAAACCCAACAATTTCGGCGACAGACTCACCCTTTTCAGCAAGCGCCAGCAATAGGCCGGCAATATCCGAATCAGATAGCGTCCCCTTAATAATTTGCGCCGCACACTCCTGCGCCTGGGCTTCCGTCAACGACGTCCCTCCCTTCACCTGTGTGATTGCTTTTGAAAAATCCATAAATCCTAGGGAATTAAAATTTTATCTAAGGAACCAATGCTATGCCCCTTAAACAGGACTTCGTCTAAAACGAATAAAAAATTAGTGTAGCTGGCCAAATGTAGTTCAAAAACGGCCTCAATATCGTTTTCAGTAATGAGTTCCTCTTCCATATCTTGCTCGAGAAACTCTTCCACAAATAATTCACCCAATTTGGAATAGGCCACCATCACGTGAAATGCCGGATCATTAATTCGCTTAATCCGCTCCAATTGAACTGTTTTGTTATAAATGGTCGCCAGCGAGATCAAATCAGACAACCGCTCTCTTACCTTAATTTTGGCTTCCGAATATAGGTCAAAATTGTCCACATATCGTGTGCCGTCCTCATCTTCTGAGTATTCAATTTCGCAAAAAATAGGGTATTTTTCCAACCCTTCCACATCTTTATGCGTTTGCCGAAAGCCAAAAGGCTGATCATTCAATACAATCAATTCCGGGCGCAACAACGGGTGCTTGGCCACATACCGTTCAATGTAGGTATTTGCCATTTCGTTTTTAAAACGCTCATACGACACCACGTAAAAATGTTGTCGGATCAGGCGAGTAAGCAGCTCATGTAACATGCTTGTATCCTAGCCCAATAGAGCCCCCGCTTCAAGTTTGGGCCCTATTTGGAAAGATAATCCACTGTTCTTTTAATAAACGCCTGGATACGATCCCCTTCCAATGGCCGAAACGCCATGTAAGCAAGGTCATAGACTTCATTGCATAGCGACTGTAACTCATCTTGTCGGCTTGCATCTGCCGCCAGGGACAGCAATTTATCATTCAACGGATGATTGGTATTAACAATCAACGAAAATTCTTCAAACAACTTCGGATCTGCCTTCATAAACACACTCATTTGCGCCATTCGACGCGACATTTCACTCTCAACCAACAGGCCGGGTAAATCGGATGATTTCAAGGCCTGCGCCTTAATCGTTAATTTGTCTTTTTTAAGCATATCTTGGTACAGCGTTTCCAGCTTTTGCGTTTTGGTTTTATTGTCGGCCGGATCAACCGCCTCCGTCTCACCAGAGGCATCCACCAAATGATGGGTTATATCTGCATTAACGCTTTGATATTTAACATCCGTCTCTTTTGACTCTAAGAATGAAATAAAATGGGTATCAATCAGCCCATTCAAATAAATCACTTCGAGCCCATTTTGACGGCACAATTCCACATACGCAGATTGCGTATTGGGATCGGCACAGTACAGCACCGTCTTATCCAATTTCTCTTTGTTTCGCTCCAAATAGTCGCTAATGCGCGTCCAAGAGTCCGTCGACGATTTAAAAATCACCTGGTCTTTCACTTTGTCGTAAAAGTCAGTGTTGGTCATCATTCCGTATTTAATAAAGGGATGAATATCAGCCCAATAGGTTTCATATTGTGCTTGGTCTTTTTTCTGAATTTCTTTGAGTTTATCTGCAATTTTTTTCACAATATGCTTTGAAATTTTTTGCACGTACGGATCGTTTTGCAGGTAACTACGCGAGACATTCAATGGGATATCGGGGCAATCTATCGCCCCTTTTAAGAGGGTCAAAAACTCTGGCAAAATGGATTTGGCATCGTCGGTCACAAATACTTGTTGGCAAAACAATTTCACGTCGCCATTTTTGGCCTCGAGCTCATGACTCAAGGTTGGAAAATACAAAATCCCCTGCAAATTAAAGGGATAATCCACGTTTAAATGAATCCAAAATAGAGGCGGCGCGCTCATCGGAAACATCGCTTGAAAAAAGGCCTGATACTCGGCGTCAGTGACCTCATTCGGATTTTTCTGCCACAGCGGATTTTGGTTATTCACCGCAACCCCATTCACTTGAATTTCCACGGGTAAAAAATTCGCATACCGCTTTACCAAATCGGTCATCCGCGCGTCATCTAAAAACTCTTTATTTTCATCATCTATATACAAAATAATGTCGGATCCGATGTCTGCCTTGCTATCTTCTACAATCGAAAACGAGGTCGATCCATCGCAGGCCCAGCGAATTGCCGTTGAACCAGGCTGGTAAGATAGCGTCGCAATTTCTACTTTTTTTGACACCATAAACGCGGAATAGAATCCCAACCCGAAATGCCCGATTACTGCATTTTGACTGTCTTTTTCGGCATACTTCTTCGCAAATTCTTCTGCACCTGAAAACGCAATTTGGTTAATGTATTTTTGAATTTCCTCGGCGGTCATTCCGAGCCCCGTGTCTCGAATCGTCACCGTTTTGGCTTTTTTATCGATAATAATATTAATCAGTGGTTTCGGAATGTCGGTTAAACCCTCAATCGTGGCGATTTTGTTTAACTTACTAATCGCGTCAAATGCATTAGATACCAGTTCACGAACAAAGATCTCTTTTTCCGAATACAACCATTTTTTAATAATGGGCATGATATTTTCGGAATGAATGCTAATTTCGCCTTGGACGTTAATCGGTTCTGCTGTGTTTTTAGCCATACTTGTTTCTCCTTGATTAAATTTCGTTTCAAATTGACCTATTAGGTCCGACAATAATGTAAAAAATCAGTACCAAAAATTGGATTAGCGGTCAAATGGTATGCGCCGAAAATATTTAATATTTCGCAGCATTTCAAATTAGGCTACCATTTAAAAAGAGATGCTGACATTGTTCAAAACGCTCGATGCATGGATCGGCACCCCGATCTGCGCAGTTCTGGGATTATTTCCGGGCCTTTGGCGACGCAAAATTTTGGTACCGCCACTTGAGGCCAGATCCATTTTGGTTGTTAAGATGGTCGCACTGGGTGATTGGGTGCTGATCTTGCCGGTTCTCAAACGGATCAAAGATACTTTTCCTGAAAAGCGAATCACAGTAATGGCTTCCCCCCGAGTGGCGGCAATAATAGAAAATCAGCCTTTTATTGATGAAATCATCTACATTGACCCTGGATCCCGCCAATTCGGACTCAAAAAGATGATCGAAACAATTAGATTGTTGCGCGATCGGCAATTTGATTGCGTATTAGAACTAACCCACTACTACCGATTTATTGGCATTTTGCTCGCGTGGGGCGAAACGGGCACCTGGGTCGGCTTTGACCTACCCAAACAGCACAAAAACAAGCTCAGAACCCATTTAATCCCCTACCGGGTCGATTTTCACGAGTTAGAAAATTTCATGCAATTTGCGGGTCCCATAGGCGCCGATACCTCGATACCGGAGCGTCTCGTCCCCCTCCCGATTTCAAGTGGCGAATTTGACTCAGCATTTTCCAAATTGGCGGCCGGAAACCCCGAAAATCGCCCCTATATCCTGGTGCACCCCGGCTGCAGCCCTGCGTCGAAACTGCGGTATTGGGAAGACGAAAAATGGGTCACACTGGTGCATCAGCTCATCGCCAAAGATACCCATGAAATCGTGATTGTAGGCGGCAAAGACGAACGTCGCTTTATTCCGCTTTTTTCCAATCCCCGACTACTGAATCTTATTGATAAATTGTCCCTTAAGGAAACATGCGCCCTGATGACCCGTTGCGATGCCTATATTGGACTTGATACCGGTCCCACCCACCTTGCCGCTGCACATGGCGCCTCAGTCTTGGCACTTTTCGGGCCCAATACCCCGACTAAATGGGCACCATATGGCAACAATCATCAAATTATTTACTCTCCACCCATGTGCAGCCCCTGCATTCGGCAATTTGAAGGCTACGTTCCCAAACGCTGCAGCAACGCAGAAGATCGCCTGTGTATGAAATCCATCACCGTTCATGAAGTGATGCGCAGCATTTACCTTCAAAATGGCATCCTATCGCCATCAGATTAATCTAGCTTTTTTCGTCCTTTGCATGTTAGATTTAAAACACTGATGTCCCACCAAACCACGCAGCGAAAATTCGATTGGATATTTCTGATCTTATTACTCATCATCGTTATCGGAACGCCGCTGGTTTTTACGTCCCTTACCCGATCAGTTTTTGAAATTAACAAACTGCTACTTTTGCGGTTAACCACAATTACGGCGCTCATTGCCTGGTTATTTAATTATCTCCAGCGCCGCGACAACGGCCAAGATAATGCAAAAGAAGATAGCTACACTATTCTTGGATTTCGCTGGAAAAAAGTCGGGCTTGAAATTCCAATTTTAATCTGGCTTGCTACCAATTTACTCTCAACCATTTTCTCCCAAAATATTCGACTCAGTTTGGTGGGTGCCTACGACCGCTGGGAAGGCATTTTTACAGTCATCAATTACGGCATCCTAATCTACCTATTTGCCAAACTCGTGAAACATAAATGGCAGCTTTTTTGGATTTTAGGGGCCATTTTAGCCTCAACAGGGCTGTCTTCAATTTACGGTATTTGCCAAAGTTTAGGCATGGATTTTATGAAATGGAGTGTGGACCCCACACAACGCGTATTTGCGTGCATTAATAACCCCGTTCACTTTTGCGCCTATGTAGCAATGGTGGTGCCGTTGGGATTTGGGCTAATTCTCTATCTCACCAAAATTAAGTCAGAATCAAAATTCAAACCCAACTATACTTGGCTAAAATGGGTTTTATTTATCGTCACTGGACTGATTTATTACAACCAATTTCTGTCCTATTCCCGTGCCACCTGGATGGGTTTCATTGCCGCACTCACCTTCTTTTATTTCATGTTGAATGATCTTTATGATTTAAGCTCAAAACAACGCCTGATTATTGACTTTACGCTGACAGCTGTGGCCCTTGGCGCTTTTTATATCTGGACTATCTTTCATTACACCGAAAAAAGCCTGCTGATTGGCGCTGTCATATCAGTCATTTTGTGTGGCTACCTGGCATATCAAATTTGGCGGTCCGAACTCTCAATACCCCATGCCGCGATTTCAATCGGGTTTTCGCTGTTGCTATATTTCAATTTCCTCTTTTCTTTGCCCACCGATATATGGTGGTTAAAAGGCATTTACCACCTGGTCTTAAGTGCGGCGCTTTGCCTGATGGTGCTTCGACTTCCGAGCTCTACCCACAACCTTGTATCCAAATTGATATTGATCTTAATTTTCACCAAGCTACAGTTTTGCGCGATTTCCTGGACCTCAATTTTACTGTTCAGTGTCGCCATCGGATTGTTCATCTTACTCACTTATCGCGACAAAATTATGGCCGACACCGAATATCGCTTCTGGCAGTATTCCTTTTTAATTCTATTCGGGGCGATTGTAATTATTCCGTCTCTGCCTACCCATTTTGGAAACTTGCTTAAGTCCCAAGACAAGGGAACCACTGTTTTAGACACCGTTGTTCAAAAAGTTAATTCCTATGAAAATGTGGCGATCGAAGGCACTGCCCGAACGTCGATGTGGAAAAGCTCGCTTCCCTGGATAAAAGACTACCCCATCTTGGGCAGTGGGTTAGATACCATCAAATATATCTATCCCAAGTATCGTCTGCCCGATTACGGCATCCTTGAGGGTGGTCATAACTTCACCCCCGACCGGCTTCATAACGAATACCTAAACACCTTGGCCTCGAAGGGCATCATCGGGTTTCTCGCTTACTATGTTGGGGTTATTGGCCTGTGGTTTGGCCTTATTTTATCGGCCTACTACCGATTAAAAAACCATCCAAATCGATTTTTGCTTGCCGGCGTAATGGCAGGTACTATGATTTATTTAGGCCAAGTATTGTTTAACTTTGGCGTGGTCGCCACCCTTGTGTTGTTTTACATCCTAATGGGACTGGGAATTGCAATTGCGAAATTCGATGAAACTAAGTAAATCCAGTATTGCGATCCTGATCGTAGCTATTGTTTTTGGCATCATCGCTTCTGCGGCTGCGATACTGCCGTTCCTTGCCGAACGGTTCTACCGAGACGGATTTAATTTAATCCAAGGCCGTCAGTATCCCGCGGGCATTTCCAAACTAAAAGTAGCCACAAAATTGGCCCCCTTTGAAACCCAATACAAGGTTGAGCTTGGGCGCGGCATGGAAGACTATGCCAAAACGTTACCCTCGGTACAGGCAAAAGTAATGTTAGAGGAAATAAAACCTCTTTATGAAACCCTGCTTGATCTGGACGACCGAAATCCCTGGTACTTAAATCGTATGGCCGCCGTATATAACGATTTGGCCACTCTGGATGTTGAGCATCAGTCTGAAAATCAGAAGGTAGCGGAAGGATACATTCGTAAAGCGGCTGCAATGGACCCCAACAATCCCCTGTTTCAACTCAACTTGGCCTATTTTCTTCAAAATAGAGGCGATCTCAAAGAAGCGAAGACCTACTATGAGAGGGCGATTCAAATCGATGGCCGCATTAGCGAAGCTCGATTTAACTTAGCCGCGCTTTACTTGGGAGAAAACAAACCTGACCAGGCTTTAGAGCAGTACTTAGAAATCCTGAAAAACACGCCTGAAATGCCAGGGCTACTCCCCGCAATCGGGCGACTATATTTGACACAAAAACAGCCGCAGATAGCCCTACCCTATTTAGAGAGAAATACTCAACTTTTTCCTTTTGATCGCATGGGCCTTATTTTACTGGCCGAAACCTATAACCAACTCCGCCAAACGCCTAAAACCATCGAAACACTGGATCTTGCGGTTAAGAGATTCCCCGACGACACACAATCCCGCCGCAATCTGATTCAACTCTATCGGCTCAACGGTCAAAATGCTGCCGCTGATCAGCAAGAAGCACTTCTGGGTGCATTCTTAAACACAGCACCAAAATAATCGCTTGGCCATTCAATTACCCCCTCTGATTACTAGTCCAAACGCCATTCTCATTGGTGTTGATCAACAAAAAAAATCGGAATGGTCATCACGGGACTCGATCGAAGAGTGTATTGAACTCGCGCGAACTGCCAACATAACGGTTACCAACACCCTTATTCAACGCCGAGAACGCCCCGCAACACGCACGTATTTGGGCACTGGAAAATTAGATGAACTGGCCGTAGAGCTGGAGCTTAACGATTACGACATCATTCTGACAGACGACGAATTACTCCCCAATCAGCACAAATACCTCGAAAAAACTTTTAATAAAAAAGTCATCGACCGCTCAGCCCTTATTTTAGACATATTTGCTAATCGTGCGCATACCTATGAGGCTCAGCTTCAGGTTGAATTGGCCCAGTTGGAATACATGCTACCCCGCCTTACTGGGCTATGGACCCACTTATCTCGGCAATCGGGGGGTATCGGAACCCGAGGCCCCGGGGAAAAGCAGCTGGAGGTCGATAAGCGGCAGGTACGTCACCGCATTGGTTTGCTTAAAAAAGACATCGAAAAAGTGCGCCAACATCGGTCGCTTACTCGCGAAAAAAGGCAAACTACCCCGGTTCCAGTCGCCGCCCTCATTGGCTACACAAACGCTGGCAAATCCACCCTCATGCACGCCCTTAGCCAAGCAGAGGTATTAATCGAAGATAAGCTATTCGCCACGCTAGACCCCACGACCCGCCAAATCGTACTTCCCAACAACGAATTGATGCTGTTAACCGATACCGTAGGATTTATCCAAAAACTTCCCCATCAACTGATTTCAGCGTTTAAATCAACACTTGAAGAATTGCAGTTCGCTGATCTTCTGATCCATGTAGTGGATGCCTCCGACGTCAAAATAAAAGAAAAAATCAACACCACTGAAAAATTGCTCAAAGAACTTAAACTAGAGCAAAAACCGCGAATTCTGGTTCTCAATAAGATTGACTTAGTCCCCGCCAATCATCGCCGCGCGCTACAGGACCGCTTTTTAGATTATCCAATCGTCGTCGGCATATCGGCCGCCAAAAAATTCCAAATTCCAGCACTGCTTGCCCAAGTGGAACAGTTGTTTGGGCAAAACCATGTAATCCAAGTTTTTCATGTCCCCTATAACCGCATGGATATCGTCAGCTTAATTCACAGCAAAGGCCGAGTAATTTCTGAAAATTATACTGACGAATTTGCCAGTATTGAGGTCGATATCAACAAGATTATTGCCGACAAAATCATGGGGTTACTCGGCAAATAATAATTGGTATTGCTTCGATGGGTATAATTAATTTATATGTCCATCATAGAAGTCAAAAGTCTCTATAAAATTTACAAGTCAGGCAAGGAAGAATTCATGGCGCTGAAGAACGTTGGTTTTTCAGTCGAGAAAGGTGAATTAATCGCTATCGTAGGAACATCCGGTTCCGGAAAATCATCCCTTATGAATATCTTGGGCTGTTTGGATCCTGTCCGAAACGGCAAATATTGGTTTTTAGGCAAAAACGTCGATGAAGCCGATGAAAACGAATTGGCCAATTTCAGAAACACCAATATCGGATTTATTTTTCAAAGTTTTAACCTGTTACCCAAAATGACGATGCTCGAAAACGTGGCATTACCATTGGTATACAGCAATTTTGATGCGGCAGAGCGTTTGAAGCTAGCCGAAGACGTATTGGTCAGCGTCGGCTTAGGCGACCGCTTACATCACCTTCCTGGTGACATCTCCGGGGGACAACGCCAACGGGTTGCGATTGCTCGGGCCCTGGTGAATCATCCTCACGTGTTACTGGCGGACGAACCGACTGGAAACTTAGACACTCAAACCGAAAAAGAAATTTTGGTGCTCTTTGATGAGATGAGAAAAAAATACGGCACCACAATTATTATTGTTACTCACGATGAAGATGTAGCCATGTTTGCTGACCGAATCATCACCTTATTTGATGGTTTTGTTTACGGAGACATAAATTTCAACCAATACATCCGCCCGGGGAAGGCGGCAACCACATAAACCTATGCTAAAACAATTCATTAGCTCTTTATTTTCAGAAACCGCCGTACCGGCCCCCAGCGAAGGTGTTCAGACCGAATTTGTTCCTTCCCAATTTTCGTCCCCAATCGTAGGTTATCACTTACCCGAAATTATCCAAAAACAACTTAAATCACTGCATTTCCCAAACATTTCTTTTACAGAGGATTTGGCGGCCGTTCAAGCGCGAAACAAGGCCAAAAAAGATATGGTACTGATATTTCCGATTCGTCTTCCCGACACTGGCGCCAAAGAATTTGTTAAGGCCTTGCGCGACGATAATCCCACTCTAACCACACAATTGGTTGTGCTAACCGACAAATTCAATAAAGAAGAGCTCATTACGCTGCTACGCCAACGCATAAATGGCATTTTACTCGTACCGATGTCCAAGACCATGGTTGGACAAGTATTTTCCCGTCTCAACATTCTTCCAGAATCACTCAAATGAAACCCGATAGGAGTAAACCAATGAGCATCTCAAGAAAAATCTCGGCAATCGCAATGGCAACCTGCCTCTTGGTTGGAACAAAGGCTGCAATGGCCTACCAATATGGCGGCGTCCTAGAATCGTTTGGAGGCGATATTTCTAACCCCAATTCCACAATCGGAATTCGGGGCTATTACTTAAGTGATCCAATGTATTTTTTGGGTCAAGGTGGCCAAGTTTATACCGCCCTAGCGACCAATTTGTCAGGAGCTGACATGGTTGGCACTGTTGGAATTCAAAACCCCATGTTTCGTTATGGTCCCCGGCAATATTCTTATCAATATGGAGTAAAGTATTTGATTTCGGCGACCGGTTATAGCGCAAAACCCGTTGCCTATTTAGGGCTCGACTATGCTGAAGAGCTCACACTGGGCTCTTATCTAAACTTGCAAGGTAATTTATTGGCGCCCTCAATGTTTCAAAAAGGCAATGTAGGATTTCAGGTGTCCTTTGGGATTAAATATTTCTTTGATTCTGAAGGAAAAGCCAACGAAATTACTCGAATTACGGCCTTAGACATCAATAAGGTATTGCAAGAAAACACAATTTTACGAAGCGGCGAACTCAAAGAAGACCTTTCAGACGACATTAAAAAGTTTGCCGATATTAGCGAAAGTACCGGCATTGTTATTCCTAAGTTTGTTTATCGGGGCCGTAGCTTCGCGCTCAAACGAACCTTCGAGAAA
>CANKTL010000007.1 GCA_947486405.1 bacterium
AGCTATTTAATGATCTTCATGACCATCGCGATATCCGGCTGATTATAAATACTGTTCGAGAGTTGCGCCGGGCCCTCCGCTTATTTCAAAGTTACCGCGACGTGCGAAAAGTATGTGTATTTGGTTCTGCACGAACACCAGCCACTGACCCCGAATATATTTTGGCACAACAGTTTGCTCAGCAAATTACAGCCTTGGGATACATGATTATCACGGGTGCGGGTAGCGGCATTATGGAAGCGGGCAATCGGGGTGCCGAAGTGGATACTAGTTTTGGCGTTAATATTGAACTGCCCTTCGAACAATCGGCCAACCCCTTTATTGCAGATTCCAGTAAAAATATGACATTTCGTTACTTTTTCACGCGAAAACTCATCTTTATGAAGGAATCCGACGCCACAATCCTATTCCCTGGTGGATTTGGCACGCATGACGAGGCATTTGAGTGTATGACGCTTATGCAGACGGGGAAAGTATCGCCACGGCCGCTGGTTCTGTTAGATAGCCCTACCAGCACCTATTGGTCGCAGTGGATGAAATTCATTACAGATCAGTTAGAGGGCCGCGGATTTATTTCCCCCGGGGATGCGACCATTGCCTATTCTTGTAAATCAGTGTCTGAGGCGGTGGCCTATATCACCGGCTTTTACCGCAATTATCATTCAATTAGGCATCTGGATCATTGCACGATTATTCGTACCGAACGCCCGGTTTCAGACGCCTTGTTGAAATTTCTAAACACCCAATTTTCTGACATTTTATCCAGTGGCCAATTTGAACGGTTAGCATCTGAAAAAAACACCATGGATTCTCATTATTACACCGAAAATCCGCGGTTGATTTTTAAATTTGATAAACTTCGGTTTAGTCGACTGGTCGCGTTGGTTCATGCCCTCAATCAGGAGTAACCTATGACTTTTTCGCAATTATTTCGACTCGCATTAATTGTGGCATCAACTTCTTTGCTGCCGATTGCAGTTTATGGCCAAACTGCCACTGCCGACCCGTTACTGGTGGTTAGAAACGATTTGGTAAAGATTGTGGTGAATAATGAGTTTCAAGATACCGGACGTTTCGCGCTAGAAACCATCGCGGGGAATCCTGAAAATCCCAATGATGACAACATGCCGCTCATTTACGGCCGGCCCAAACCCTGGACATCGTATTCCACCTTTCTAATAGATGGCCAATCCTATGTATTTGGCGGTCCCACCAAAAAACGGGCAGGTAAATCAGGAAAATACGGCAAACTGGTGAGTCAATCTATTATTGATAATAAAGTTGTGACCGTCTGCCAATTCGACACGCTTTTAATTACGCAGTCACTGGCCTTATTTAACAATCCGATTTCGGCCGCGAAAGATGCTGTATTAATTGAGTATCAAATTGAAAACGCCGGATTCGCCCCACGCAAAGTGGGTGCTCGGATCATGCTCGACACCATGCTCGGCAATAATGACGGGGCACCGTTTCGCATCGGCACCGATGCTATCGAGGCTGAACGTCTCTTTTCTGGCGGCCAGATACTGCCCTTTTGGCAAGCCTTTGATGACCTCGCAAGCCCTAACGTTGTGGCCCAAGGGATCCTGAGCAGCGATGACATTGAACTGACCAAGCCGGAACGAATGGGCCTCGTGAATTGGGGCACCTTGGCAGACAATCCATTTGAGATTCCTTTTGAACGCGGCCGCTCGTTTATCCGTGAAGGCGAAAATATCCCTGATACCGCGCTTGCCTTGTTTTGGTCTGAAACCGTGATTCCGGCGAAAGGTCGTCGGGTCATTCGCACTGCATATGGGTTGGGTGGATTAAGTGTTTCAGCAGGCGAAATGAGACTGGGCTTAACAGCACCGGCTAAAATGTTCGGCACCCAGAATTCGAGTTATTTGGTAATGGGATACGTTCAAAATGCGGGCAAGTTGGTGGCGCGAAATTCAGTTGCCACATTCGATTTTCCACCAGGGACCGAAATCGTGTCGGGGACCAATTCCGTGAAGTTGGGTGACCTCAGGCCAGGAGAATCACGGCAAATTCCAATCACTGTTCGTGTGACAAAAGTAAGTCCGGGCACTCATAATTTGGTGTTAAAAATTGATTCTGAAACCGTTAAAGACAATCGGCTGACACGGGAAGTTCAAATTGTTAATCCTGCCCGAATTGATGTTCGCCTTTCGGTTCCAAAGGTCGTGGGTGATTCAGGCAATCTATTTTTCCCCGTTGATGCCACGCTTCGTAACAATGAGGCGATGCCCCTTACGGTGGTTTCCGCTACCCTTATACTGCCGCCCTCTGCCGCAGTTGCGTCATTTGATATCGCCACCAAAAAAATTGACTTCATTCCCCCCAATAGCAGCGTTACCGTAAATTGGATGGTCAAAGTGGCGGCCAATAGCCGCGATCCGATCAAATCAACGGTGAGTGTGACCGGCCAAGAAATTAACCCCAAAACATGGGCTGAGGTTTCAGCGGTAACCCAGGTTGCGCCCACATATCGCTTGATTACTCATGATGTCCCAAGCAGCAATTATGGATACTGCCTCATAGAATTTATGAATCCGCTTGCTGCAGCGGTGGTTCAGCCGGCGTTGACGTTTGACCCGGCATCGGTTTCAATCGAATCAATCATCTTCCCCACGTTATTGGCGCAAAACACACCCGAACGTCGCGGTGGTGCAATTTTGTTTTTCCCGATCTCAACCAACGCCCTTCCCCAATCCATTTACATCGCCAAAATTCGATACAAAAAAATCGGTGCTGACACCAGCACGATGACCCTACAAATCGATGGCAAGACTGTCGAAAGCGTACCCATTTCACCCGCAATCTCAGGAGGATCCCAATGAAAAAATCACGTTCAATCGGTCTAGGTTGTCTTTCAGCCCTGCTGCTTACCCTTGCATTCGCCGCTGCGCCGTTACAAGCCGCGGGTCCAACTGCCGATGTTACGGCCGATATTTCCACCATGAATGTTCAAGAACTGCGACAACTCGCCAAATCTTACAAATCCTATATGGCCAGTTATGACAGTGACATCCGCCAAATGAAGACCAGCTATGGCAAGTTGGAGTCCGACAATCAGATGTTGAATCAAGAATACGCCAAATTAAAATCAGAGTTTGAATTGAACAAAGAAGAATCGGAGCAAAAATCGCTCTATATGATTATTGGCGGATTGATTATCGGAGGAATCGCAATATTAGCGAAGTAACCGTAAGTACGGCGCGCATTCACCCCAAAACAGCCACTTTGCTAGAACGCATTTCAGCGGCTGAGTTCCCCTCGCACGCCTATATCATTTCAGGCTCGGCAAACGCGGCACCCCAAGTTGCGGCTGATTATTTCGCACAAAAACTGATGCGCCGCTCAGCGATTGAGAGCTCAGTGGATTATTGGATGGTCACCTCTGATAAGTCGATTTCGATCGATGCGATTCGGGATCTTAAAACCAACGTTCGCTTCGGCCCGACTGAAGCGCCCTATCTGATTGCAACCATCGACCCCGCGGATCGCATGACGCCCGAGGCCGGTAACGCGCTACTTAAAATCCTTGAAGAACCGCCGGCGAATGTCATATTTTTGCTTGTGACGACCTATCCTGATTTATTGCTGCCGACGATTCACTCCCGATGCCAGCAAATCAACTGCTTCGCGCTTCCTGATGCCTCATCCGCTTCAGACACACAGCAGCCCAGCATTTCTGACATTCTCGCCATGTCCTTAATCCAGCGGCTTGAAGTGGCCGCTAACATGGCCCAGCAAAAGGATTCTGCCAAAGAAACTATCGGGTTTTGGATTGAAGAATTGGCCCAAAAACAGGCCCTTTCTCAGGCCGAACAGAAGCTCGTAAAAATACTTATCGAAAAGTTGAACACCTTCAAGTATAATGTCAATCTTAAACTGCATTTAGAAACAGTTATGATTGAAATCGATCGTGAAATTGGAACCCTTCAGTGACCTGTATTTTCTGTGAAATTGCAGCTGGGAAAATCCCAGCTCAAGTTATAGTCGATACGGAAACTGTCTTAGCCTTCCGGGATGTATCCCCCCAGGCACCAGTTCACGTGTTAGTTGTTCCGAAAAAGCATGTCGAAAATGTGCTAGACTTGGAAAGGACTGACCCTGATTTAATTATTCAACTTTTAAATGCATTTAAGACAGTTGTCCAAATTGAAAATATTGAATCTTCCGGCTTTCGCATTGTAACCAATACTGGTGACGATGGCGGACAATCGGTAAATCATCTACATTTTCATATATTGGGCGGCCGTCATATGACCTGGCCACCAGGTTAAACTTAGGAGGCTCACATGGCAAAGCAAGAAAAACGCCCAGGCGAATCAATCGACTCGGTGTTAAGAAAGTTCAAGAAAAAAATTAAGGAAGAAGGTATTTTGAACGAACTTCGCAAACGCGAATACTTCGAAAAACCGTCCGAGGAACGCAAGCGAAAGGAAAAAGCGGCTATTCGCCGTACCCGTCAGCAACAACGCGCAGACGAACTCGCGTAATTCGGAACGGCACCGTTGTCGACATTTTTTTCCGCAATATTGAGCCGATCCTCGACCATCTTGGATCGGTATCTCTTTAAGCAATTCCTCGGCCCATTTGTATTGGCGGTCGGGGGATTCGTTATTATTGGCATTATTGACCTGCTTTTCCTGCTGGTTGATTTGTTCGTTAATTCGGGTGTACCGCTCCCTGTTATTGTGCGCTTATTGGCATATAAAGTTCCGGCCATTATGGTGTTGTTTTTTCCAATGGCAACTCTATTTGCCATAATGTTGCTCTTGGTTCGCTTGGCCAAAGACAATGAGATGACAATACTGAGGGCCTCAGGCATCAGCCTGACTCGAATTGTGATACCTATTGTTCTCTTCGCGCTTATTACATCACTATTTTCCTACTGGATTAATGAAAAAATGGTCCCATGGACCTCCCACGTCTCTCAAAAACTTATCATGAGGGAAATTCAAAAGAAACCACCCCCAACAATTGTGGAAAATGTCTTTTTTCAAGACGAAAACGACCGTTATTTTTATATCAAAAACATCGATTCCAAGCGGGGTTTGATGTCCACTATCTTTTTATTTGAATTAACCGATAGTTATCCGCGGATGATCACAGCCAAAACCGCCAAGTGGAATAAAAATGTCTGGGTACTAGAAAATGGATACGTGCAGGAATTTGATGGCGACGGCAAGGTGCAATTTTCTAGCCACTTCGATGTCATGCGCATATTTGTAGATCGAGAAGTATCGTCCTTTTATACTGACCAAAAAACGCCCCGTGAAATGGACACCAAGGAATTGAAGAACCAAATTCAAACCCTGGATAAAGGCGGGATCAGCACTCGGAATTTAAAAGTGGAATATTATATGAAAACTGCAGAACCTGGGGCCTGCGTCATCTTTGGGTTGCTGGGCATTGGATTTTGCCTCACCTTTGTGCGATCGGGCAAGGACTGGTGGGGTGTAATCTTTGCTGTTTGTGCGGCTGTATTGACCGTTGGTTTTTATTTCTTTTTGGTGGCCATATGCCGGTCATTAGGGAATAAGGGGCTCATTGACCCGGTAGTTGCGGCCTGGCTCCCAAATAGTCTTTATTTAGCATTGAGCGGCGTTTTTATTACGAGGCAGTTTTTCCGATGAGTAGCAGCATACAGTCCACGCTTGTGATTCCTGAGAAACGATCCGAAAAATGGGTTAACTGGGGCTTTTGGGAAAAAATGATTCGCAGTGGCGATGTAGAGGGATTTTCTCGGGAAGCCGCCATCAAGATCAGCCGACACCCTGCGATTACCACCGATATTTTGATTTTTCTGTACCGTCTGGTTATGGCTGATGTCGACAACATTCCCATTCGAATCGCGTTAATCGAAATTTGCTTAGTCGCGGAGCGCTATCAGGAAGCCCTAATGGAATGTGAAGAGCTCCATGAGTCCCATCCCTTTTTGCCCGAATGCATTAAATATTTGGCCCGAATATACCCGAAGGTGGGTGTTCAAAATCGGGGGTTGGTTAAGATATTCGAATCCGCCATTGAGAATAATTTTTTTGATGACACCGTTATTACGATCTTAGATCAGATTTATTTGCGCTATCCTGACCCGGACAAGGGACTAAAACTATATCGGCGGCTCACTGAAGTTTATCCGGAGCATGTGGGGTATCAGTTGGCGCTGGCGGAATATCGGGTAAAGGCCTTTCATTTGGACGAGGCTGCCAATCAGTATTTCGATCTGGCGATTGCCCATACCGGGCAAATCAATAACAGCATTCACTCGCTGACCAAGATTTTACCGATGCAATTTTCAAACCAAACGGTTCGCGAACGGTTGATCCAACTGTATATCAAAGCCTGCTTGCCGCTCGAGGCACTACCGCTCATTAAAGAATGGTGTTTGCCACACTCTAAACAACTTCAAAAAGCAATCGATTACTATAAACAGTTGCTGAGCATTTATCCCCACACGATTGAGGTCATGCTCGACTTGGCCTATGCCCTGATGCTGGCGGAACAGCTGACCGAATGTGTCAGTCACCTCCGCGAAATTTTTTCGACGTCAGACCATCATGACGACTTGATATATCACGTGCTTATTCAAGTGGTGGAACGGTGTCACGAGCAAATCATGGGCTGGCAGCTGCTGGCGGAACTTCATTTTAGAAACCATCGCCACTCAGACGCATTAGATTGCTTAGCTCAATTGCTAACACTGGAATTTGATGAAATTGAAATGATCGAATCATTGGTAAACCGCTGTAAGATTCAAAGCCCGGCGCTACAAGATCGCTGTATTCTGTTGTTGGCCCAGTGCTGTGTAAAACGGGGACAATTCCCCTCGGTGTTTAAGCTTTGCGATCAACTGGAAATTGGGCCATTTGCCTGTGATGCGTTGTTATTGAAGGTATCCATTCATCAGCAAAAACACGAATATGCGGCCGCGATAGGGTTGTTAATCGGTGCCCTGAATGGCTTTTCGACTGACGCTCGTGTTCATTCCAAGCTGAATGAATTACAAGATTTAAAGCTCAGTGCGGGCATTGAATCAGCCAGTACGCCTGTTTATGAACGGGGATTATTGCAGTTACGGCGGGGATCGGCACACACTGCGATATCTGAGTTTCAGCTGGTACCGGAAGCCGACACTCACTACAACTCAGGACAGTTGATGATTGGGCGGTCGTTTTTGCAAATGGGTCGCTTTGATTTGGCCATCAGCCAGTTGGATCGTCTGTTGTCTAGCGGAAAACCCGTGGATACGAAGACTCAGAACCAAACACTTTATCTCAAAAGCCTTTGTTATACACTCAGCGGACAAACCCAATCGGCGTTAAAAGCGGTTGAAACCATTTTAGAAACCGATATTAATTTTCCTGAAATCAACACGATTATTCCCCAAATTAAGGCCATGAATTTTGTGGATGTTCGCGGCAAGACCTTGGCTTTGCTGTATCGCACACCCAGTAAAACGGAAATGGTGCCGATTGTGGTGCCCAATATCGAAAATGAGCGCACCCGGCGTAAAAACTTGCCCAATATCGGATTTTCACAGGATCAAAACAACGCGGGCGTGACCTTCACCCTTCAACAAAATATTAACGCGGCGGGTGAAGCGCTCCACCTGGCTAATCAAATGGACCCGTCCTTAACGGCGATTCATATCAATTTGGCGATTGTTGGATTTTTAACCGGCAACTTTAAAACTTCGAAAAGCCATCTGGAGTTTTCTAAAACCCTCAGCCCCAAATTGGATTTGATCGAGATGGGTTATGGCTATTTGGCCCTTTTTGATAACCAAATCGAAGATGCCATCGGGCTGTTTCAAAAAGCCTATCATTTAAATCCATCCAATTTGGCGCTGGCGGTGATGATCGGTGACTTGTTCTTTAAAACTGGCGATATCAACCATGCTCTGGTCTACTGGTTTGAGGCCTTTGCCGCATTTCACCTACGCCCTATGATCCAAGATCGCATCCGACATTTGGATGGCCGGAATTGGTCGCTAGATGAATGGATCAGGTATCATTAGCGCGACAGCCAATAAATCGGTCATTCCAGCGAAGGCCGGAATCTAAACTATGATTAGGCGTAGTATTACCGCTATTTTTTGTTTGCTTTTGCTGGTTCAGGGCACAAGTGCAGCTGAAAAGCTTAAGCTGACTGCGGACCATATAAAATTTTCGGATAACCGGCGGACGATGGTGGCATCTTCGAATGTGGTTATTGATTACGCTGGGGTTACAATCAATACGCAGCAGGCCAAAATCAACATTGACACCAACGAAGTGTGGGGTACCCACAATGTGTCGATTAAGCGGGCCTCCGACACCATTGATGCGGCTGCATTCCATTACAAACTGAATACCGACGAAATTGACGCTCAGTCGGTGACGGTGGCGATTCGGCCCCGGGATATTGCAACTGGCAACGTGTACATGAGCGTCTCTCGTCTGCATGATACAGCGGAGGCTAAGACGGGAACCAATGGATTCGTCACGACCTGCGACCTAGATGATCCGCACTATTTTGTGTGGGCTGAAAAATTTACCTACACCCCCAATCAACGCATCGTGGGATCTAATGTCTTTATTTACAGTCCAATCGGGTTTTTACCCTTTGGGTATTGGATGCCGACTTACATCTATGAATTGGGCAAGCGTAACATCATTTACTTAGTTCCCCAAATTGGCCAAAACGAGGTCGAGGGCTGGTTTGTGCGCAACACCTTCGATTATTATTTCGGCAAAGATAAGCGCGGCGAAGCTTATGTGGATTGGATTCAGAAAAAGGGGTTTGGCTTGGGGGTTAGTCACCATTATGACCTCAATGAGGCGACGAGTGGGAATGCCTATATCTACGGACTTCCCGAACCCAATCATACCGCCAACTATGCCCTGAAATGGGACCAGGAAGTTGAGCTTGATACCAAACTCAAACTATTTACAGCTTATTCCAGCATCGATAAATATTCGCTCAACAGCGCGTTTCGGGAAAGCCGCAGTCGCAATGCAGCCGCCCTCTCCTATCAAGACTCGGGAGATATCCGGCGCTTTGATATCGAAAACAACCAAGACAACAGCAATAAGACCCAGCGCAACCAATTGAAATTTATGCGCCAAATGGGCTCACTTACCGAATGGAATTTAAGTTATTTAAATGAAGACACGTCGTTTTCTCGTATTCAAACCAGCCAGGTGATGCAAAATACCCCCATCGAAGGCGGGTTGCAGCTGCAAAACAATATTACCTATTCGGATAACCGAAAACGGGGAGAGAAAGTCTCTGATGAATTATTAAAAACGGACACCAAAATCTCCAAAAAATGGACCGAATATGGAACAGGAATGGTCAATTTCACCGCGATTTCGGATACGGACAAGGGTGCGTTTACCGAGCCGCTGACTCGCATTCAAATTGAGCGCCAGCCTGAGCTGTCATTTACCGCAAATGACAAAATATTTCAGCTGACTCCCTCGTGGAAGCTTACCGTAAAGCAAAAGGGTCTTTTGGGGCACTATCGCGAAATTTATTATATCCCAAGCGCCCTTCGAGAGCGTGAAATTATTGCGAACCGCTATGGTATTGAAAACGCTGCCATCGTGGATATTCCCAATTTGCCAATTACCAGCAATATCCAGTTACGCGGTGATTATAACCAATATGGCTACGATAATTTTGGCGACAAGCTCTACCAAATCAAGCAGTCTCATACCCTTAAAACTATTTGGAACTCTTTTATTCAGACCGAAGTGGGCTACAAACGGGAATTTGCGGCAGGTAACTCTCCTTTTATGGGATTACCGGGCGAACCGAGCATCACCACCTATAACGCTGGCACTCCCCGCTATGCCAGCATCAACGAAATTTCCGAAACACTGTCATTTTATTGGGAAGAAGTATCCAAATATCACTGGTCGCATACCTACGGGTTTGATTGGGAAAAGAACAAGCGCAAAGACTATTCCACCGAACTGTATATCCGGCCGACCGACCTATTTTTGTTTAGCGTCGCAACCGGATTCATATTCGAAGAAAACCGAATCAATGCAACGGACAAATTTTCCCCCCTGAATAGCAATTTGTCGTTAACCCCAACCAAAAATGTGGCCCTAATACTAGACCACCAATACAATTTGAATAAGGGCAAAACAGATCGATTGAATGCGACGACTCGGTTTTTGGTGGGCGATGTTCTGGATGACCAATGGGAATTTGAAAGTGTATGGCAACATAACCCGCTGGAAGATACGTTCAGAATTGAATCGCTCCGGGCCATTAAACATATGCATTGCCGCATGCTAACATTCGGGTGGACACGCAGTTTAAATGAATTTCGATTTACCTATACCATCGAGGCGTTTCCCTCAGATCAGATCGGATTTTCGTCAAATGAGAATGAGAGCTTTAAATTACAGGGCGTTCTCGACGACCAAGCACAGGATAGATTTTAAGCAATGAAAAACATGATGAGCTGGCGATATTTGGGTGTTGGTTTAATTGGGATTGCTTTCGCATTGCTGAGTAGTTGTGCATCGGTAGCGACTTTGAAGGAATTGCCGGGCCAGAATGTGGAGATTGAGCTTACTTTTAATAGTTCGATTGATACCTCTCGGTATGGGTATGTCGTTGCGCTTTCAACTCAGCCCATTTTGTTGCCTCAGCAGGGGAAATATTTGCCGCTGCCAGGGTTGGATTTTTCTAATGATGCGATTGGGGTGGACAACACATCGGGGACCTTGTCGGATTATTATGCGAATTTTTTTGATACGTGGACGGATTTTATTATTATCGGTCAGTCGGGGGTTCGGTTACACCAGCACCAAACGGGTAGTTATTTCCCTTCTGCCGTTACCAACAATGACCATTTTTCATTTTCGCCGGACCCTTCATTCACGCAAACAAATGCGGGGGCCACTTCTGGAACCGTTAAAATTACGTTTCCGCTCAACTCGCTTTCTATTCAGCCGTCTCTGTTATATTTCGCCTTTTTCACGCTTCACAACCCCTATAATTTATCGGCAGGCGCAACGGGAAGGCTGATTAGCCAAGTCAATTCAACCGATACGGTGATTCAAACCATCGCGATTACAACTAAAAGTGGAAGTGTCTTTAGCTCCCCAGTTCAACCTGGCGCTGAAATTAGAACATGGCGTATCAAAGTCTTCTAATTGCGGCATCGGCCCTATTGGTCACTTTATCGTTTCCCGCCTGGTATATTTGGCCCTTGATCGGCATTGCCTTGGTTCCCGCGTTAATAGTATTGGATCGACCTGGTACCAGCATTAAACAAAGCCTCTGGTGGGGGCTGGCCTTTGGCACACTGCTGAGTGCAAATTTTCACAACTGGCTCCTGCCCCTCAATTATTGGGTGGGATGGCCGCTTATCATTTTGGCCTGGGTGGCATTTGCTCTATATCAGGGTGTTGTTTATGGCGCGATTTTTGCCGCAATCCGGTGGCTTCGCCCTTGGGCTCCGCTTTGGATAACAGCCCCCATTTTGTGGATGATCGGGGAATGGATCAAGGGGGTACTGCCATTGGGAAACCAAGCGGCGAATTTGGGATATGCCCTGGTGGACTTTACATGGATGGCCCAATTGGCGTCGGTGGGTGGAGTGCCATTGTTAACCTTTGGCGTGGTGCTGATTAACGTGTTGATTGCCCGCTCATTCGTTACTCGCCGATTGCCGGTTGCTGCTACCGCGGCCGGAATTTTGGGCGTTTGGATTACCAGCGGTGCGCTATTGACCTGGCACTATTCATCACTACCAACCGAAAAGTCCGTGACGGTGTCGATTATTCAAGGCAATCACCGGCAAACTGACAAGCTGGACGTTGCCCATTTGGCTGCAATTTGGAGGCATTATTTCAATGAAACTCGCAACGTTAGTGCCTCCAGCGACCTGGTATTTTGGCCCGAAACCATCGTCCCCGTTCCCTTGTTTGATTACCCGGGCTTCAAATCTTCTCTACAGACTCTATCGTCCCAAAGCGGTACCAGCATTGTCGGAGGCCTACCCCGCAGCGTCGGCACGCACCAAGCCAATAGCACCTTCGCTATCGACCCCACCCACGCCGACGCGCAATATTATGACAAACATCGCCTCATGCCCTTTGGAGAATATCTCCCGTTTCGCTCTGCACTGTCCTCAATTAGTGCCCTCAAATCGATCACCACGATGCTGGATTACTTACAGGGCAACAGTAACACCCCACTCGACGTAAACCATATGCCAATCGCAACGGCACTGTGCTTGGAATCTCTCGATCCCAAGGTGTTTAAGGCCCAAACCCGCAATGGCGCCCAGTTGTTATTTGTGGCCGCGAATAATGCCTGGTATATGGATTCCTCAGCGGCAGAAAAACATTTTTCAATGTCCCGCATGCGCGCCATTGAAAATCACCGCTACCTGATCCAGGCCGCCAACACCGGCATCTCAGGAATCGTGGATCCAAACGGTAAGGTGGTTACGCGAAGTACGCTGAATAGCCGGACGGTAGTAAAGGGGGCGATCACTCCTTTAAATAACCGAACAATTTATTCGCATTTCTAAAAGTTGATCCGACCTTCGAGCGAGTAATTATTTTCCTTATAACTATTCGCAGCGTCCAAACTATCCCGAAAATCCAGGTAGCGGCCTCGCGCAGTAAATCGGGTGGTGGCGTCTTTGTCCCAGGTAACGGTTAATTCCGGCTGAAACTTCCACACATTTAACGTACCCGCGCTATTGTGGCCCCGCACTACTGAAAAACGTCCCACAACTGCTGAGCGTAACCATCTCCATTCGTCGCTCACATCGACACTCGCATTGTAATACGTCGTGGTTAATGCGGTTGCGGATTCGGTTTTGATACTAACACCGCCTGTCAAAATGGTGACGATTTCGCCCACAAACTGATTGCGCCAATTCGCTGACAACGATTTTTGATTGTATTCCGGCAGTAACTTGGCCGCTGACCGATCCGTAAACAAGCTGTATGAGCCATTGACGCTAAATTGGTTCGTAAAACTCCAAAGGGACAGTCCCAGATTCGACAACGACCCCGAAACCGACAGAATCTGATTATTTACCGACTGCCTATCTTGGGTGGCATTGTTACTATTTTGATCAATACCCAGTGCCCCCGACAAATTCGGCCACCCCGGGAAGTTTATACCCGACGCCAGTTTATACCCCACCGCAGATTCGGTGATCGCCGACAGCCCAAGCAAATTATTGTGTGACTTTTTATATGAGCCCGAAATATAGGCGGATTTTGAGAAAAAGTAGACTTTGTCAGACAGGTAATATTCTTGGCGATCTGATCTCAGTCCCGTATTTCCTAGACTCTGATATCCAGAACCGGTACGTGAAAAATAGGCCGAAAAAAGCGAATTTGCGATAGGCGCATCAATGGAAAACTTTGTGGCTGTATCAAATGTCATTCCTGCCTTAATCGGGAATGTGGATTTTACGATGCTGGGAATGCCTGGAACCTCCGCTATTTCTGCCGTTTTATCCCGATAAAAAAGGGAGGCCCCTATTTCAGCGCCAATCTCAACTTCGCGGTCATTCAACCAAATTGTCGATTTTAAGCTTGATAAATAATTTTCGTGTGGTTGCGCACCCCCAGGATCTAAGATCGAAGCTTCGTTGTCTGAAATTTTGGCCACGGTCGGACTAATTGTGCCCCAATTGCCCAATTTAAAGGTGCTCTGAAACGCAGCAATATTTTGTTGAAAAGTCCCACTCACATTTTCCGAAGTCGACCCCTCCACCGAGCGAAGCGTATCCCCAAAATTTACCTTAACGTCACCCCAGCCACCCGCGTAGGCCAGGTTCATCCCCCGAGATAAAATGCCGCTTACGGTCAGCTCCGAAAAATCGGGGTTTGTATCTCCAAAATTAATTTGTAAGGAGCGATCCTGGTTGTTAACCGAAAACATATACCGATTCAGTGGCTGATACTGCGCTTGCTCGCGCGACGAAATCATCACATTCCCATTAATTTCCAACCCACTGTGGGTGCCACTAAGTGTTAAATTCACCTGATCATCCGATTCGGCAACAAACGATGACGCCGTCTGGGTCGACTTTAAGCGTGAATACTGGCCTTGCAGAGTCCCGTGAATTTGCGACTGCCGAGGAGGTTTAACGCTGCCATATTGAAACTCTCTTGCCACGACGGTCGTCCGGGAATTCCCGATTTGTTCGATTAATTTGATGGTATGCCCTCCTTCCATTAAGGGGAACGGACTTTTTACTGTCGCCCCAAACCCCGAAACGGTGGCATAAGCTGTCAGCGATTTTCCATCCAACTCAATTTCAATGGTTTCGGGGGACAATGCCGGAGCGGAGTCATAAAATTCGAACTCAAACAACGGCTGCGAGTCCGCTAAGGGTTCCTCAAAGGTCGGCCATACTAGTTTGGCCCGATCCGACTCAAGATCTTCACGCAATTTAATTTGAATGGGCGTAATGGTTGCGAAAAAATCTGGCACCGTTTTCCGTTGACCTGTTCTCGATATCGCTTCAATGTAATATTCAATGCCATCGCCGGCACGAGCGGTGTCGGGAATTATCCCCACATAATTCTGGCTATCGTTGGCGTGCATTTCTTTTCGCACATAATCGGATTGCCCGATTCGCCGATAAAATAAAAGCATTTCTTCAATTTGATTACTGCGCGGCGTTGATGCCTGAATTCTCAATTCCGTTTCGGGCGCCCAATAACCCGGGGACTGGTGACGGAGTGATACTTCCTCCGCACTTACGGGAACTGACAAAAGGACCATCGCCAGGATCCCCCATATTTTCCAGTGGCGAGGGCGCATTAGTGTCTATTTGTACTGAATGGGGTCTAAATAGACGTCGATATCATTGCTAAATCCATTCACCGACAACGACCCGTTAAACGAACGTCGTTTTAATTGGTCGACCGCTACCCGCTCAGAGGCCGCTTTACCCACTGTAATAACGTGGAGAACCGGTGCCAGGTCAGGCCCACCGATCGTTAGTCGATAGGTCCCTGGTTGAGTGGCCCTTACATAAACCGTCCCCGTGCCATCGGAAGGAACCACTTCGACGCTTTTTTCAAAGTTACCTTGAGTCGCAGATACGCCTAGCTCAGATTGAAAACTTTTGGCGGTGATTCGATTCTGAAATTGAGCCATTGGATCCGAGTTAACCGGAATAAGCTTAATTTGGATGGGAACTATTTCCCCCAACTGAACCTCGGAATTCAACGACATTACTTCGGCCTTATACCGTTCGCTGGTCTTGAATGTTGATTCGTAAAACTCAATCTGATGTTTCGATATCGGCAGGGAAATGGGCGGAACTGCAGTGGAGAGAACCCCTTCCTCATTTTTCTTAATCGTAATCGCCGTGCCCTGCTTGGTTTTAGCCTGAACCGATCCATTAGACACTACCACAGATAGCTTATCCTTAAATTCCGAAATGCTAACCACGCAATCGGAATTGCCGGCCCGTGCAGATCCTAACGGACTGTTAATTTCCAACACGCTGTCTTTGTTCACCCGCGACCATACCTCGCCACTCACTAAATCGAGCGATTGTGTTTTACCCGTTACCCCTTGTTTTCCAATCCCCAATTCCGAGTTGGGCGCAAGCCGTACTAAATACCCATCCCTAAATCGAAGCTCCGCCCCGCCCGCCGACAAGGAACGCAACCGAGATTCAGAATAAAGATAGGTGCCATCAACCGCAGGTGACCAATTTCCGTTATTCAATACTTCAACAATTCCTGACACTTTGGTCATGGTAGCAACGGGTCTGGAAATCGCGTCCGCCGCCCAAGAGGGGATTGTTCCAAAGGCCATTATCCCGATGAGAATTAAATATTTCATTCAGTTTCCTCCTTTAGATTTAGGGTAATATCCCCCTCTTTCAGGGCCGCTTTCAATTGGTCCGGTATGCCACTTTTCCCATTGATTCGGATGTCTGCAATTTGATATTTGCTCATGTCTACGCCCGAGGCCGCTAATTGGGCAATCAGGGCCCGTTTCAATTTTTCAGATTCATTGAGATTCAACGATTGATTGATACGAACGATGGTGGGATCAACGGCAACAGGCCGATTTATCTTCGCAGCGGTCTCCGCCTCTTGCGTCGACAAACCGGACAAAAGCCCGTTCAGGTATTTATTAAAGTCGATTCCAGATAATTTCTTTTTTAAATCGCCCGCAGAGCTTTGAGCCAGAGCGGCTACCGCATCTTTTGCTTTTTCCCACCCAGCTTGGTATTCCCCTTTTAGATCCGCAATATTTAATGACTTGAGTGCATCCAAATCAATCGCATTTAAATCGATCGATTTCGGGTCAATGGCCGCCAGCACTGATGGATTTTGCCGAACTTGGCGAACCAGGTCAGATGCGGCCTGGCGGGCTACCACAGGACTCAGAGTTTTATCGGCGGTCGCGGCCCGCTTGGTCAACTCCTTCACATAATCTGGGTTAATCACCGAATTGCCGTTGGCCACCAGTTGCTGCACCTGATCATCGGAAATATTGAGTCGGAAATATCCCACTTCAGATGGGACACCCGAAGCCCCCGTTTTATCAATCGGGCGAACGCGCCAGTAATAGCTTGCATTCGGATTCAACTTCGCCAAGTCGGCCGGATACGTGATATCGGTGCCCGTCTGGGTTTTGGTCCACACTTTAGAAAAGTCTCTGGCGGGCGAAAACTCAATAACGTATTTTTCGATACCCGCAACCGGTTGCCACTTAAAATTGAGCTGATCGATGCCGATGTCACCAATCGGCCCGGTCAATATGGCCCGAGGGGGTTCAGGCGTTGAAAATGAAATCAATTCCGACGCGTACCCCAGTGGTCGTCCATTTTTCTGGATTCCTTGAACCTGAAAATAGTATTGTTGGCCCAGCTCAAGCGCTGCCACACCACTGCCATAAGTGTATTGCGTTCCGGGTACGAAAGTCCCCCAAGAATCTCGGAAATCTGGCCGTTTAGAGACAGAGACGTAGTACCGATCGGCCCCCTCTATTGCAGACCACTGGAAGCGAGGTAATACAGAAGCCGCTCCGCCCCCGATTTCCAAGCGCGGACGCGCATTCAATTGAGGGGTCTCAAAGGACCCAATTTCGCTAGAGGCACCCCAATTTTTGCCGTTTCTCTTGGCCTGAACCCGCCAATAATACTTATTGGCAACCGCCAATTTTGGCATTTTACCGACTTCAAAATTCCACTCTAAAGGCGATGGCGGCAATTGCACAACCGAAGGTGCCCCCATAGATGACGTCAAACTCAATTGCAATTCATACGCGTCGGCGTCATCAATCCCCTGCCAACTAAAGCGGGGTTGAAGATCCGAGAGAGTCGTACCATAGGGCTGCATCAACTTAGGTGCTTGGCCAAATGCCGGCGTATTAAATTTACCGCTGCTGCTCACGCCGGCAACTTTTCCTCCCGACCGGTCCATCGCCTGAACTCGCCAATAGTAGACAGCGTTGTATTCAAGTGGTGACTGAAGCGTGGTTTGTGTTGACTGAGAAGTGAGTGTCGTGGAATTGGAGAACCCACTCGCGGTGCTAATTTCAACTTTATAAGAGCTGGCACCTTCGACGGCGCTCCATTGCAAGGTCGGCGACACCGTGGTCACATCCACCCCTACCGGCGAAATTAAGGTTGCCGCCTGGTAATCTTGAAATTTAAATCCACGGGCAGCGCTTTTGCCGTTGTCTTCCCCCACTGCGGAGCCAGAGGCGTCATAGGCCCGAACCTGCCATGCATAAGATTTTCCCGCACTAAATTGCGCCGCCTTGGACGGATAATCATAGCTGGTTTTGGTCAGTCCCTTTTCACTCCAATACGGCGTTTTATTCACAGCAATCTCAGCAGACTGCCCATTTTGCAATTCCCAGAACGAAATTTCGTAAAACACCGAAAGCGTGGAGTCCACTGGTGGCGCCGTCCAACTAAATGTCATCCCTGACACGGAGGAGCTTCCCAACTCTGTATCACTGGGTGGAGATACCAAGGTTGGCGCACTGGGGTTGGTGAGTACAAATTGGTTAGATTGGCTGGAAGAATCGGATTTTTGGCCGACGGGATATACGTTTAACGTATATACATAGGTGCCAGCGGGAATTTTACCAGTCGCCATGACCGCACCTAACAAACTTCGGTCATAACTTACCGTGGAATAATCCAGATCGCTCGACTTAATCATATTATTGGAAAATTTTCGGGTTTCCCCAGGTTCTAACGTGATCGGATACCGGCTTGGGTCTGTTGCGCCCCTGAATACCAAGGCGCCAGAGCCAGTTCGAATTTCGACATCAAGTACAGCTGAAACAGAGCCAGCTGCCGTATTGCGCACTGAATAATCTACCAATCCAGGCACAGTCTCCAAATCGGAGAGGAACAATGTTGCCATCGGCCGCATTGTCATATAATCAACTGCTATGGTTCCCGGAAAAACGGGCTGGCTCGAGAACAGGTATGCAGACAATAACGCCCCCGAAAGCAAATGGGGTTTTAGCTTGCTTACCTGTGAATTTTTGATACGATTAGAGGCATATCTTGGATTATTTATATTTCGCATACCATCAATACTAGCATTTTGCGCAAGTTGATATTTTAAAAGAAGGATTGAAATTTATTGTGAAATACTTCGATAATTTAGTAATGAAGTCTGTTGTTTCATTTTGGACAAAAGCAATTCTACTTGTGGCGATTGCATCGGTGACGATGGCTGCACCCGCCTCTGCGGTATATCTAAATGTGAGCGCAACCACATTTCAAGTGACCTTGCCGGCCGCAACCGGTGGATTCAATCCTGATATCAATGCGCCAAACGCGTGGGCAAATGTCGGGAGTTGCGTTGTCGAGTATGGCGGTGGCGAAAGAGCGAGTGGCTTGAACTTATTAGATAGTAACTCCTTAGCATTGTTTATTAATTCTTATAATAAGCGGGTGCCTAGCTACGTCGCCATTGATGGCGCGCGCGCGACTAGCCCAAACGCACAGAAATTATATGAAGCGGTTGAGTTTATCGACCAAACTGCAGGCCTGAGTGGTGTAATCAATTTTAAGTCAGTTAACAAATACAACCCTTGGGATTCTCGATTGGCGCTTCGTGTAATGACCAACAACCCTGAGTGGCGCGACTATGGTGGGTTATTTGACCCCGGCCCGGACTGGTTTAATCACCATGATGATTACACCACCTCTGATAGCACGGATCCTTGGATATATGTCACCGATGCCACCGATAGCGTTAACGACGGGACTCAGCGCATCCACCAGATGGTTGGCACGACCGCTTCTGCCCGTACATTTCAAATGCATTTCAAAGTGGCCAATAACGATGGTCATTATGCAGGATCCTATCAAGCCGTCGTTATTCTTCGATTAAATAATCAGTAAGGGAACTACTTTACCAAACTAATGATTTGTCGCACGATTTGGGTCACTGACCGACTTTGAATGGAAATGACTACATCAGCCATTTTTTCATAGAGCGGTTGGCGCTGGGCATATAAGTCTTCAAAGGTCATGCCTTCGCTCATGCCAATAACGCCGCGTGAGGCAATATTGGGCACACGTCGCTTAATCGCGGAAATATCGTCTTTGAGATAGATTACCCGGCATTTCTGACGTATTTCAGCCACCGTCTCGGCGTGGTAGGCGATACTGCCCCCTGGCGCGACGACCACACGGTCATAGTCGATATCTCGAATATAGTGGTCTTCCAAACGCAGGAATACGTCTTCGCCCTGCTGTTTAATGAGTTCTGCCAATGCAATATGCGCATCTTCTGCCAAGCGCCGGTCGGTATCAATAAACCGATAGCCCAAATTCCTGGCCAATAGTTTACCGACCGTTGATTTGCCAACGCCCGCCATTCCGATCAGCATTATTGAGGGAAATGCTTTGGTCATTATTTTAAAAACAATCTCAGATGACCCGGTCCCGTGATTACTAGGCATCCGAAAATGGCTCCAAGTAGCAACGAATTGGTTGCCCCCTCTAAGCCATGGCCAGTCACGAATTGAATCGCAACGGTCAACAGTGACGTGATCAGAACCAACGAGGCAGCGGTACGAAAGAAAAGACCCAGGAGAATAAGCGCTGCACCGACTACTTCGATAATCGCTATTGCGGCCCCAACTTGTAAATAAAATTGGTGTAGTCCCAAGCACGATGCAGTATGCCCAATGGCCTGCCAAGCATCAGGGCCTGCGACCAGGGTAGGAACCCCATGAACAATTAGCAAGGTGCCGGCCACCAGTCGTAACAGCAACAAGCCCCAGCTTATTTGGCCCATAAAATATTATCCATAATTACAGGGTTTTATCAAAAATGCGGCCAAAACGCAAAGCCTCACTCGATAGATTGGATCACAATGGCGGGCGTTAATATCTGAGGCAACGGCTTAGGCACCTCGGATTTGCCGTCAAAATAGAAATACGCTGGGACGCCACTGCGTCCGTATTGCTTTAGAAATTGGGTCACGGCAGGATCGCCATTCGTCCAATCAAGGACGCGGAGTTGAACGTTGTTTTTTCGAAACACCCGCTGCACTTTTGTACTGGCGAGAACTTTTTCATTGACCTTGCAAGTGAGACACCACTCAGCTGTGACATCCACCAGCATCGGTTGCCGCGCGGCGATTAACTCTCTAACCTCCGCCACAGAACTGCTACGGGTAACGGGATCAAACTGATGACTCGCCACCACAACCAACCAAATGGCGGTTAAAAACAGGGGAATGGCCAGAAGTCGTTTTGTCATAACCATCCAGGCACCGGGCTTAGGCAACTTTGAGAACCACTGAGGAAATAGGGCCAAGAGGCCGAACGGAGCGGCAAGTCCCAGACCCAAACAAGTAAAAATTAAAAAAATCAGAAACGAGGATTGAGTCAACGAATAGGTAATCGCTGCGCCCATGAAGGGGGCCGTACACGGCGTAGCGGCCACGACAGCCAAAACACCGGTGAGGGCACTCCCCCAAGCGTCTGAATGGCGGGGGGACTTGCCCAGACCTAGGCGATTCACAACCCGTGAAATGGCTTCTAGAATCGTCGGAGGCAGTTTTACCCAGTCCAACATCATTACACCCGCGGAAACAAACACCAGGGCCAAAATACTGACCGTCCACGGCGATTGAAGCTGAAACCCCCACCCTGCCCATTTGCCAAAGGCCCTCAACACAATCGTAACAAATGCCAAAATCCATAAGGCGGCGAGCACCCCTGCTGCATAAAAGCCAATTTCTCTTTGGATAGCGGCGCGACTGGCATCTCCGTTTTTGAGCACCTGAAAGACCTTGAGAGACAACACTGGAAAAACGCAGGGCATAAGATTTAAAACAAGCCCGCCCAACAGTGCCAGAAAAACAGCCGCGAGCCAGGACATCTGAGAAGCCTCAGGAACAGCGGGCACATCGGGCATTTCGCTTAACTGGCGATGAATGTCGCGAAAGTACACCGAGGGTGTCAGGGGGCCGTATCTCACTGGCACAGTCACTGTCGTTAATTGAGGCACGCATTGGGATTCTGTACAGGCCAGCCAATCAATTGAAAGGGGAATTTCGTCGGCAGTCGGTTGGCGTCCTTGGCCCAACTTGATCCTCACTAAAAAGGAGGTGGTATCGAAATAAACCGGAAATCGCTTACCATACGCCGAATAAGTCTGGCCCGTTGGGTATTTCACGTCGCGTACCTGGCCTACTTGGGGATCTAGTTTAAATTGGGGGGGATAAAACGCTGAGCCCTGCATGGGTGCGTAAGTATGCCAGCCAGGTGGGATCGTCATTTTGACTGCAACCCACATTTCGCCGCCGGATTGGGGCAGAAATTTTTGATCGGAGGTAATTGAAACTTTGGGTTGAAGCGGTGCCTGAGATTGAAGGACCACAGGTTGTGCCGAGACTAACGAAGTCAGACAAAATGCAAGAATGAAACCGACTATTCCTCGAAAAAACATTTCTGGGAGTATACCACCTTGGTAGGCCATTCCAAAGGAACCGAGGTAAGAAAGGTTATAAATAAAAAGGGCGAGAGCTGCAGCCAGGCAAAGTTAAGCTTTGCCTGGCGTTGCGAATCCGGCGTAGAATCACCGGTGAGCAAAATCAAATTTAAAGTAGTGATTCACCCTTAAATGTAATGGACTTCAGAATCACTTCAGACTTCTTTTGAAGCCCTGGAGACAATTTTGCATAGTCGAGCGGCTCGGAATATTGCTGACCCTCGTGAGTCATCCACCACAACAGTTCTACTAACTGCTTGGCATCTGCTTTAGAGCGGTTTCCATACGCTTGATCTTTATACACGATAATCCAGGTAAGTCCGGCAATGGGATAGCCAGCATCCGAATCGGTGTTCACCAAGTTAATTCGAGTATCTGCGGGAATTTTCTCACCTTCTGCGGCCAAGGCTGTAGACTCAAGGGATGCTTTCACAAATTTGCCACTTGAATTCTTAAGGGCAGCAACTGAAAGCTTATTTTGAATGCAATACGAAAGCTCAAGATACGCGATACCACCTGGAATTTGCTTCAAGGTTCCGGCTACGCCAGAGTTCCCTTTTCCGCCAATACCCACCGGCCAGTTCACCGATTTGCCAGCACCCACATCATTTTTCCATTCGCTGTTAACTTCAGCCAAATAGGTCGTGAAAATGCTGGTGGTACCACTGCCATCAGATCGATATACAACGGTAATCGGAAGGTTAGGTAGGGCCACGCTGCTATTAAGGGCCTTAATTCGCGCATCATTCCATTTCTTAATATTGCCTAGGTAAATGTCGGCCAAAACATCCGACGTTAATTTAATTTCATCGTTGCCTGGTAAATTATAAGCAATTGCCACCGCGCCCAGTGCCATTGGCACGTGAACAACAGGGGCTGAAAATGATTTTATTTCATTGTCCTTCAAAAAAGCGTCAGATGCGCCAAACTCAACGGTTTTGGCTGAAATTTGTTGAATCCCACCGCCGGAACCGATGGATTGGTAGTTGACTCGAACACCAGTTTTCTTGTTATACACGTCGAACATTTTTGAATATAGCGGAAACGGAAAAGTAGCGCCCGCCCCTAGAATTTCCCTATCAGCAGCCAGGGCCGCAGGTGCCGAAACACCCACAACCAGCAAGGCTACTAAAAAGGCTTTAAACATTGTTTGCATGAACGTTCTCCTTCTTAGTTATCGATTTTTTAGGCTTAAATTAGAACTTGGTTGAAAGGTCTAATTGAACCATTGAATGCACTTGGTCGAAGTTGATTAGGTCGTATGCTTGGCGATAAGTAATCCCAGCAATTAGATCGCGGTCAACTGCGTATTTCAAAGAACCAGTCCAGCCTTTGGATTGTGTTGCGCCAGATAGGAAATCAGAATCAACCAATGCAGGTACAAAAGCGGCTTTTTGCAGGTATCGATAGCTAATATCACCTTCCCAAGTTCCAGGACCAGCCAATTTTTTGCTGCCGAAATTAGCGCCCAACAAAATTCCGTTTCGGTCGTTGGTTGTTGCGCCTGAATTAGTTACAAAATCGCCGTAGGCACGAAAACGATCAACAAAGCTAGTGACAAAGCTAACTTCACCTGCTAATTGCCAAGCCGCTAATTCCTTATTAAGCGCGGTTCCACCAAATACAGTGCTGTCGCCGGTAGCAAATGCCGTTCCATAATAGGTCAAAGCACCTTTAACAGGCAGATCCATAACAGTGTTCGAATGCGCTGCTTGAACAATAACCATATTGGAATCAGCAAGACCAGATGATTTTTCGTCTAGTGCATACCAAGCCGCAGTGATGTTTGCATTCAGATCGGTCAAATTATAGTTAAATGCCGCACCTTCACCCCGAATATCGTTGTCCCAGATTAACTGAGAAACGGTAAAAAATGGATTTCTGAACCGACCCAAAGTCACGCTCATCGATTCTTTGGTGTGTTTGATGTAGGCATAATCAATGGCCACATTAGGTTGAGCAAAGGCAGTAGAATTTGCAGTAGAACCTGTTGGCTGAGAACCCGTGCCAAACGTGGTGTTCAATGAACGGTGGTCGCCCATTGTTGCAATTCCGAAACCGGCTTCAACGTTTTCAGCTACCATTGCTTTACCGCCATATTGGAATGACAGACGAATGCGGTTGCGTTGTGTGTTGTCGCCAGCTGCACCCGACTTCATTTCAATTTGATCTCGAACTCGGATTGCGCCGCTGGTTTGAATATCAACCGCGCTAACCGAAACAGAAGAAACCGCCATTACAGCCGCCACTACCATTAAATACAAGTGTCTTTTTTTCATTATGATAATTCTCCTAAATTTTTAAATCGTGGGCAGTTTTGTCCCAGCCCTGGGGAGATCTTACAGCGGACACCTCCTTCACAATTTCATTGGTACTAACCATTGAAGCGTTTTTACCTGAAACACTTAATAACACTGCGAGGATAGCGCTCAATTTTTATTTACACAACATTGAAACTTCAGCTCAAACGAGCGTCAGCGAAAATCAAATACTTTATTAATCGTTTTATAACAAAAAAATTGAAGGTTTAAAGGGACTACCCCACCGGGAATTGTAGGCCTATGGGGGGAAAATTCCGATTTGCTATATTAGCGCTTGTGGTGGGTTGCATTGCTTTAGCCAGTAGTTGTGGCAAGCTGCAAAACGGCACACCTAGCGCAACACTATCTGATCTGCTGTCAGGAATATCTGGTATTTCAGGAT
>CANKTL010000008.1 GCA_947486405.1 bacterium
GACGGGGCTGTTGGTGTCCGTGTTTCAGGCGGTGACTCAGATTCAAGAACAAACCTTGTCTTTTGCCCCTAAGATGATTGTGGTTATGCTTGTGTTCGCTCTGACTTTTTCGTGGATGACCAACTTGATTTTAGACCTAACCTACGATCTCTGGAATAACATCCCAACGTACTCTCGTCCCGTGAACCGTTAACGTGATCGTCACCCCCGACCAGGTTATTGCGTTTTCATTGATTATCGCCCGTATCGGGGGCGTGTTGCAGCTCGCACCTGTTTTTAACTCCAAAGAAATATTTGCAATGGCCAAATTAGCGATGGCCTTTTGGATTGCGACCCTGATTATGTTTGTCATTCCGTTGCCCCCGCACATGCCGCAAGGTGTCGTGCTATTTGCCCTCGCGATTATCACCGAGCTACTGATTGGCGCCATGATGGGCTTCGCGATGCAGCTATTTGTAATCGGGATTGAGTTTGCTGGCGAATTGATGGATACCCAAGCCGGCATGAGCGCGGCATCAGCCTTAGACCCCTCTTCAGGGAACAACACCACGATTTTATCGCGGCTGACGCGTTGGATATCGATCGTCATTTTCCTGATCATTGGCGGGCACCATGTCGTGTTATCAGCGCTCTACCAGAGTTTTGTTCTGTGTCCTATCGGCTCTCCGATCAATTTTGCCGGTGGAACCCAATTGTTAATGCAGTTGGGGGGTGCAATTTTTGGTGTCGCGATTCAAATTGCAGCCCCAATTCTACTGGTCATGTTGCTAATGGACTTTGGATTCGGGATGTTGAGCAAGATTGCCCCGCAGGTCAACGTCTTTCAGTTGTCCTTTCAGGTTAAGCCGATTGTCGCCGTATTTGTGCTACTAACGGTGTCGGCGGGCATGGTCGGTATCATCTATGGTCTACTCGAAAAAATCACAACACTTTTGCTTGAGCTGATGATGGCGATTCAGATTAAATAAAGGCCAAAAATGGGCGAAGATTCAGGCGAAAAAACAGAAGAACCTACCCCCCATAAGCTGAGAGAAGCGCGGGAAAAGGGCCAGATTGCCAAGAGTAAGGAAATTACAGGGGCGGCGTTGTTGTTTGTGTCGTTTTTTGTTTTAAAAGCCATTGCGCCGGATTTATGGAACAAAATGGCGGGGCTCACTCAGTATTGCTGGACCCAAATCGGAACACCGTTTTCGATCGATATGGTCATCAGTATCTTAAATCAAACTTTCTTTTTTATTCTGTTGATTATGGCCCCCCTTTTAATTGCGACTTTTTTAGTGGCCCTCATTTTAGAGGCGGTTCAGTCGGGATTTTTAATTTCTTTTGAGCCTTTGTCGCCCAGCTTTAGCAAGCTGAATCCCATCGAGGGGATCAAAAAACTGTTTTCGATGAAACAAATCGTAGAGCTTTTTAAATCGATCATTAAAATGTTTGTCGTTGTGTTGATTTTATATTACGCCATCCGAGATGAGTACGTCATAATTTTGCAGTCACAGGCGATGACCTTAGAAGCATTGATTGCGTTTACGGCCACATTGATTATGAAAGTGGTCATTCGGGTTGGCATGTTTTACGTGGTCATTGCGCTACTGGACTATTTTTATCAGCGTTACGAATACATTAAAGGCCTGAAAATGACCAAAAAAGAGGTCAAGGACGAGTACAAGCGACTCGAGGGAGACCCATTGATTAAGCAGCGTCAGCGGGATGCCGCGCGGGCGATGTCGCAGGGGCGGCAGATGGGTGCTGTGCCGGGGGCGGACGTGGTTGTAACCAACCCCACGCACTATGCCATTGCGATTGAGTACAAACCGAATGGGATGCAGGCCCCGTTGGTGGTCGCGAAAGGTGAGCGATTGTTTGCCCGAGAAATTATTAAAACGGCCGAACAACACTTTATTCCCATCATTGAAAATCCACCTTTGGCGCGCTCACTTTACAAACTTACGCCTGTGGGCGGAGAGATCCCGCCCGACTACTACCAGGCGGTGGCTGAGATATTGGCGTTTGTGTATAATTTAAAGAAGAAGCGCACCCGTCGATATTGATCCCCACAACGCGATAAAATAATCACATATGTTTGGTCTTCGTAACTTTAGAGAAACATTTTCAATTCAGGACATGGTCCTGGCCTCCGTGCTGATCATGATCATTGCTTTGATGGTCATTCCGATCCCGGTCTTTTTACTCGACATTTTGTTGGTGTTGAACATTTCCGTATCGGTCATGATTTTGCTCATTGCGATGTATTTGTCGCAGCCCCTCGACTTTGAAGCCTTCCCCTCACTTTTGCTGGTCGTTACGCTATACCGGCTGAGCTTGAACGTATCGTCGACCAAGCTGATTTTGGCCGAGGGCCCGGATTTCGAAGGCGAAGTTATTTTAGCTTTTGCAAACTTTGTAACTGAAGGCAACTTTGTGGTGGGTGTGGTTGCCTTTTGTATTATTACCCTCGTTCAGTTTTTGGTTATTACCAAGGGTTCTGAACGGGTATCTGAGGTTGCAGCTCGATTTACGTTGGACGCTTTGCCGGGTAAACAGATGAGTATCGACGCTGACTTAAACGCCGGTTTGATTGATGCCAATGAAGCCAAAGAGCGCCGAAAAAAATTAGAGCGGGAATCCACCTTCTTCGGATCAATGGATGGTGCGAATAAATTTGTAAAAGGGGATGCCATTGCGGGTATCGTCATTATGATCGTCAACATCGTGGGCGGGATCATCATTGGCCGATATCAGCAAGGATTGACCATTGGGGATGCCTTAGAAACCTATACCCGGCTCACGATCGGAGATGGCTTGGTATCGCAGGTGCCGGCACTACTGATTTCAATCGCAACCGGTATGGTTGTTACCAAATCGGCCTCTGAAAAAAGCCTATCCCAGGACATAACGCGGCAGGTTATGGCCCAGCCAAAGGCATTTGCGGTAACCTCCTTTATTTTGGGCCTATTTTCGATTATTCCCGGCCTGCCATTTGTGCCGTTTGTAATTATGTCGACCTTATCGGGCGCTGCGGCAGTGGCGATTTTCAGGACGCAACGAGCGGCGTCGGAAATGGCCATGGAGACCCAGCAAGATACCTCTAAAGAAGCCATGAAAAAGCCCGAAAATCTTTTGGGAACCTTGAACTTGGATCCGATTAGTTTGAAGACAGGTCGAAATTTGGTACCTCTTATTGACCCGAGTCAGAATGGGCCGCTGTTGGAGCGAATTACCTTGGTTCGGTATCACATTGGCCAAGATTTGGGCTTTGTTATTCCAGGTGTGCGGGTTATGGATGACTTGGGGATCCCACCGAATCAATATCAAATGGATATTCGCGGTACCAAAATTGCGGTGGGAGAGGCCTTGCCGGGCCACTTTTTCGTGTTGAAATCGATTTCGGAATTAAAACGGCGGGGCATTACGGCGATCGAGGCTACGGACCCGATTTCGAATACACCTTCTTCGTGGGTATCAGAAGATCAGGTACATGCCCTGCAAGAAGCGAATATTCCGGTGCAGAATATCACTGATTTTATTGCCAATCACTTTGCCGAAATTATCAAGCAGCATGCCGACGAAATTATGACCCGTCAAAACGTCCAGTCTTTGATGGAACTGGTGAAAAATACCAACGCGGCGATTGTGCGGGAATTGGTGCCGGATATGCTGAGCTTGGGCCAGGTGCACAAAGTATTGCAGGCCTTGGTGAAGGAACGGGTATCGATTCGGGATTTATCGACGATATTAGAGCGATTGGCCGACTATGCCCACGTGTCGCGGGATACGAATTTGCTGGCCGAATATGTGCGTCAGTCGTTGGCTCGGCAAATTTGCTCGCGGTTCACCGATCGCGATGAAACCTTAACGGTGTTTACCATTGATCCACGCCTCGAAGAAACCATGATCAATTCGGTGCACCAATCCGAATATGGGTCATTCTTGGCCCTGGATCCGCAAGTGGGAGAAAAGGTTCTGGATCAGGTGGGTGAGCACATGACCAACTTTAGAAAAATGGATAAGCCACCGGTATGTTTGTGTTCGCCGCGCCTGCGTCCACATTTCAAGAAATTCTGCGAACGTAATTTTGCGAGCTTGTCTGTGTTGTCTTATAACGAGATTGTGCCGCAGGTGAAGGTGCAATCAATTGGTGTTATTACCTTGGATGACTTTTAACCGATGAGCGATTACTACTCGAGTATATTTCCGCAAAGTACCTACCGTCGCACCGAGGCTGAGAGCCAGGGGCGAGAAGTGCGCAAGATGAAGCTGGATCTGCCGAATTTAGCGGGCGAGAGTGATGCGGTGAAGGCCGAGCTGACTCAGCGGATTCAAACTGCCGCTAGCGACGTTATTGAGGCCCTTGGGATTGAAGCTCGGGTGAAACCAGCGGACCGGGACCGGATGCTGGCAAAAATTACGAAGGCGTTGGGTATTAGCGAATGACCAGTAAACGCGCAGACACCCTTTGGGACGAAATTTCGGACCCTGTTTTAAACAACATCAAGGTGCAAGCAATGGAGCACTATGCCGGCGATATTTTACGGGCATTTGGTGGTCTTATTACCAAGTTAGTGGCCCGGTACGCCCGCTTTTTGCCCCCACATGTCGCGGATAGCGAGCGCGACGACCTAAAAACCATTGCGCAACTCGAGTTTATCGAAACCCTTAAAATTTGGGACCCCAAAAAAGGCAAAGACATTTGGCCGATTGCCTATTCCCGCATCAATGGCGCAATGAAAGACCATATCCGCTACATTACCAAAGCCGATCCCTCACGCTTTTACGATTGGATCACCGACGCTGCCAGCGTCTTTTTATCGGTGAATAGCCTGGCTGATTTTGAAACCCAGATTGAGAATTCACTCCAACTTAAATTAGCGATGGCCGCGCTGACTCCCCGCGAGCAAAAAATTGTGAGCATGTATGTGGTTGATGATATGACCTTTATTCAAATTGGCGATCGGATGGGCATTTCAGAATCGCAAATTTCGAGGATTTATAAAAAAGCGGTCGAACGCATTCGCAAGACGTTGGTGCCAGAGTCAAAGGGCGGCAAGGTTACCGAATAAACGGGTGTACGATCTCACGGATTGCCAAGCGGAGCTGCTGTTCATACTCGGGCTCTAGCTTTTTGGCCTCCGTGTTATAGGTGCCTTCGTTGATGTGATTTGTGTCCGTCTCGTCCAATGCCAGGCGAGCCATTAGCGCGTCAAATTTTTCATCACGTTCATCTGCCAATCGTTTTTTAGCGTGGGCAATCCGTTCCTTTAAATCTGCCCGAATAGGCTCGAATGCTGGGTTGGTAATGACCAAATCTTCGTAAAATCCACATTCCGAAAGTCTCGCAGCAACCTGATTGCCAATTTCTGTTCGAAAGGGGAGCATAACGTCACCGGTAAACGGGTTACTCATGACCAGGTGGTCCATCCCCAGATTATAAGTGCGGCTAAGGGCTTGCATGGCCCATCGAATTTGACCGGCTTCATCGCCGCTTTGATTGAGGTCAATCACCACGCCGATGATGACTTGCGGAATATACGCATGGCCATACAACTGTGTAACTTCCGGTACGGTGGGTGTCTGCGCCAAATAGATGGGCATCGTTGCTTTGAGCACACAATATATAGAGGCCTGCCGGTCACCACAGCCGTTGCTGTTAAAAATACAATTCTGAGCCGCTGCTCGAAAGCCTTCATTATTCCGATACAGGCGTAAAATGTCGGCCATGTCGGAGTCAAATTGCGCCTTGTTTGCCGCGACCGCGAGGTCAGCTAGCATACGTCGATTGGGGGGGTGATCACGAACGGCCGGATCGATCAGTTCATAAGTGGCCACCTCAATTTCGCCGCTGAGTGCCACCCAGCCCATAAATAAATTATGACCGTTTGTGTTGGTAATCAAGCGCGTATCGCGGGGGTTCATCCAAAAATCATCGGCCAAAAGAGAGTTGGCCTCGGCCACAGGTAAGTAGTTTTTAACGGTACCTTCAAATACCCCGAGAAGCGGTGCACATTCGTTATCTTCTCGCTGAGGCGCGTCGCCTTCATTTCCGCCTTCATGCACCACGCCTAATCGTTGCCTGAAAAAATCATTGGGAGAAACAGCCCCTGAGGTAGCCTTAGAGAACCCGCCTGTAGATGAACCGCCTCGGCCACTCGGAAACGACAAGCCGCCCAATGAGGGAGATGTCGAAAAGTTCCGTGGCGGCTGCCATAAGTCAGTCGAAGCAAGGCTTCGCCGCATTCCCCGCGATGGGGCCGGTGCCTCACTATTGACACTATTCAGCCGGCTCCGACTGTGTATTGCATGGATTACAATTTGGCCCGTGGGGGACTGTGCCACCCGTGCGGCAAAGTCATAGGTAATAAAAAAGCGAGGGGTGCTGTCATGCTGGATCAGCTCATTGACCCGGGGAAGAAATTCTCCCTCGTCCAAGGGGTTCCCATTTAACCGAATTTCCGAGGCAAAAATGGGTGCAATTGTGGCGGTGCTGAGGGTCTCGATTTTGTTCCAGGACAGATTAACCATTTGGATAGTCGCTAGGCCTTCAAACGCGTCTTCTGGAATAGAATCTATGTCGTTGGCCACCAAATTCAGAATCTCTGGTGGTCGAATGGCTTTCAAAATGGACCAGGGCACCATTGTGCTGGTTAACCCCAATTGAGAAAGATCTAAACAATGGAAGTCGGCTGAGCCGGCCGAGTGAAATCGGGCAATTCGTTCTGCGGTTTCCACGCGAGGTTCGAAGGCTGGGCCCTCGCATATCCATTTATACAAGGCGTCTTTTACGGGGCCGTTGCGCATTTGAGACAAATGGCCTTCGGGCTCCAGGTCCAGGCCTCTTTCGTTTCGTTCAGCCTGACGGACGCCAAATGCATGCAGGGCGTCTTCGATCGGAATTGAGAGTTGGGGAATTTCTGAGGGACTACCGCTGCCAATGCTAACAATTTTGTAAATCACGCGAACTCCTTTTCGGTTGAGGCCAACTCATTTGGTTATAAAGTTATCGGTGCGTTTTCGAACTAATTTCATTCCCTCAACTCAAATTGACCGAATATTGAGTGTAATTTCGCTGATAGGTTCGGAAACAGGAAGTATAGCGCTGAGGCTGCTATCTGTGGCAGGCTCGATTTGAAAGCCATTGAGGTGGATTATGGTAGTGGGAGGGGCGTTTCCTGAGACGAGCAAGAGGCCAGCGTCGGAATAATCTAGTTTGAGTGTAACCGCGGTTTCGGCGGTTATTGGGACGATAATGAGCTTGGGGAGGGTGCTTAGGGGATGCGTTTGATTGGGTTGGGCTATCCATTGGTTTCCATCAATCAGAACCGGAATATTTCTAGATCCCTCTTGAAATTGAATCTGAAGCTCGGGTTGAACCTGAAGAATCGCCGATAAAATGGGCGTTCCGGGAAGCTGAAAATTAGCAAGGGTTGCTTTGGCGGGTCGGGCGAAAAATTCCGCAGGAGGCGCGGCTTGTAGCGGGGCGAAGGTCCAGCCCACGCTCAGGCGATACTCGGTTTCAAAGGCGGGATCTGAAGGCTGAATATAGGCAAAATCAATGAGGCAGCCATTGAGATAACTGCCAAATCCGGCCGTGATGTCGCCTTCCCGGAGTCCGGCACGCATGGCCAGGGCCAGCTCGGTGAGCGGGTTGCCCAGCACCCAATATTCAGCGCCCAAGTTCACACCATAGCTGCGGGCTGATCGTCCGGTGTACGGGTCTCGGCGGTACCGGATTATTCCTTCGGCAGCGGCGGTCCATTTTCGGGACGGCGATGACAGGGCAACGCCGGCGCGACCGTCGATTGGAATGCCATCCACGGCGCCGGTGTTCCAGCGCATGCCGGTCGAAAGGCCATCATTGAGTTGGGCGGATAGCTGAATGGGATATTGAGCGAGTACGAAATCATAGTAGGCGCTGCCGCTGAGGGAAACGCCAATACCACGCTTACCACCCAAAGACTCTTGAACCGCATGCCCGGTCAGTGCCCAGCGCGCGCCCAAAAATGAAACTGGGAGCGCGGTGCGTACATCGAGCAGCTGCCATCCGAAGCTGGTGCCGGTGGCCACGGGCTGCCCGTACTCATTCAAGGCGGTGCCAGGGATACCGTTGTCCCAAGCGGTCATAGCACTCCATAAAAAGGGACCGGGAAGACCTTGCGCGGTGGCGGCCACAAACGGGGTGGCCAGGCGTTGGCCCATTTCGAATTTAAAAGAAGGGGCTGAGTGGATTGGTGGAACAGCGGGATTGTAAAAAATTTGCTCGGAATCATTTAGAAACGCTGCGCCGGCACCCCCCAGGCCTAACCCACGGACGCCGAAATTGTTTTGAGAAAAGGCATAATCGGCCGAGGCCGGAACTGATAAGGCAATCAAAATGGCGAGCGTAATCTTAAGATACCTCATCGGATCACCGCCACTTTTAGCTTTTGCTTGCGTGATTCACCGCCACGTTTGGCAATGAGGTACACGTAACACAGCCCGTTGGGCACGATTAGGCCCTGCTCATCTCGGCAATTCCAACTGAGTGTATGATATCCGCTTTGGGTCTCAGTGGCTGTGTCGGTGAAATTCCACCGCTTCAAAATGCGGCCCCGAAGATCGGCTGCGACGATCGTAAGTTCGGCGCTTTGACTCAGGCTATAGCCAACGACCAAATCCGTGGCCACAGGATTAATGGGGTTGGGCCCCGCGATGGCGCTAAAGCGAAAACTAGAGGCCGCCACCACAAACACCGACGAGGTGCTGGTACTGCTGTGAATGCTATTGTCGGCCGCGGTCACCACAATCTGGTAGCGGCCATCTGCTAGGTCTGCGTCTAATGGCAGCGTGATACTCACCGCCGCTGAATCGAGAGCAGTGGCTGAATTTTGGGCCACCAAAGCCCCTGAATCCGCGTTGATTAATCGAATTGACCACGAGGCAATATGAGAGTCGTTATCGGTGATGGCGCAGGTAATAGCGGGGCGTGCCGGGAAAAAGGCATTGGCCAAAATCGGGACGCCGTCCAATTTGACAGGCCCAATCGTGGGGGCAAACGGATCGTCCAATTTTGAGATCATGAAGCGGGAGAAATGAGTGGTGGAAAACTGAACCTGATTGCCGGATACGACCAAATTCGAAATACCTGACGTGGACCATTCGGTGCCGGTGAAATAATACACGGCGATGGCGGAGCTGGGGGTAACGACACTGGGTAGCGTGATGGTTACTTGGGCGGATCCGGTGACGAAGGTGCCTGATACGCCTGGCTGCGTGAAAGTCAGGTCGAAGCCAGTTTCGTAATGATAGAACTTGGGTGCTTGTCCGTTGTCAGCGGTGAGCTGGGTAGTGTTCACCGCGGTGAACGTTACGCTGGAATCAGCAGGCGCAACCCCGACGGCGAACGCGATACGGGCACTGAGTGAGCCTGAGGTGTGCGTTTCAACTTGGGGAGCAAATGATACGGTTTGGCTGCTTGAGGTGGCGGAGCGATTTCCAGCGACATCAACGGCAACGGCAGATAGGACATTGCTCGTGCTTTGGCTAAGTGTGATGCGAACGGCTGAAAACACGCCTTCGCTGCTGGTATTTGTGGTCGCTTGAAGGCTGCCGTTTAGCCAGAGTTCGACCGTGGATAGCGCTTCAGCAGCGCCCGTGACCGTGATTTCATAGGCCCATTTGCTGGGAATGGTGGCCATCGTCGGTGCCGTGGGCGCCGCGTTATCAATCATGATGATGTTAGATGTGACGTAGTGGCCGGCCAAATGACCGCTGTCGGCGGGTTTTATGCGAACCCGGTATGCGCCATTGAGATTGCCCGCATTCCAGTTCAGAGGCTGAAATTGGGCGTTATGAGTGACCCAAATTTCGTTGGCGCTGGCGGCAGTTGTTGTCCCTGAAATGCTTGCGTCCGCCCATGTGTCGTCAGATTCAGCCTTGAACTGCACTTGGCCCGCGGCGGTCCACGCAACTGGGTCGGCATCGGTGTCTGAGGCGCGGTACTGGATATCGACCCGAGTACTGCTACCAAGGCCACGTTGCGCCAAACCAGTGATCGATACACTTGGGGCCGTATTCTCAACCGTAAGTTGGGCTGAAATTGCCTGGTTTTCCATCGAACGCACGGTAATAACATCGTCCGGACGGGCCTTGATTTGCTGGATCGTCGGCTGAGTTCGGGTGCGAACCGCTGTAAGTAACGCTGTAAAAAGGCCAGAATTAGGTTCGGTTTCGGCCACCGGTAATAAAAAGGATTTCTGGGATGCGGTAGAGCTCACCTGCACAATGCCAAAATTACGCGTGGCGGCATCGGGATCCGTGGCCGTCAGACGTACCTGAATGCGATTCTGAGTGGCGACAAGCGTGAGTGCGGTGGGAACGGCCAATCGGTCGGCGTGCGGGACGGATAATAGGAATGCCCCGCCTGAGTTTGTGGCCGTAGCAAGGCTAAACGGTGCGCCAATCAGTACTTCATTAACCCCGTCACCATTAAAATCTGATACCCCTGCTATTGAAAATCCGGCTTTTGCACCAACCTCATCACCCACATAGTTTCTGCCAATGCTGGCAATGGCGAGTGTGGCGTTGTCGAAGGTGGCTTGCCCCGGCAATAGCGACACGATACCCTTATTGGATTGACCGGAAAACGAGCCCGCGGCCCAGTCCGAGCGGCCATCCATTGTGATGTCGCCGAGGGGGGCTAGGCTGTGAAGACCGAATTCATCCGAGGCGGAGATGCCGCTGTATATCACTGCGGCCTGGGTGATGGTGTTTTGGCTGGCGAAAGCCTCGCGCTGGCCCAAGTAAACCACGATTTTACCGCTTTGGGTGGCGCCACCATCCGGCTCGGCGATGCCGAAGTCGCCCAGTCCGTCTCCGTTAATGTCGCCCAGCCCGGCAACGGTACTGCCCCACAGCCCTTGGGCTTTTTCGCCACTAAATCGGGCATCCGCCGACGTTACCGATAGGGCAGTACTGAAGGTTTTACGTCCCAAAAATAAGAACACCCGGCCCAATCCATCCGAGTCCTGATCGTTATTGCTGCCAATTAATAATTCATCAATGCCATCGCCATTAGTGTCGGGTATAATTTTGACGCTATACCCCAAATTTTCGCCCGCTAATGTGCCGGTTATCGTGATGTTGGCTTGCGTATCGGTCATCGTCCCTTGCCAGTTTTCGACGCCAAAATATACATAAACAGCGCCGCACTGAGTATTGCCCCCTGAGCTTGCATTTGGGGCACTAATGACTACATCATTGATCCCATCGCCGTTTAAGTCGCCTGAAATTGAGGCTGAAAATCCAAAGGCGATGTCCTGTGTAGATTGAAACGTGGTATTGGCCTGAGAAAGAGGCGTTTCATCTGTCCAATTTCCAACTGATTTCCCTAAAAAAAGCGCCATTTTATTGGTGCGAAACATCGAAATGACAAAGTCATCGGCGGCGTCGCCATCGACTGACCCCCCACCGGCCAATCCATCCCCGATCTGGGCGAAAGTAGATGCGCCAATAAACGCCTTTGGTTGGGCTGCCAATGCCAATTGATTCCCTGGATTTGCAAGCCCCAACACCAAATACACCTTCCCAGCATTTTCAAAGGGCGCATCCTGATTTCCCGGGGCGCTCACCAAAACATCCCCGAACCCGTCGCTGTTCACATCCCCGGCGCTTTCCACCGATTTTCCAGCCAATCCTTGAACATGGTTATCGGCATCAAACTCAGCGGTCAGCGACACCGAGTTTTCCAGGATGCTGGTGCTGGCAAGTAATGGGGAAGAATAAATAAGAAGGCAGATCACCGCAAAAACAAATCGAGGACATCGCGCGTGATTCATATTTAATTCTAACCCGAGAATCCAGCCGTCGCTGGAATGACAATAGACTGTATACGGTTTCTATATCCGAACCTATAATAATGAAATGAGTGACGAAGTCCCGGTTTCGATGGATCCTGAGCGCCTGGTGGCTGGAAAAAGCCAAATCGAAGATGTGCGCGAGGTGCAATTGCGTCCCCGGCGGCTTGACGAATTTGTGGGGCAAAAGACCATCAAGCATAATCTCGGCGTCTTTATTGATGCTGCCCGCCAACGAGGCGAAAATGTTGAACATGTGTTGCTATATGGGCCACCCGGACTGGGTAAAACAACCCTCGCCAATATTATTGCCGCTGAAATGCAGGTGAATATCAAAACAACCTCGGGTCCGGCGATTGAACGACCCGGTGATTTAGCCGCGATTTTAACCAATTTAGAAGCGGGCGATATTTTATTTATTGATGAAATTCACCGACTCAATCGGGCAGTTGAAGAAGTGTTGTACCCCGCTTTAGAAGATTACGAGCTCGATATTATGATCGGAAAAGGCCCATCGGCGCGTTCAATTCGCTTGGATTTACCTCCCTTTACCTTAATCGGTGCGACGACTCGGGTGGGGATGCTCTCGGCCCCGTTGCGGGATCGGTTTGGCATTATTGAGCGCATGGAATTTTACGAACAAGATGAGCTCATGCAGATCATTAATCGCACGGCCTCTCTGCTGAATATCGCGATTGAAGCGGCGGCTGCGGATCAAGTGGCGCGACGCTCCCGGGGAACCCCTCGGATCGCCAACCGCATTTTAAAGCGCGTGCGAGATTGGGCGCAGGTAAAGGCCGACGGCAGTATTACCATTCCCGTGGTGCAGGACGCATTAGCGGCACTGCGTGTGGACGAATTGGGCCTCGATGACACCGACCGGCGTTATTTGCAGGCGATTATTCAAAAATTCTCAGGCGGGCCAGTGGGTGTCGATACGATTTCTGCCAGCATTTCAGAAGAACGCGACACGATTGAAGATGTGTATGAGCCCTATTTGATGCAGTTGGGATTCATTGATCGCACGCCACGGGGGCGCTGTGCCACAATGGCCGCTTATGTGCATTTGGGCATTACCCCGCCACAGCAAGCCAATTCCGCTCAGCAAACCGCGTTATTTTAAATTTGAAAGGACACTTAAATGCCTCAGCGCCAAGCCAAAATTAGCCGAAAAACAAACGAAACTCAGATTGAATTAATCCTGGTAGTAGATGGCAGCGGAAACGCCGAAATCAGTACCGGAATCGGGTTTTTCGATCACATGCTTACGTTATTTGCAAAACACGGTCTTTTTGACCTCACACTCAAAGTGACGGGCGATTTGCAGGTTGATTTCCACCACACGGTTGAAGACGTGGGCATTTGCCTGGGTCAGGCGTTCCGCGATGCCTTGGGCGACTGTTCCGGTATCACCCGCTACGCGTCCGGCGCCATCCCCATGGACGAAGCCCTTTGCGAATTGGCCATCGATATTTCAGGCCGGCCCCACCTGACCTTTATTCACGAGATCCCAGCCACCAAGGTAGGCGAATTTGATATGGAACTCACCGAAGAATTTTTTACGGCGTTAATCAACAATGCACGCATTACGGCGCATATGGAATTGGTGCGGGGGCGAAATCTGCATCACTGTGCCGAGGCGTGTTTCAAAGCCATGGGCCAAATTTTAGACCGAGCGACCCAAATTGACCCCCGAAAAAACGGTGTGCCGTCAACCAAAGGGCTATTGTAGTGGCGGGTTTAACCGCAACTGAAGTAACTCACGCCATCGATCGCATGGCGGAGACCATCGCCCAGCGTTTTGACCTAGACGCCACCGTTTTCATTGGCATTCACACGCTGGGATTTCCGCTGGCGCAACGTCTAGCAGACGTAATAAAGGCCCGACGCAACAAAATAGTCCCAGTGGGTGCCCTCGACATTGCGCTCTACCGCGACGACCTCAACACCGGCAATCTGCCCTACATGCGTCAAACTGACATTGCATTCGATCTCACCGGTAAAACCGTCATTCTCGTCGACGACGTTCTATTCAGTGGGCGCACCATTCGTGCCGCACTCACGGCCATCCTTGAACTTGGACGCCCCCAAAAAATCGAGGTCGCCGTCCTAATTGACCGCGGCCACCGCGAACTCCCCATCCTGGCCAGCGTCGTTGGCGCGACGATTCAAACCATGCGCGCCGACCATGTCCGTGTTCAACTCTCTGAACTCCACGGGAAAGACGAAGTGGTTGTTAATTAGAGAAACTGCAGCTACACTTGTCCGCTAATATGGCTGAATCCCCGGAAAATAAACCGACAAACAACACTCCAAAAGATTGGCGCGGCCTGATCTGGTACGGACTGTTGGGACTTACCATTCTTTCTATCGTCTTTTCAGTGATGAAAAGCCCGGCGGCGCCCAAAGTATTGGATTACACTTCGTTTTTGGCTGAGCTGGATCGCGGTACCGTAAAACAGGTCACGATTCGCACCAACGAAAAAGTGATTGAAGGCGTCAAACGAGACAACTCCAAATTCAAAACGTACTACATGGATTCCCCCACGTTGGTTCCGGATCTCCGGGCAAAAGGGGTACAAATTCAGATCAATCCTGCGGATTCGGGTTGGTTGTTATCCGTCTTTCTTCAGGCGTTTTTGCCCGTTATTTTAATCGGGTTGCTGTGGTTTTTTATTCTGCGCCAAGCGCAGGGGGCAAACAACCAGGCGATGTCTTTTGGTAAGTCACGGGCGACTGCCAATGGCAAAGATAAAAATAATATAACGTTTAAAGATGTGGCCGGCGTGGATGAGGCCGTTGAAGAAGTGCGCGAAATTGTTGATTTTCTAAAAGCACCCGAGAAATATCAGGCCATTGGCGCCAAAATTCCAAAAGGCGTATTGCTAATGGGCCCGCCGGGAACCGGTAAAACCCTATTGGCAAAGGCTATCGCCGGTGAGGCTGGTGTGCCGTTTTTCTCACTGTCGGGCTCTGATTTTGTTGAGATGTTCGTGGGCGTTGGTGCTTCAAGGGTGCGGGATTTATTTAAACAAGCCAAAAAAACCCAGCCCAGTATTATATTTGTCGATGAAATTGACGCGGTGGGCCGGCATCGTGGTGCAGGATTGGGCGGCGGTCATGACGAGCGCGAGCAAACCCTTAACCAGCTATTGGTCGAGATGGACGGCTTTGACCCCAAAACCACGGTCATCGTAGTTGCTGCAACCAACCGACCCGATATCCTAGACCCTGCTTTGTTGCGCCCCGGCCGTTTTGATCGCCAAGTCGTGGTCGACAAGCCCGATATCAAAGGTCGCCAGCAAATCCTTAAAATTCACTCGACCGAGAAAAAAATCGATGAAAATGTGGATATGGAAGTTATTGCCCGCCGCACGCCTGGCTTTACCGGCGCGGATTTGGCCAACCTGGTCAACGAAGCCGCATTACTGACCGCACGCAAAGAAAAGCAACAAGTGACGATGGTTGAGCTAGAAGAAGCCACTGATCGGGTGATGGCCGGCCCCGAGCGAAAATCCCGCCTGATCTCTGAAAAAGAAAAAGAAATTGTGGCTTTTCACGAAGTCGGGCACGCCCTTGTGGCCAAGCTGATTTCCGATTCCGACCCGGTTCATAAGGTCAGTATCTTGCCCCGCGGCATGGCCCTGGGCTATACCCTGCAATTGCCAAAAGAAGACAAGTATTTGGTGTCAAAAGCCGAAATGGAAAGCCAAATCAAGGTGCTATTGGGTGGGCGAATTGCCGAGCAGCTGATCTTCAATTCCATTACCACTGGGGCCTCAAACGACATTGAGCGCGCCACTGATATCGCCCGTGCCTATGTCTGCACCTACGGGATGTCGGAAGAGCTAGGTACCCGCAAATATGGCCGCACGCAGCAGCAAGTGTTTTTGGGCCGCGATTATTCCGATCATTCCAAAGACTATTCAGAGGAAACTGCGCGGGCCATCGATAATGCGATTCAAGGGTTAATTCAACGCTGTTACAAGGAAGTAGAAAAGTTGCTGGCCGACCATAAAGCGGTCTTGGAACATGTTTCCAGGCAATTGATGGAAAAAGAGGTCATTGATGGCCCTGAATTTGAAGCGATGTTGAAAGAGCATTTGAAGAGCGGAGTCATTTAGAGTAGCATCTAAGGGCATCTATTTTTTCGGGGCGTGGCGCAGCCTGGTAGCGCACTAGTATGGGGTACTAGAGGCCGCTGGTTCAAATCCAGTCGCCCCGACCATTAAAAGACCCAAGCTGCACAATTTTCGCTTTGCTTAACTACACCGCTTCGCCTGATGGCTTCGCTCTTTGGTAGTCTGCGCAAAACGAGAAATCGCACATCTTGGGCCTTTTAAAAAGTTGATTCGCCATGAGAAAAAATAAGTCTGAATTTTATTCATTTATGATTGTGCCTCCTGAGGGGCGGGCCTCGTTGCGATTTCGGTTGCACCGACTGGGGGTTCGCGCGATTTTAAGCGCGGTGTTTTTGGTGATCTGCATTATTTTGGGAATGGCGTATTTTAGCGCCAAAGCAGCCATGAATTTGGATGAATTTGATGACGCGCGCAGCACGACCGGTGGGGAATCGGTGCCAGAATTACGCAAAATGAAAAGCGAACTGAATCGCTTAAAAATGGATGTGGAAGAGTCATTGGATCGCGAAGATGAATTGCGCGACCAGCTCAGCCAAGCCCGCCGCAGCCATTTCGGGTTTAGACGTCGTACCCGAGCCGAAGTGCTGGATCGTAATTACAAGCAAATATTGGCATCTAACGTTTCGATTGAGGCCAAATTAAGTGAAGCCTTGGCCTTGCTCAGTACCTATTCTGAAGACAATCAAAACCAGCTCGCGGTTATGGAGCGGCAATTTTCCCGAATGAAATCCCGTTTTTCGGTTACCCCCTCGGATTGGCCTATATTTGGCATGATCGACTCGGATTTTGGCTGGCGTGTTCACCCGATCTCGCGGAGCCGCCAGTTTCACAAAGGCATTGATATCGCGGCCTGGCTGGGTTCACCGGTGAAAACCACCGCCGACGGCGTCGTCTCTAGAACCGGGTGGAACGGCGGGTATGGCCTTGAGGTGGTGGTGGATCACGGTTACGGCATGCGCACCGTATATGCCCATAACAGCCGCATATTGGTGTCTCCCGGCGAAGTGGTGCGCAAGGGCCAGGACGTCGCGTCGGTAGGGTCAACAGGGCTTTCCACCGGCCCTCACGTGCACTACGAAATACAAAAGTGGAACGAAGCCATAGATCCAAAGCCTTATTTGAACTTAGACATGTTTACGGCTTCAAAGCTCGTGTGGTAGGTTTTTAGTAATGGTTACTTTAAAGAAATTTAACAGTGAAATTGTGAATACGGTGATTGGGTCTGAGACCGAATTTAAGGGGGATATTCAATCGCAGGGGTCTGTGCGCTTGGATGGCAAAATGGAGGGGACCATTTCTGCCCAGGGTGAAATCATCATAGGTGAGACGGCGCGTTTGAAGGGCAATATTGTCGGTAAGCGCGTGTTGGTATCGGGTGAAGTCATTGGCGATATTGAGGCGATTTCAGGTCTGGACATTTCACATTCGGGCCGCGTTTATGGCGACATTTCCGGTGGGCGATTGCTCATTGAAGAAGGGGCTGTATACAAAGGGAAAGTCAATATGGACGTTATTTCCACTGACAGCCTATACGAAGGCAAACTTGAGGTTTCTCTGCCTCAGGCGTAATTTCTTTTATGCTTAAAAATCCAGGCATTTTATGGGTGTGCGGCACTCCAATTGGGAATTTTTCCGATAGTTCTCATCGCCTAAGTGAGGTGCTGGGAGGCGTCCAATTGGTGGTGTGTGAAGATACTCGGGTGGCTGGCCAATTGCTGCAAAAACTTGAGATTGACGTGCCGTTGCTTTCATTAGAGAAATTTTCTGAGGCGCGGCGGCTATCCAGTGTTATTACCCGACTCAGTAACGGCGATTCGGTTGCCTTAATTTCAGATGCCGGTACGCCGGCCATTTCAGACCCGGGTTACCGCCTGGTAGCCGCCGCAGGGGCCGCAAATATTCGCATCAAACCCATTCCTGGGCCTAACGCCATCACCACGCTGCTTTCGGTGGCGGGCATTCCCGCCGATCAATACGTGTTTGTGGGGTTTTTTCCCCGAAAGTCAGCGGCATTTTTATCGATGCTAAACGAATTGCGACGGTTGCAATGGCCCGTTTGTGGGTTTGAGTCGCCCAATCGTATTTTGGATCGCTTGGAAGAAGTGGTGCTGCTGGATCCTGATGCCTTTGTTTGCGTGGGCAAGGAATTGACCAAAACTCACGAAACCATTTGGCGCGGCACGGCGGCAGACGTCTTAAAGCGGCTAAAGGCAGCGACGGTAAAAGGCGAATTTGCGCTCATTATCTGGCCCTCTGCCACACCCGCTGGACCCATTGATCAATTTGTTGATGAAATGAAAGCCGCGAAGGTGCCTAGCGCCAAAATCATTGAAATTGGCACCCGCTGGGCCGGGTTTTCCCGCAACCCCCTCTATGAAAGGGTTAATAAATGAATTGGATTGATACACACGCCCATCCCTTTATGTGCGACCGCCCGATGAATGAGATTATTTCGTCCGCGCAGGCCGCCGGTGTTAACCGGTTAATATCGGTGGCGACCACCTTGGACAATGCAAAGGCCTGTATTCAGGCGGCAGACACCTACCCGGGCATCGTATTCCCCACGATGGGAATTCATCCATTGGAACATGAAACGCATGAGTGGGAAGCGCAGTTAGACGCAGAGCTTAAAACGGGCCGATATCACGCGGTAGGGGAAATCGGACTAGACTACCATTGGTCAGCCGACACGCGCGAAGCACAAATTCGCAAACTCGAAATTCAGCTGGGGTTGGCCCAAAAATACAGGTTACCTGCGATTATTCACAACCGCAAATCTGAGGCTGATATGGGGGCCATTTTGGGGCAATTTCCCACTGTAAAAAAAGTGATTCATTGTTTTTCGCTTGGGGTGGAATGGGTAGATAAATGGGAGAGTCCCACAACCTATTATTCGTTTACCGGGATGATTACCCGCTGGGAAGATGGCGAGTTGCTCTGGGCCCTAAAGGCCGTTCCCTTAGATAAGATTATGGTAGAAACCGATTGCCCTTACCTCACGCCGGCGGCCCACAAAGGCGAAGAAAATCAACCTGCGTTTGTTGTGGAAACCGCACGGGTAATGGCGATGCACAAAGGGGTTTCGGTTGAGGAATTGGCGGCACGGACAACGGCGACAGCCGAGGCATTTTTCGGTTTACCCCAATGATGATACTGGAGACGTGGGGGCGGTTGAGGCATGCGCCCATCGTATTGGAGCGCCTGGCAGACGCGTTGGAAACGGGGTTTCCGTTGGCTGGGTGCCTCGCTATGGTGGGGCAGCAGTTGCCGGTGGGGCCGGCGCAACGGGGCGTGAATCAGGCTTTGGCCAGTCTTGAAGCCGGGGAAAGTGCCGGTAGCGTGCTGCGGTGGATCGTATCTGCCGAAGGCACGTGGAATTTAATTCCCGCAGAAGCCAGTGACTTGGCCACAATATGCCGAGAATTGGCGGGTATTTTGCGCCGTCGCCAGACTCATTTTGCTGAAATTTGGGCGGCAATTCGGTATCCTCTGGCCACTTTTGGCTTAGCCCTGCTCATGGGCCTGGCCTTTTGCCTGTGGGGGTTGCCGCAGCTGGTGACCGTCCAGCACGAAATGGGCGTCCCCGTTCCGCCGGTGTTTGAGATGTTGATGGGCTTAAAAACAATGGTGGCAGCGCGGGCAGGGGGTGTGGTCGCTTTCGGGGTAGGCGGATTTGGTATACTCGGTTGGCTATTGCAGACCCGTTTGTCGCGGGCCCTGGTAAAAGTGGCAATGCCCATGAGTGACGCCGATTATTTTCAGATTTGGGGATTGCTTGTGCAGGCCGGGGTGCCACCCACGCAGGCGGTGAAAATCGGGGGGCAGGTTTGCTTGGCGGACCACGTGAGTTCGGTGGTGCCTGCCCTGGTGCAGCGATTCAAATTACCCCGGTCGGTAGCCGCGTTCTTGGCCCACGGGGAGTATACCGGCACCCTGGCGCAGGTGTTTCCCCAACTGGCCAAAGATGCCCAGCGCACGCAGCAAGAAAAATGGCGCCGAGTGGGAATGGTCGCGCAGCCGCTACTATTAGCGGGGACAGGTGCCATGGCCATCAGCATCTTCTACGCAACTTACCTGCCAATAATAAACGTAATCAAATAATTAAACATAGTATTTATTGACACAAAAAGAAGGCGCGTGTAAATTACGCCTTATGATGAAGTCAAAATCGTGTCATTCCAGCCGCCCATCCTGTTATTTCTGCGAAGGTAGGAATCTAACCTGCAAGGGCTTTTCGCTTTTAGAGTTGCTGATTGTACTCGCGGTAATGGGTGTTTTGGCAGCGGTTATGATTCCGAGTTTTTCTAAGATTAATGAGAAGGCCAAGGTTCAGGCGTTGTCGGGGACGGTGCATGGGGTGCAAATTGCGGTGGAGGGATATCGGCTTGATAATGGGCACTATCCCACAGGCAATGAAGTGGTGGCGGTGGACTTAATTGAAACCCTGAAGACTGATGGATACCTGCGCCAAACCCCGACGAATCCGTTTACCGGCGCCCCTTACACGGATTCAGACCCTGCGGGGCAAATCAAATATACCTACGACGACAGTACCGATTCGTATCAAATCCAAGGGTTCGGCCCCGGGAACGCCGAGGCGGTGGTAGACGTCAGTCCGTTATAGGTTCCGGGTTTGTGTGGATGACAATGCGAGTACCAAAGTGCTAAACTCGCGAGTTATGGTTATTCCTTCTATAAGTGTTGTTATTGGCACCTATAATCAAAAGCCGGTGCTTGAAAAAGTATTGACCAGTTTTTTAGATCAAACGTTACCCAAGGATCAATTTGAGATCGTGGTGGTCGATTCGACGTCCACCGATGGCACGCCGGACATGGTACGTAGCCTTTCTGATCGCCTTCCCGTTCGGGTGACCGTTCAGGAAAATGCGGGTAAAGCGGCGGCCCGTAACCGGGGTGCCCGCGAAGCCATTGCTGACCTTATTCTATTTACCGATGGCGACCTGCTGGCCCACCCAAATTTGCTGGCCGAGCATGTAAAGGCGCAAGCCGCCGCCAAATCCCCGCGCTGTTTTCAAGGCCTTGAATACAATATGAGTCGGTTAGACTGGCCACCGAAACCCGATCAACTTCATGCCATCGTACCCAACCGCTATCAAAATCATCAGCGGATTGGCTGGTTTTATTGGCTTACCGGCAATTTATCGGTCTCTAAGGCCATTTTTTTGGGCATTGGCGGCTTTGATGAAACTTTCACTGGGTATGGGTTTGAAGATATTGAGTGTGGCTATCGGCTCCATAAGCAAGGTGTCGATTTGGTTTATCTCAAAACAGCCATCAATTATCATTATCATTTGATTACGCCGGATGTCGAAGTCGCGCGGGCCGATAAAAAAGGTAGGTCTGCGGCCTTCTTTTATACCAAGCACCCTGAATTGAAGTGGTATGTGGGGTTGAACCCTATTTCAACTGGCATTCACTCGCTCATTTCGCCGAATGGACGCGTGATCACAATGGCGCAACAGGCGATGAAGGCCCACGCACCGGGGACCTGGCAATATCGATTGGCGGGGTGGTTTTTGCACGAGTATGGCTACCTGGCCGGCGCAAAAGACGCATTGCGGACCGGAAACTTTCAGTAAGAGAATCCAGCAACATCCCAGACTAAGGAAAGTCAGCGTGTTGGCAAAAAAATGGTGAAAATACGGTAAAAATTTAAGGAGGAATAGAAAATGTTAAAACAAATTGCAGTGGCATCCAGACCGGCGTGGGGCTTTGAAGGGGAAGAACTGGCGGGAGAGTTGGGGACTTTACCTCCTTTTGGATTGGGCTCTAAGCGGTATCCGGAAGGCTACCCGAGTTCACCTGATCGCCGTGGCCTTGCTGGGGATTCAGCTTCGACTTTTTCTTCGCCTGAACGAATGGAATCAAAACCAATTCAGGCCACAGCGGATGCATTGCGACGCAGTGATTTTCCAGCCCTTCATCACGATTTGATGTCATTCAAGGGGCCAGCCCGCCACCTTTCCGCGGAGATATTTAACCAGCCAGACGGTGTAAAATTGCCAGTAATTCCCTGCGAACCGGGTCAGGAACATGCGGTAATTAAAGCCCAGACCCTATTATACGTGTCCCAAAACAGCCAGCCTGGCCAACCGCCGATTGTTAGGCCGGAAAAATCAATCGACGGTACTCTGGTTTCGGCCGCGCACCGGTTTTATTGCGGGAATATGGGTAAACTTCCGCAAGAAGCCGGTTATCCGTGGTATTTTATGCAGCGGTTTTTTGATGGTCTGCGGCGTAACCAAATCTATAGAGCCTGCGTGAGCGGCGAGGTATTTCCTAAAGAATTTTCACACGAGGATTTGAGTCGGCCCCCTCATTATACTTACGAATTCCCAGTTGGCATTATCGAGGGAGTGAGTGCGGATCCGGCTGTGGCGCCTGTCTTTGTCACCGATGGGCCCGTAGTTGTAAAAGCGATATTTTCCTTTGGTCAAAGGCAATCCTCAACAACGGTGCAGGGATCAGCAGATGATCTTCGTCCAAATATAATTGAGCTTTTCCACGTCCACAATCTCACGGCAAGCAACTTTCATGAGTTAGACACAAATAGTGTGCATTTTTTGGCAGAGGTATTTGGTGGGACATCCGCTGATAAACTGAATAACGGGACTTATTTTGGATGCCCTGATGGCGTTACTATGTCGGCCTTTTTGGCCCTTGCCGCGGTTTTTTATAACCGCGTCAATCGGATCTCGACCATGAGAGCGCTCTATTCGGGGGTTTCTATGGAAGACGCTCGGCAGGACATTTTCGATATGTTTTGTGGTCGATCCTGTGTGTTTCCGGATTCTATTGCCGGAGACGATTATATTGCAGCTGCGCTTGAACTTGCATGGCATTTTAGGAAATACGAATTGGGGAATCCGCGCTCGAATCCGGCAGTATTACAGGAGTCGCCACCAAGGCCAGGTGGTGCGGTGCGGGCGCCCGGTTCGGCCCAATCTCTCGGGGGAGGGGTGCCGGGTGTTGATGCTGAGATACCCTCTGGTGACGAGGCCGCAACAACCGGCCGCTGGGGGAGCAGGGTTCATCCTGCAGGCGGAGACCGTGTCCAGCGTACCCTCTTTAGCGAACCTCTGGAGGGTGTAGTCGCGGCCACTGATGTATATTTAACGGTATTTCCCGATGAAGACATAGCCGCTGTTCAGATTATTAGCTACGACGATGACGTCGAATTAGCCGAGTTATCAATCCGAATTAAAACGCTATTCGCTATCGAATCGGCCGGTTCGTTAGACCAAGACTTCCGTCGTATCTGGAGATCTGCCGTTAGGCTTGTCAATTCAATGGCCTTTCGGTGTCTGGGCATAACTGAGCAAGATCCACGGTTTTCACTGAGTGCCGTTGTAAAAAGTGACATTATTGACCGGCTCAAAAAGATTATTACTGAGGGTAAATTGCAGCTCTATGACCCTTCCAGCCCCCAAGTCCTAGAAATTCAAGCGTTGCGCCAATTGGTGGGGTTAATGAATGAATCCCGAGGTCGCCTGCCCAAGAAACCTCGCTTGTATCAGCTGCCAATCGTGGTGAATGCGCTGAAAGGGTTTACCGGTGAAGAGCACGCTGGTTGGAGCTGGGATCGACGCAAGGCAGCGGCGGTTGAGGCTGAAAATCGCGAAAGTGAAGTTAGTCAATTGGTTAGAGAGGCCAAGGTACAATCGAGTGGCCTGTAAAAAAAGTGAAGCTGAACTGTTTAGTAACTCGGATTTTTGGGAATTATTAAAGTAACGTCTTAATAATTTTTAATTGAAATTACGAGTAAATTATTTCGATAACTATATAAAACACGCCTATAGCGGCTGCGCAAATTTAGGTGTCTAGGAGGATTTAACGAATGTGGAATTATTGGATGGTTGTGTTGAAGAAGTTGGTGGCGGTTGGCTATTTATGGGATTGGGTTGGCACCCTTCAGCATCATGTGGATCGGTTTACTTATCCAGATGGTGAGGTTGGCGGAACTGTTACAGCAAACGGGTTTTTTAGCGCGGATTGGGGATATAACAACAAGAGTACAGATCCTAAGCATTTTACTAAAGATGAGCTTGGGCCCCTGTTGGCGTATGGAAATTTTACAGCCCCCACACTTAAGACTGCGCCCCAAGACAGATCGGCATTAATTACCCAGAGTGGTGACGGATCAATTGATTTTACCCGTTCTTTGGATGCCCAACGCGTTCGGCCCGGCCGTTATTTGGGTGCGGGAAAAGCGGTTAATGCTCGCCAACCAGAAGCC
>CANKTL010000009.1 GCA_947486405.1 bacterium
ACATGCGGATATAGGGACAGTATTCACAGATTCGGGGTTGGTCCTCAGGGGCGGGATATCCCACTTCGCCGTGAAGCGCACTTTGGGTGAGAGTGAAAATTTGGGCCTTAAGGCCAGCCCAATAATCGGCCTCGGCCTCGATGGGCTTACTGCGGCCCAAGGTGAGTTTCTGGGAGTTGGCAACGCTGGTAGTAAGTCGAATCGCAAACCCAGATTTTGCGGCGCTGTGCAAATGGAGATAGCCAATCGGGCCCAGCTGAAACTCAGGATAGGCGGCTTGCACGGCTTGCGCATAAATCGGCAATTGAAGCCGGGTATAGGCCGCAATTTCAGCGCGTTCTGGCAATGATTTGCCGGTTTTAAAATCCAAAATGGCCAAAAAGGGCAAGCGACGATGCTGAAAAATCGCATCGACTTGGACTGTGATAACTGGGGCATCCGGTGACGATTGCCAAGCGCGGGACCATTCACTGTGAAGCGGCTTCCAGTCGTCTAAAACATCAGCTAAATAAGAGGCAATTAAGGAAGTTAACGCGAATGAGGGGTCCTCGCTCGTGCCAAAAAGCTGGTTTTTTTTAAGCTGCCACAGCGGGTGATGGTCATGCAGCGTCGCCCATTTTTCTTGGGCTATTTTTTTTACGAGGGTGGGCAGTGAAGGATGTGAATTGGATTCAATCAGGGTATTAAGAGTGGCGGAAATAATTTCATGAATCAGGTTTCCCCATTGAATGGTTTCTATTTCGCGTTCCCGATTCATTTCAGGAAACAGGCGCAGCACCGATCGCAGAAAAAACCGATGTCGGCATTCTGCCAAATTATCTAAGACAGTGGCCGAAAACGAGGGAAACAATTGCCGTAAATCGGCGATCAGGGCCGGATCGACCAGCGATACCGCCATCTGGCCGACCCCAGTCCCCCCATCGCCCTCGATCTCCCGATCGGATCCCAGTTCCGGTAAAGGACCTTGTAACAGATGAATATCCAAGTCATCCCCGATAGCAGCAGCTACGCACTCGGTTTGTGCCCGTTCAGGTGCAACACTCAGAATCACCCGTGATTGCGGATGATGATGCAGGGACCATATCGCATAGCGTACACCTGATGAAAAATCCCGATCCGGATGAATGAGCCGTTGAATGCTTTGGGGAATCAAAAAATCCTCGGGGGTGGCCATAGGCCAATTGCCTTCCTGAAAACCACACACCCACCACAGCGACCGGGAAATACCCAAGCTCGCATCGGGGGTGGTAATCAAAACACCGCCTTCGGTATCGTGTTCAGCCGGAAGTCGAATGCTATCCAAAACCAGTTTAAGCGTGGCATTCGCATCCTCCCATCGGGTGGGCATCAACGCGGTATCCGCTGCCAGCGCTTGAAACGCACTCTGGATACCCTCCTCAATCGGAGTCCCAATCACCGTCGCGAGGGTCCCCACAACCGCGCCAAACTGCCCCGGCGAATACCGGCCCTGGATATTCACAACCCACCGCTCAATCGCGCTTACGAGCCGAATGACCCGTTGCCACGCGTCCCGGACGGCGGGGTCGGGGGCGAGGGGTAGGGCCTGTTTGGCATGGCTGATCCAGTCGGTGATGGAATCAGTCGCGACCAAGCGTTGATTTAACTGGGCCAGGGCCGGGCCATCCACGACAATCGAAGGCCCCGTTTCGGGTTGAAAAACGGTAAAAAATGGGGCGTGGCAAAACTGCAATATAAGGTCGATATGCCAGGGCAACGTTAGTAAGTCGATAATGGCCGTTAACGTGCCATATAAGGGCCTCTTTCTTAGCAATTCCGTGGCTTTAAAGGTAAACGGAATCCCATACTCTGCGGCCCGAGCGGTGAGCAGGTCAGTATAGGGATCAGCTTTGGGAATCAGAATGCCGATATTGGCAGCAGGCATCTTTTCAATGTGGAGTTGATAGCGAATATGACGCAGGAGCGCGGCGATTTCTTGATTGGTGGAGGCAAAGTGGGTGAGGAAATACCCGCCGGTATCAGCGGGAGTTCTGGGTTCGTAGGGGCCATGTTCGTCAGTGACCATCGGAGTCAGCCAATCCCAGAGCGGGCGGGTGAGCCCGCCGGCGGGGTGGTCCTCGGAAAACGCGATATGCCAGGTGTTGCTAGCACATTGGGTCATCAATGCACGCACGCAGCGTCGCTGAATCACGGGCAACTCGGCGAATCCGATCCAAAAAACGTGTTGGGGGGCTAGTTCACTGATTTGCGACAACGATGCAACCTGAGACAGGCGCGTGATATCATCGCCACCTGCTTGATCGATGGCATGGCGAAAGGCTTTAAATAGGTTTGGCAACAGGGAAAACCCGGTTAATTGCCGAAATTGAGGTAGGGCTAAATCATCGGCACTCAGGTTGTGGTCGGGAAGTTGCCGAAACAATTCGAAAAGCTGGGCCACTACGCCCCGCGAAAAAGCAGGGCTGCGGTGGGCAAACAGATCGGGCCACTGGGTTTTTACCAGGGTTTGAAACATTACCAATTGCTGAGAGATGGGCAACGGTGATTTGCCGGTGAGGTCTTTCAACCATTCCGAAAGGGTCAAAATACGGGGAAATACCCCGGTGAGCGACAATTGAATATCTGATCTCAGACTGGCGGATCGCACAATAACGGTAACCGAAAAAGGCGAATGCTCGGCTACAGCAGCACGTAACGCCGCAACCCATTGCTCTTTTGCCGCACTGGAAGCGGGCCCAAAGTAACGCGCTACCCGCATACCAGTTTCACAATAGCCCCCGCCACCGCGTCCGCAGCATACTGATTCGCAGGAAGCAGCCCTGGCCCGCCTGCCCGCAACACCGCGTGGATCTCCTGTGCAATGAATTCAGGCGCAAATGGGTGCAAAAACCGAACCCCACCTCGCATCAATTTAGATTGCTCCACAAATCGCTGTCCTGTACTTTGCGGCCCGGTTCCTTCAAAACAAAATACGGGCTTACCTAAAAATGAGGCCTGTTCATTTGCCGTCCCTGCCAATCCAATGACCGCAGAGGCGCTGCAAATGCTGGTATTAAAGTGCCGGGTGACCCCCACAGATAAGTCGCCTTTTTGAATCTGATTATCGCTGGTTTTCCAGCCTGTTGGCGCTAAGTACTCTCCCAATTTATCGAGGGACAATTGCGGCGCAAGAGCTACTTCAAACTGATAGACAGCATTCAACTGAGTGATGGCCGCCACAACCTGCAAAATCTTTTCCAAATTTCCAAACGCCTCATCTCGTGAGCCGGGTAGAATAGCAATTTTGTTGGGAACCACCGGGGGCGCTGGCGTGGGTACCAACCGGTCCATCATGAGATTGCCGCGCCACTCTGAGGCCACGCCATGCGTCAAAAACGCCTGATGGGTCACCTCATCGCGGGGGAAACTGAGCTGGGCCAAGCGCCGAATCAAGGCATATTCAATATCCGAATGAGGCATAAACAACTCACTTTTGGCGGTGGGTAAAAAAAATGCGGACTTACCTGACATTCCGACCGCCATGATCAAGCAAAAGACGTCGCCAACTGCAATGATCCCATCCGCAGTCGCTCGGGCTGCTTTAAGCGCCCGAAATTGACGAAACAATTGACCCAGTAACCCGCCAATAATATCGCGCAGCACATGCCCAAAACTGCGCAAAAAACCGCCGGAAGGCAGCGCCCGATTTTCACCCACTACCGGAATACCAACTTGGCGATACACCAGGCCATCCCCCACAAGTGGAAACGCCGAGACCGTCACCTGCCCAGTGGCCACCAGCGCCTCGGCCAAGTGTCGCCCAATGAGATCTTCCCCATAGCCGTTAGAAACTATTAAGAGGTGGCGCATGCCCAACCCGCCGCCTCATCAAAACAAGCAAAAACCGGCACCCCCGGCCCTTCACCCACCGGCCATTCCTCCGACTCGACCGGCACATACGTTCCCCGAATGCCCACAGCCGCAGCCGCCAACACATCTTTCGGTCGGTCCCCAATCATCACCGAGTGCACGCGATCAATCGGCCAATCCTGAAACGCCTGCGAAAACAACCCTGGCTTGGGTTTTCGGCAATCACACTTATCACTCGGTAAATGGGGACAAAAATAATCCGCCAATATCGAAATTCCTTCAGCCGCGAGCCGCGCATGCAACACTGATTGAAACGCTTTAAAATCCGCTTCCGAATAATATCCCCGCCCAATGCCGGACTGGTTTGTAATAATAATCAACTGAAACCCCGCCGCCTGCAGCCGTTTTAATCCCGCAATTACGGTCGGCATAAAGTGAATATGCGTGGGGTTGCAGTTGTATCCCGGATCCGAGATTAACGTGTTATCCCGATCTAAAAAAGCGACCTTAATGGGGGTGAGGTGAGTCATTTCTCACCAGTAAATACCAATACGCCAAAATCAATCAACCACTACCGTCGCAAAGCCCCCGCCCAATGTTCGAAAATTGGTCACCTGCCCGCTAAACAACCGGGCGGCCCAGCCTTGTACAGTGCCAGCGTAACTATAGGCCCGAATATCGAACTTCATCGGGCTGGGTAACTGCGCGTGGGTAATGGTTTTAGACACAAATAGGGGTTGGACGACATAGTTATGGGTAAGCACATGGTCAAAGGCCTTCTTTGTAATACCGTCACCGCGGTAACATCCCCGACTGCCGAATGAGGCCTGGGGTTTGAAAAATAATTGCCGGCGCTCGGCCCACAGGGCATCAGGCGAAAAATCTGAGGTGAGCTTAACAGGGGGCAATACTTGGTGAATGGCAGAGATGTCAGCTTCCGAAACGCCTACTCCCTGCAAAAACTCAGGGTTCGATAGCTGTTTCAATTGCGATTTCTGAGCCATCAAGGCGTAATCAATGGGATGCGGCGAAATCACAGTCGCCTGCGCTTCCCATGCTTGTCGCAACGCCGCCGATTCCGGTTGAGTCAGATCAAAATCACAGTACCGGTTATACACATAGTCGATGTCGCGGCCGGTGACCGAATCCACCAACCGCTGTCGCCCCGTGTCCCAAACCAACTCCGCCACATCTGCCACCCGAACATCCCATCCCCAGCGCTGCATCATGGCCGCGTGCAATGCCATGTCAAAGTACGTTTTCTGCTCGTTTACGCCTTGGTCCAAAATCACCGAAAATGCCGGCGTTTCAAATCGGCCAACGGCCTTGAACTGGGCAAGAAGCATGTCCAAAATTAGCGATTCGGTCTGGGCGAGGCCAGGTGCTGCCCCATGAAAGTCATTCAAAAAAGCCATCACCAGCTGAGCCGCGGCATTCGTATTAATTTCAATCAATCGCGGGCCCTGGGCGGTGAGGTAAAAATCAAATCCCATAAATCCAGATTCGAACGGGGGCGTCGGTAAACTGCTTCGACCCAATACCGCTGACTGATAGCCCGGTAAATTTCGCACACGATGCAAGGCCAAAATAGCCGCCGTCATTGCATCCTGCTCTGATTTTGAGAGAGGTAAAGTTACCTGCGACACAAAATAACTCGTGAAACTGGGGTGTGAAAATGCGCTCCGCGCCCATGGGTGCTGGCGCTCAACAAAAATCAAAAAATCGCGCACAAATGCGGTCTCATTTTCCATTAGTTTCATTGAAGCATTTTCAATTTGATTCGACCAATAAATCCACCCTGCGCAAGTTTGATGGTGTTGATTCACGATATAATGTCATTAAATTCTAAATAAAAAGGGGTGCAGGATATGTCACATCCTAACGTACAGTCCAATTCGTCTCAGGGTACCAAAACTAATTCGCTGTCGACTGCCGGCTCGGCAAAACAGCAAATTATGGCGATTTATCAAAACCATAAGACCGCAGAATCCGAGATGGTGTCTAAGTTGCTGGAGCGCCTTGGGCGTCCGATAGAGGGCCGCGGCGATTTGCAAGGGATATTGGACGGCTATTATTCGCTTTCAAGCCTGTCCGCTGATTTTGGCGGTAATAATTCACCCGGTGGCGTAATGGGATTGGGTAGCAGCAAGAATGCTGGACTAGATGGCAACTCTAAAATTGATTCTATAACCGCTAAAATCACCGATATGTTGGCCGATGGTGTAAATTCCTTCGACGAAATTGGTCAAGTTATGCGATTGGTATCGCTGGCGGGTGGGGCTGTTCCGCCACAAGTTATCGCGCATATTAAAGATGGTATTAAGGGATTTTTACAGCAGCAACTCGAAACAGGCGGCGGTGCGCAAGATGCCTTAAAATTACTGAATCAAATTCAGCAAATGGCCGGTGGTAGTGGCCAAACCCAAGAGCTGATCAAAGAAGTTGAATCGATGCTCGAAGCCTTCCTGGAAAAACAAGAGAAACAAATGCGCGACGAAATCATGACCCAATTGTCCAATTTCGCGATGCAGAAAATGGAAAAGAATATGGATGAGTTGCTAGGCGGCTTAGAAGCTACCAGCGGTATTCAGATTCCCAAATCAGATCTCTCAACTTAAGGCCAAATGGGTGGCTGCTGACTTGTCGGAGTATAGACGCCGCGAATATAATAAAAAAATGAGGCAAAAAACAGTTGGCTTCGCGGTACTCGCGGCAATGACCATTTCAGTGTTATCGGCTTGCGGAAAAGTGTCGCAAGACATGGAAGTGAATAGCAATAATCAAAAAGTATTCACGCTCAAAACATATGTCCAAGTGGTGACAACCGCAGATTATCGAGTGGCCACCAACCAAAATCCAGCTCTACTCAACCAATTTATATTTACACCCCAAACCAAAGACGTTTATGTGGCAGTATTGAAAAAAACAGGCCCAGCGTTTAGCCAATTAAGCTGGGGACGCGCCACCTTGCTACCTGACAATTCCACGACCGCAGGTATTTTTACCGCGCTAACACCAACGTCCAATCAAAAACCACGCTTCAAGTCGATGTCCTATGACAAAACCGATTTCGAGCTCCAAGCCACAGATTTTACGAAAACGCGGGTCTCTTTTGAGCCTGCTAAATTCCGTTGGGAAAGCGACAGTAAATCCCTACCAGCCGATCTTGAGAATTACTGGGTGGCGTTTTATGACTCACAAGGCAATTATGCGCTGCGGGTGATCGAGCAAAAATCAGTCTCAGGTAATGAAACGGTGTCTGTGGGCGAAATTAATGCATACGAGACCTTTGTTTCCGCATTACTGATTACTCAGCAGGTTTCTACCGTAAATCGTTTCGATAAGCCGGTTACGCGAACACAGGTGTTGGAGTTATTTTCACCGCTCTTTTTTGAGGCCATCAATTACGCGTATCCGCCGAATCAAGTCGACCGATTTAATGTAAAAGAGCCACAATTTAAGTTTAATCGAAAGGTTGAAAACGATTTGTTGGCGATTATGGCACTGTATGTGACGGATAAAAAAGAAGCCTTGAATTATATTGATTCGCGGCGGCAGGCGTTGCCGTTACCGGATAATGCAATCGTGATTCTTCGCAATACAATTGCCAGAGCCCTTGCGGCGCCGCCGTTGGTTCAGAGTCCAACAGGCCCCTAGCGAATACTCCGTCTATCATCCCTGCGATGACAGACCCCTATTTCTCCAAAAATCTACCCGATCCCGGTGCTATAATTGAACTTGGGGGAGTGTCACAAATTTTGTACTCGGAATAGAGGGACTGTTACGGTTTACATGATTCGATATTCGCCACCCCTATCTAATACCTTTTCCAATGGCTCAATTTTGTTGTTGACGGTGTTTGTTGTGTTTACGATGAGCACGTTTGCGCTGGGATTTTGGAAACTTGTATTGATTCAATTAGATAATCTTGCGCATGAAAAATTACGGATGAAGGCCGAATATGCGGCTCGCGGTGGGATTGAGGACGCGATTTACGAATTGAAACGGAATGAAGGCTGGACCGCGGGGAGGTTAGATCCACAGTGGCACCACGATGGCGCAGCGCCGGCCTCGCAGTTTTATAAATCAACGGTGGCGGCTGATAACCCGCTGACTCATTTTGATTCCCCGACGACGATTTCGGTGCAGGTGGATGGGGATTTGAGCGTGGGTACGGTGAATGTGTCTTGCACGGCCACCGTTATGTCGGCTACCAACACTGCGAACTTTTCAATTCAGCGGGTGACGGCAGATGTGATTGCTGCCGTTTCGGGGCGCATGTACGTGGTAGGGGAAGGGTTTTAGCGGATGGCCAAGAAGCAGTTTCGGGTGGCCATCGGGATCGAGCTCACTGAAGACTTTATTAAGTTGGCGCAGGTGCGCGAATCACCGAACGGGCCCATAGTAGAGGCCACCAAAATCATTGCCTCACCCCCACGGGCCATCGTTAATGGCAAATTTCTCGATATTAATTCCATAGCGGATTATTTACTTAAAACGTTGGGCGAAGCTGAGTTTTGGGCCACCAATATTGTGGTGAGTTACAACGATCCACGGCAGTTAAAATCGATTGAAGATATGCCCCCCGTGCCGGACTCGGAAATCGTGGAATTGGTCCATGAGCGATTGCATAGCAGATACCCCTTGGTGCGCGAGGATTATTCTTTGGGCTATCAGCGAGATTATTACCATACCCAAACAGATATGTCCCAAAAAATACCAGTACTATTTGGCGGAATTGCCAAACATCGGGTGGATGCCGTGCGGGAAATTGTGGGGCTGTTGCCGAATAATTTGGTGGCAATCGACCTCGTGCCCTTGGCGGCCTATCGCCTCGTATGGGTGCGCGAAGAATTTCAGGTAGGTACCGCGATGATGATTTACGTGGACCCGGAGTATTTGGATGTGGCCTTGGTGCGCAACCAGCAGTTTTTGGGGGTGCACTCTATCCGTCGCGCGTATAGCGATATTGTGGCAGATGAAGGGTCGTTGAGTGATGTAATCCAAAAAATTAAGCATGTGATGTTTAGTGTGTTTAATACCTATCCTGATATGGAACCGCCGGACCGAATTATTCTGTTAACGGTAAAAGAAAATATCCGACAGTTGCAGGATGCCATTTCGGAGGCCTTTGACGATTTTAAAATCGATCAGTTTGAAGTCAAACAAACCATTACCTTTAGTGCCGAGGCCTATAATTCAGAGCGATTAAAGGAAAATTACAACACGTATATTCCCGCCATCGGGTTGGCCCTGCGGTTTTTCGAGCGAGGTCGCCCCAGCCTGAGCTTAACTAAAATTAAGCTGCAATTTGAGCCTGTAATTAACCGGTTTGAGTTATTTGTAACCGGTGTCGCGGCAGCCGTTTTGATTCTGGCGTTTTCAGGCTGGTCATGGCAATTGCATATGGCCTATCGAGATAAACACATCGAGTTATCAAAAATTCGGGGCGATATGACGGCCATGGCATCTGGGCAGGTCGTGTTGGATGAACAAAAGCTCAAGGCCATTCAATCTAAAATTCAGGTGTACGATAAATATCGGCCCAGTGAAAGCCTGGTTTCACCCATTTTGGCGGATCTTATTTTAAATTTGCCGGATGATCTTACCTTTGATCGCCTTGAAATTAACCCCAAATCCGGCATCAAGGTGAATGGCGCGGCGTACCGCTCAGAATCGGTGCTGCGGTTTAATCGCCATCTTCAGGCCGGGTACTCGAATGTAGAGGTGCGCCAAATGGACATTTTGAACGATCAAAACGGCGTGCCCCAAAGCCGCTTTGAAATCGCAATGGATCGGAAACCCAATGTTCGGCCTTGATATCAATCTCGATCGATTCGAGCGACAACTGGATTTTATACGCGCCACCCAAAAGTATTTTTATATGGGTTTATTGGCGTTGCTGGCCTTGGCGCTGTTTATTGAATTAATTTCTCCCACTTGGGCGCGCATTCGGGCTGAGAAAAAGCAGGTGGCGCAATATCGCAACGCCTTAGAGCAAAAGCAAAAACAAGTCTCTAATAAGAAAAAAGTGGCGGTGACCTTAAAAGATTGGGAAGACAAATTACGGGAAAAAGAAAACCAATTTTTTTCCTCATCCGAGTTTGATGAATTCACTATTTATATGTTGCCTGAGTTGGCCGCCAAACACGGTGCAAAAATTCAATCAGTGAACTATGGCACCACGAAAGTGGATCAGCAGGGAATCACCGCAGTGCCCATTCAACTTGAAATTTCCGGTACCTATAAAGGCATTGCCAATCTGATTGATGAGGTGGAGGGATTTGAAAAAATTGCGCAGGTATCGCAGGTGCAAATTTCGCGCCGATCGTTGGATCCGTTTGAGTTGAGGGCGCAAGTGGCAATCGAATTAATGATGAGTAAATCAAAATGAAAATTTGGCAGATATTAGGAATAATACTACTAACGACTTATGTCGGCACAACCGCAGAAATTCTGGTGCCGAGAGATCCGTTTTTGCCGCTGTTTGTGGCCAAAAGCGGGGCCGTGGCGCAATCGGCAGTCCCTGTCGTGCCGAATGGGGTTGCTGTGGGCCTAAAAGGAATTGTTTGGGACGCCAGCACGCCGATTGCCATCCTTGAAATAGCAGGGACTGTGAAGTCGATGGGAATCGGAGATACGGCCTCAGGTGTATCGGTGAGTCGCATTGAGCGCCAGCAGGTTTTGTTGAATCGGCATGGCAAAATCTCTATACTTAAATTGGGATCGAATACCAGCTTATGACAAAACACCACACCACACCGCATCGTTACCTCCCCCTGTTTTTACTTGGGATGATACTGGTATTGGTGGCAACGCCTGCGAGCGCTGAATTGATCCAAAATTCGTTTTTTTCGGTATTAACACCGCCCAATAATTATCAAACCAGCGGTGAATCAGTGGTGGTGGCTGGAAAATTTGCCAAACCGGTAGACCGCATAACGATTAATGGGGCATCAGCCATTATTGAAAAAAATTCAGCGTTTCATTTACAAGTTAAGGTGAAAAAGGGTGAAAAAAACGTCTTCACCGTTGCTGCCTTTGACGGCAAAAAACAATTACGATCAGACCGTGTAACCGTGTTGTCGGTGAACCCCAGTGTTGAAAATGCGGCGGACGAAAATACCCCCGATGTCGTGTTGGCGACCGGCGGCGGTAAACCGAGTATTCAGGTAGAGAACCCAGCAAATCAAACTACGGATCAAAATTTTGTGTTGATTGAGGGGGTTGTGAAAGATGCCGTCGAGCTTCGGATCAATAACCACCGCGTGCCGATCTTTCAGGGTGGCCGCTTTGTGTCCAAGGAACCCATTTCGCAAGCCAATGTCCCGACCGCATTTGTCATTGTGGCCCGAAACAAAGCAGGTGTTGAAGTCAGCTTGAAACGGGTGGTTACCAGCACCGGGGCCTCCGCCGGTCCGATTGATACCAGGCCGGTTGTGCCCGCGGTGGAAACTGCGCGCCCGGCAGTTGAAAAGCCAAAGTCGTTGAACAAACCACCGGTAATTACAAAAAGCGAGCCAAAACCAGTGCCACCGAAAGTGCAAAAACCGTTGATAGCTGCGCCAATGGTAAAACCAGCCTTTGAAAAGCCAAGGCCAGTCGTGGTCACACCGGCTCCCCGTCCCGTGGTCCCAGAGCCCGATCGGGAGCCTGTTTTAACGCTGCTGTCGCCTGAGCCTAACTTTTTCTCTCGCGTTCCCCGCGTCATGATCAAGGGGCAAGCCCTATACGCCAGTAAAATTATCATCAATGGGGTGGTCACACCCGTGGATCGCAGCGGACGTTTTTACCAGGTTCTGCCCTTGCCCCGGCCAGACAAATATTTTGTGATCGCCATTCAAGCCAAGTCCCAAGGCGGCAAGTCAGTGTCGGCGACTCGAAAAGTCTTCTATCAACAGGCAGAAATGCAATTTGACGCTGCTTCCGTTGCCGGTAAACCCACACCTGCGCCGATCGGAACCGCTAAATCGGTGGCGCAATCTCCCGCCGTGGTCGAATCCGCTGCCCCCGAAGGCGTGACCTGGATTTATCCCAAAAATGGGACGCGAACCAGTGCGTCGTTAATTGCGGTGTATGGCAACGTCCAACCCGGTACCGAATTGGAAATCAATGACCAGGCGGTTCCAGTTCAGTCGGATGGTAAGTTCAAAGTGGAGCTACCGGTGCAATCCAAAGTGGCTGAGAATCGCATTCACCTCCAAGCCACCCTGCCCAGCGGCAAGGTAGTTGATATTTCACGCACCGTAATTTTTGATGCCAAATCAGCGGGGCTTCAACCTGAAATACTCGCGCCACGCTTAAGTATATTTGAGCCGACTCCGTTTGGTCTGACCACAAAAGACTCAGTATTTGTTACAGGAAAAGTAGAAAACACAACCATGCTCATGATTAATGAGCGGCGTGTGGTGCCCAAACCGGATGGGCTTTTCTCTGAGAAATTTGCCCTAACCACCCTCGGTAAAGTGATGTTCAACATCGTGGCCATTGGCGCTGATGGCCAAACGACCGCTAAGAGTGTTCAAATCATGCGAAAAAGCCCCAGCATCGAAACCGAGCTGAAAGCGCGATCATCCACCTCCCTGCAGTCGCAGCTCAACCGTCGTGTGTCGTTGGAGTTGACCGATTCGCCGATCAAAGAAGTTTTGAAAATTTTGGCGAAAAAGGGCGATTTGAATATTGTTGCTGATAAATCATTAACCGGAACCGTAACGATTTCGCTGAATGATCTCACTATTATTAATGCCATAAATCTCATTTTGAATTCTCAGGGACTGTCATATCAAATTATTGATAACACCATTTTGGTAGCCCCAGCAGATGCCTTGAAAAGTGCAACCACGCTTGAGACCAAGGTCATCTACCTGAAAAACATTCAAAGTGACCGTGTTGAAGCCATTATCAAAGATCGCTTGGCTCAATCAGAAAGTATCCAGACATTGGCGCAAGATAATGTCGTGATTATTACGGCAGACCCCAAAAAGTTGCAGCAACTCACTGAATTGATCATGCGCCTCGACTCCGTTAAAACGGCGCAGGTCGTGATTGAAGCGCAAATTATCGAAACCTCGACCTCTGCCCTTGAAGGTCTAGGCGTGGCGTGGCCAAGTGCGGTGGGTGGTTCGCTCAGCCTCTCCAAAACCGATGCCACCACAACGGTGAAGGCCGCGACCTCGATATCAGCTATCGTGAATTTGTTGGAATCTCAGGGTAAGGCCAAAATATTGGCCCGTCCACGGATCAAGGCCATCGACGGCCAGTCTGCGAATATCTTTATCGGGGACAAAGTGCCGTATTCAGAAACCAATGAAGATGCCAGCGGAAAAATTACTGAAACCATTAAGTTTGTGGATTCGGGTATCACGCTGAAAATATTGCCTACTATTAATACGCAAGACCAAGAAGTAAAAATCAAAATCGAGCCAGAAGTGAGCTCCATCTTCGGCTGGCGGGGTAAAAATAATGATGTGCCGTGGGTGAAAACCCGAAAAGTAGATACCACGGTCTCCGTTAAAAATAACGAGACAGTGGTCATTGGGGGACTATTTAATTCGTCGGATTCCGTAGATCAATCCAAAGTGCCATTTTTAGGAGATATTCCCTTCATTGGCGGTTTCTTTACCAATAATAAAACTGATCAAAACTTGTCTCAATTGGTGATTACAATCACGCCGCGCATCATTCAATCCGGCGAATCGGATTATTTCCCCGCGGAAGCAAAGTAAGGCCGACCTAGAGGAAGACGGTGGCGGGCGTCAGGATATAAGAAACGAGTGAAGACGGGTCCAGAGCGGGTGTAAACGTGAGAAGGCTATGCCGCCCGTTATCATGTTGTACATAGGCACTACCCCCCAAATTCTGGAGGAAAAACTCGGTGACAAAGGAAGCAAATTCGGGGCAATAGGCCGGGATTGAAAATATCGGCAAGGTATCTGGCGCAACACCTAGAAACTGGATGGGAACACTGAGTGGCGTTGAAGGGAGTGGAATCCAGGGCAGGTTGGGTGGCTGGAGTCTGGCAGCAGCCAACAATTGGCTTGGGTCGGCAGCGGATGCCGAAGCTGAAGCTGAAGCTGTTCTAGGGTAAGGCGGTGGATTCCCATACAGTGCGCGAGTAAGCGCCTCTTGATCAAGGAATTCAAGGCTGCTTGCGACGTCGTCGAAGGCCGTCGGTGGTAAATCAGGGGGAACCGGGGGTGTGACTTCCTTTTTCTTGGGCGAACACTTATAAATATCGCCAAATATTTCCTTGTGACGCTGCCGGAGGGCTGTTTCCCGGTCTATGAAAGGCTTTCGAGCCGCTGGATCCATTGCTTTCCATCGGGTCGCCAACTCGGCAGCCATTGCCCCTTTCGATTTTTCGACTTGGTCTCGGGCGATAGTGTGAGTGGATACAAAACATAAGTAGGCACTACCGCGGCGCAAAATATGGTATGTCCCAGGTTGTGCTGGGTTTGGTTTTAAAAACTGGTCGACATCGGGAAAACAGAGACGCAAGTAATCGGCTTCGGCAACTGTTATCCAATTTCGCTTCTGAATCGGTGAAACCGCAATTAGTTTTTGCCTGATTACGCCCATAGTTGGTCTCCTAGACCAAAATATTCACTCGTTTCGTCGTTAGTTAGAAATGAGTCTTGCAAGGGGATGCCATCGAGTATGTGTACTGGCAGATTAGCCGGTAGAATAGGGTCAGGTAGCGGGGTTATTGGCTTGGCGTTATCGAAGGTTAGTTCGGGTACATCGGATAACGATGACGGGTTACTGCTCATATCGTCATCAGATAGGTTAGGGCTCACCAGAACAGTTGGCGCGTGAGGGTTCACCGTAGGCGGCTGAGGGGCCACTTTGGGTGGCCGCAGCTTAGCAGCGTGAGTGGAGGGGACCTTTTGGATTGTTTTTTTTGACGGATTGCGTCGGGGATTTCGGTGGAACGCATAAATTCCATCAAACGCCTCCTTGTGCAGCGTCTTCTGGCGAAGAGCCTCTGCTTCATAATCAGCCTTGTCGTCATCTGAAAGTGCGTGCCAGGCAGCCGAAATTAAGGCAATAATGGTCTTTTGTGGCTGATCAGGATAGCGGGCGTGAAACTCGGATTGTTTCTCATTTTTATAAACAAAGTAGCTATTTTGGGGCCGTAGAATTTTATACAATTGCGCCGTACAGCCAAGGCCCAACTTGGCGCAGAGTCCAGGCCGAACTTTTTTTAAAAACTGACGTACATCTGGAAACAGGTGTAGGATTTCAGTTCTTGTTTTGCTATCGATCATATTTCGCAACACGGGGCCGGCGGTGGCAATCATTTTATAGGGCATAACAAGAATTTATCGAAATCAGTTTGATTAAATTTCAAATTCCTACAACTGAACTTCAAACGATCCTTAAGTTGATCGAATCCATTCGGTAAACCGATACCGAAGCCCGGTTTTACTGACGGCCCATTCCGAGTCTGATACCCGATGAAAGCGAGTTCCAAAATCTGGAAAAAACGCATCACAGTCAAACAAATCATCAATTTCAGTGATGAACAACTTGTGGCAGGCCGGATACTGAAGTGCTGTGTTGTAGGCCTGCGCACCCCCAATTATAAAAATATGAGGGCAGCGGTGTTGCACAGCCCACGCCAGAGCACTGTCCAAACTGGCGGCTGTCACCACGGCGTCTGGTACCTGATAGGCCGGATTTCGCGTCAATACGATGTTTCTTCGGTTGGGCAAGGGTCGAAATGCATCGGGAATCGATTCAAAGGTTGCTCGCCCCATGACGACGGCATTTTGTTGCCCGTTCACCGAGCCATCGGTCGTGATGCGCTTAAAAAACGCCATATCCTCGGGCAAGTGCCAGGCCAATTGGTTTTGAATGCCGATGCCCCGATTTCCGTCCATTGCCACGACAATTGAAAACGAGTGGTCAGTAACAGGCGTCATTACACAGCGATCGGGAATTTAATAAACGCCGCCGGTTCATAATTGAGTAATTCAAAATCATCAGGGGTTAACTCAAAAATCGGCTTGGATTGAATTTTAACAGTGGGTAATGCCCCAGGAGAGCGAGTAATTTGTTCTTTCAGCCCATCAACATGATTTAAATAAATGTGCGCATCGCCAAAGGTGTGTACAAAATGTCGAGGGGTCAGGCCGCATTCTTGGGCAATCATCATGAGCAATAGCGCATAACTGGCAATATTAAAAGGCACACCCAAGGCCACATCGGCCGAGCGCTGATAGAGCTGCAAATCCAAAAATCCATTTACTGTATAAAGCTGAAAAAACGTATGGCAGGGCGGCAAAGCCATGCGATCAATATCCGACACATTCCATGCACTGACGATGTGGCGGCGGGAATCGGGGTTGGTTTTAAGGCTATGAATCACCTGCGTTATTTGATCGATATGCACTTTAACCGTGCCCTGATCGGTTTCCTTAAATTGCTCCCAATTGCGCCATTGGTATCCGTAAATCGGGCCCAAATTACCATCGGGGTCGGCCCAAGCATCCCAAATTTTGGTTTGTGGAGACAATCCATCATTAATGTTGGTGGCGCCTTTTAAAAACCACAGCAATTCCAAAACAACACTCGAAAACAAGACCTTTTTAGTGGTTAAAAGCGGAAACCCCTCGCGTAAATCATAGCGATTTTGGTAGCCAAATACTGAAATAGTACCGGTACCCGTACGGTCAGTTTTTTGTTCGCCGTTTTCAAGAATATGGGTGACTAAATCGAGGTAGGTTTTCATGGTGAGGCAAGGGTAATTATAACAGCGAAAGGGGCGCGCCTAAACCCCAATTTTCCAAATACCTTTCTCTAAAAAAGCTTCGATCGTTTGCCGATTGGCTTTATTTAACAAATTGGAGTGAGACATTTTGGATTGCTTGGCGAAATCAGCCAATTTTATGATTTTTTTTCCCTCAAGATAAGCAAGTCGTTTGTGGTAGCTGGCAGTGAGTGCCTTTCCTACAATTTCTTCCATAATTTCTGTCTTTTCGGCGACATCAAATTCTTCAAAGGCCGAATAGTATGTTTTTCGATCAATAAATTTAATATTGATCGGCACATATCCTTCTCGAACAAATAGGTAATTATTGATAGCCCGCCCCATTCGGCCATTTCCGTCGACAAAAGGATGAATATGTTCAAATTGAAGATGCAACAATGCAATCCGTTTAATGATGGGTTCATGTGCGGTTGCATAGTAGCGGGTCAACATGGCGGTAATAAGTGGAATTACCTCATCAGGGCCGGGTGCAATATGCGTTCCAACTTTTACCCATTCCCCAGTTTGCCGAAACCGCCCGGCCACTTCATCTCGAATATTGGACAGCAGCATTTTATGCATAAACAAAATGGCATCAGAAGAGAGTTCCGCCTCCTTGGCTTTTGATTCAATATAGGCAACAAGTCTCGCTAGGTTTCGGGCCTCAAATAGTTCTCGTTCGCTAATAAAACGATCCAGATCAATTTGGAGTAGAATTTTTTCGGTTTCTTCAAGTGATAACGTGCTGTTTTCGATGGCGTTGGAGTTGTAAACTTGTTCGGGGATTTCCGCTTCTTCGATAAGACGAATTAAGGATTCTCTGCCAGGGAGGGCTTGATAGTAGCGTTGGCGAAGGTGGGCCAGTTGTTCTAGGCGTTGCATCTTACTCCAATAGTAGGGATTCTTCACTTTTTTGTCAAAAAAATCGTGAAAGACTGCTATTTTTAATATTAAATTCACGGATATTAATAAAAAATCGTGAATAACCCCCTGCCATCTGAAATTTTTGAGTCGCGAATTCGGTGTGCCGAGGATAAACTAAAGTAATATTTTTCCCGCTTCATAGAAACCAAAGCCGCACGCTATGATGGCATCCGACTTATGGGGCCATCAATATTTATTAGTGCTGGGGAAGTATCGGGTGACTTGCACGCTGCTCACCTGATACGCGCCTTAAAACGCAAGGGCATTACGCAATTTGCCGGAATGGGTGGCGCTGAAATGGCCGCGGAAGGCGTTTCGATTGTCACCAGCGTAATTAACCGCTCCACGATAGGCTTTTTTGAGCCCATTCGTCATTTATTTGCTTTTTATTTTACATTTCGAAAACTCAAAAACTGGCTCAAAACCAATCGCCCCACGGTGATGATCGCGGTGGATTTTCAAGGCTTTAACGTGCCATTGTGCCGCGTTGCCAAGGCGCTGGGTATTCCGGTGGTGTATTACATTGCCCCCCAAGAATGGCAGTGGGGGTCAGAAGCCGGTGGGCGCCGGGTAGTGGCTGCCACCGACCTGATTTTGTCGATTTTTGAGCAAGAACATGCGTTTTATGCCCGGCTGGGGGCGAAGTCTGTGTTTGTGGGTCATCCCTTGTTGGATATCGTGCCAGCCGTAGCCGCCTTGCCGGCTGACGCGCCCCTAATCATTTCAGTATTCCCAGGCTCGCGGTCGCAAGAAATTCAGCAGGTATTACCGATTTTTGTACAAGCACTCACTCGCATTCAAATTCAATTCCCTGATATCCAAATTGTCGTGTCAGTTGCCACTTCTTATTTGCGGCCCAAAATCGAGAGCGAGTTTAACAAGTCTGGTTTGCGAAATGTAATGCTGAAAGAAGCCGCTGCCTACGACGTAATGGCAGCCGGCACGATTTCTCTGGTGACCTCAGGTACCGTCACATTAGAACACGCGATTATGAAAAAACCGGCCGTCGCCGGGTATCGGTTTCACCCCATTTCCTATCGCATTGGCCGCATTTTAATCGGCAAGAAATTTGATCGCCAAGTGGGCTACATCGCCCTTCCCAACATTTATTTAAAACGTATGGCCATGCCGGAATTCCTCCAAAGTGCCTGCACGCCGCAAGCACTGGCCCATGCGTGTATCACCTTGCTCAGCTCAACCGAGCGCCGTGAGGCCCTCATCCGTGACTTTGAACAGGTCAAAACACTGCTGGGCACGCCAGGTGCGGTCGATCGTGCTGCCGAAATTGTTAGTTCAACCTGGTTTTCGGGTATCATGACACCAGAGGTGAACACATAAATGGAGCCCGTGAATTCAAACTTGCACCCTCTCAAAACCAAAGACGAAATCGTCCAAGATTGGCTGCCCCGCTATACGGGCATGCCTACTCAGAAATTCGGTTGGTACGTGTTACTCACCAATTTCCGAGGCTACGTCGATGCCTTTGCCGAGCTCTACGATGTCCCCATATATGGACTAGACCGCCCCATGCAGGCTGCCACCTCACCCGACGGTATCACTATTATTAATTTTGGTATCGGATCCGCCAACGCCGCCACCATTTGCGATTTGCTCTCCGCTGTAAAACCCAAAGCGGTCTTATTCCTAGGCAAATGCGGGGGCCTAAAGAAAAAAGTCCGAGTCGGCGACTTTATCCTACCCATCGCCGCGATTCGAGACGACGGTACTTCAAATGACTATACCTTTCCCGAGGTCCCGGCACTACCTTCATTTCAGCTTCAAAAAGCGGTGTCTCACATCATTTCTAAAAATAAACAGGACTATTACACAGGCACGATTTACACCACCAATCGGCGTATTTGGGAACACGACGAGGCCTTTCGCGGCTACCTGCACCAAACCCGCTGCATTGGCATTGATATGGAAACGGCTACTATTTTTGTGGTTTGTTTTGCGAACCAATTGCCGCATGGTGCATTGCTTTTGGTCTCTGACACCCCCCTCACCCCCGATGGCATTAAAACCGCTGAAAGTGATAAATCGGTGACGGATTTGTACATGAATCACCACCTCAAAATCGGAATTGAAAGTTTGCTGGAATTGAAACATTCCGGGGAATCCGTTAAACATCTCTTATTCCATGACTAAACAACGATATTCCCAGGTCTTTATCGACAACCGCTGGGGGGCAACAGCGAGCAAACATTTTAATGCCCGGCGTAAGAAGTTGGCGCAAAGTGCGGGCGGGCCGGTGCTGCTATGGGGCGTGCCGCATTCAGTGGGGCATCCGTATTCGTGGGCGGTTGTGAATGCCCCGGTGTTTCAAGATCCGTTTTTTCTGTATTTAACCGGTATTACTCAGCCCGGGGTTATATTGGGAATTCGGCAATTGCCCGATGGCACGGTCGAAGATGCCTTATTTTTGCCTAAAAAAGACAGCAAAGCCGAATTTTGGGAGGGTCCCCGCTATGGGTTTGAAGCCCGTGGCTCTCATACTGAACTTAAAAAACAGACGGGTTTTACCCACATTCTGCCTATTACGCAGCTTAGGCAATGGGCAGCGGAATCGGCGCAGTCGCAAAAAATCCACACCTTTTGGACCAAGTCTAAGCCGCTACACATTCAAAAACTAACCCGCTGGGGGAACCAAGATGGGTATGAAGTAACATCGTTGGGTGCTTTGCGGTATTCAGCGGCACTAGAATTTGACCCCCAAGACCTCAGCAACTTGCGCGATGCTCACGCCAAAACCGCCCGTATTTTCGATGCCTTGGTTCAAGCCCTTCCGCAAGCCCAATCCGAGCAAGATATGCACGCGGTTATGCTCAAAGAAATTGCGGCTGCCACGCCCAAAGGCCCCTCTTTTGCCCCAATTATCGCCAGCGGTGCCAACGCCGCTATCCTGCACTACACCAAAAACGACGACCTCTGGGACCGCGACGAGCTATTACTCTTGGATTTTGGTATCCGAGACCCGCTGATTGTGACAGATGTCACTCGAACCGTGCCAATTTCGGGCAAGTTTAACCCCCTGCAAAAGTTGCTTTATGACATCGTGCTGGAAACCCAACTGGGCGTGCAGTCCCAGGTAAAAGCTGGCGTGAGTATTCATTTGCTCAATGATTGGTGCTGGACCAACATCGGGAATCTGCTCGACGAGCGCTTCTATCGCCACGGCGGCAAAGCCAAAATGGCCTATTCTGCTAACAAACCGCATTTCGTAAGCCATTTGATTGGCTACGCTGTCCATGACGGTGACCCCACCCGCAAATACCGTCACCGTCCCCTAGAGGCCGGCATGATCATCAGCAATGAGCCCGGCATTTATGGCGAGTTTGAAATTACGCTCGGTGGCCAGCGGTATCACGAAACCATCGGCATTCGCATAGAAGATGACTTGCTGGTGGGCAAAACCGGCTGTGAGGTGCTGAGCGCTGCCATTCCCAAAACGGTCGCTGAGATTGAAAAAGCGATTGGCTTGGCGTATCGTTAAATTTCGATGACTTTTTCAGAAGACTTTCTCTCGATTGTTGCCACGCGTCATTGCAAACGCGCATTTTTGCCCACGCATATCGACGGTCAAATACTATCCGCGGTCTTTGAAGCCGCCCTGCAAACAGCGTCCTCAAAAAATACCCAACCATGGCAAATCGCCGTTATTTCCGGTGCTGCCCGGGATCAATTATCGGCGCAATTGTGCGAAAAATTCGATGCTGGCGTATTCGAGTCGCCCGACTTTAAGGACCACCCTGACCCCATGCCCGAGGTCCACATGGCCCGCGCCCGAGACTGTGGCCATGCCTTATTCGAGCTCAAGGGCATTGGCCGTGATGACCGCGAAAAACGCAAAGCCCATTCCCGCGAAAACTTCACCTTTTTTGGGGCCCCGGTTCAAATTATTTTCCACTTACCGGCCCATTCCCAAGCCGGAAACTTCTTAGACATGGGCGCCTTTACCCAAAGTGTTCAACTGGGCCTTTGGGCGCATGGTATTGGCTCGTGCCCCCAGGCCAGCCTCACGGCTTATGCCCCCACCATTCGCCAATTCCTGAAACTTGAAGATCGCTGGATCGTCTGTGGCTTGGCCTGTGGTTACCCTGACCCCGATGCCGTTGTGAACACGTTTATTCCGCAGCGTGTACCGCTGGATGAGGTGGTGTCGTGGATAAAGTAGGGCGTGTATAATACGAACTAGATGAGCGACATTTTTAAAAAAATCGGTTTAGCCCTTGCTACCCTTGTCCTTGGGTTTTTGTACATGTGGTTGGTGGTCGCCATTGAAGCCAATTATGCCAGTGAGTCAGTCCGATTTTTAATCTTTTTCTTCCTCAGCCTTGGGTTTATTATTTTTTGTGCCCGAGATTGGCGAGCTGCGGCATCCGAATCGGTTTCCGCGTCAGTATTACGACATAAATTTTTGTTTCATTACCCCTTGTTGCTGATTATTGGGTTTGAGCTTTTGTCTGTCATTCCTGTCTCGATTGTATTCAAAAGTGCCTGTGCCTTTTTATTCGGATTCCATATTTCCAAAGTCTGGACCCCCAACCGAGGGATTCAGGCGCTGCTTCAACGGTTACACATTATTCGGTAGTTCCCGTTTACCGGGTGCTAGAATAGATTGTGAGCAATAAAAAATGGTTTCTGACAATTTGCTTGGTAGGTATTTTTGCGTTTGGCGCTGCTGACACTGCAATAGCGGCTGATAACACCAGCATTTTTTGGGGTAAAACCAAAACAATGGGTAATAATTTAGATGGCTCCACCGTAAAGCTCACAATGGGACTATTGTGCAGACCTGCGACCGAAACACCTTCTCAAACGTCACCATGGTATCCCACTGAGTCTGACCTACGAGTTAGTGCGGTGAATTTTCAATTTATCAACCGTCCGACAGAAAAAATTGCGGTATACGAAAGTAAATCCTTGTTTTATATCCAAAGCATTTATTAAGGATGGAACACTAGCGCGGGGCGAATTTTAGTGACCGTGCCGGGGACTAAAGCCGTGAAGTACGTTAGTCCAATCTATGGCCTCCACTCCGGACGGATAAGTTACACCGAAGACACAACACCCCCTATTGGGAGCGCCCAGGTGACCCCCTTTACGCAGTCAGGCGTTCAGTGGGAGTTGCCAGATCGCCTCATCGTGATTCAATCAAGTATCGTTGTGAATGTGGGGTATTTGCAAATGTATTTTGTACAAAATGAGCAGACTATGAGGGATGCTGGCGCAATCGGAATAGTTAAAAGCAATGGCGAAGTAAAAGGAATCTTTGACGGAAGCTATATTAATCCGGCTGAATTGATCCCTGTTTCACCTTTGGTTCTCTATTATAAAGTGGAGTTTCCTTCGCCTTCATACGTTATTCAGGCGATCGAGCCCCATGCAGTAATGAACTTTGATTCCTTTTTTAATACCAACTCGGTGAAAGTGAAATTCTATATTCAAAACGGCAAAAAACCGGCGTCATCGGCGGGAATGACGTTAACCAACACAGATAACCCGGTTCGGTATATTAACGAAACCGAGTTTGAGTTGGACAAGGTTAATATTCGATGGGGCCGATTTGATCTAGGTAAGCTGTTTTACCGTAATTTTTATACACCGCTTCGAATTGTATTTGATCCCGAAACTCAGTTTTTGGTGGGTCAGTTTATATACGACAACGATACGACTAAAACGTCAGAGTTTTTCTTGGCGGAAGACCATTGTGTGGGAGGCCGGGAAAACGTATTGGCGCCCTATGAGTATAAAAATGTGGGTAACGGAACCAATTTGCTGGCCTTATTCCTACAAACGCTGGCCAATAAATTTAGAACGGTTGTTCAAAAATAGGGGTTAGGATATAGACGCGAGTCCTTCGGGCCACTTGGCAAATTCAATGCCATTGTCTTTGAATTTCTGATGAATCGTGAACATGACGTCAGACTGGATGTTGGGCCGTCCGACGGTGACATCGGCAATGGTGAATTGCAGTAGAAAGCGAATGCCTCGCTCAGCAAACTGGGTAATGAGGCAGATCGGAGCCGGATTTAAGAGACAATTGGGATGTTCTGCTGCTGCGGCTAGGAGCAATTTTTTTACAAGGGCTACATCGGCGGAATAAACCACATCTACATTGAGAAGCACCTGGGCCCGGGTGCTGCTGAGGGTCCAATTGGTGACGCGCTGAGTCACGAAGTCTTCGTTGGGAATCAGTACCTCGCGCCCATCGCCGGATTCAAGTAGGGTGTAGCGCGAGCCAAAGTGCTTTACCGTGCCGGTATTTACTCCGCCGGGGCCGCCCTGAACTTCAATTAAATCACCCTTCTTGAAATTACCTTCGACCAAAATTATGATTCCACTCACAAAATTGGCCGCGATTTTTTGCAA
>CANKTL010000010.1 GCA_947486405.1 bacterium
GACATGCTGGGAAAATTACACTATTATTTTAAAAGAACTAACGGCCAGTCGAGAAGAAATTCTCTCGAAACCTCAAATTGTCGTGCTCACTAAAACTGATTTAGCAACTGAAGAAGAATATAAAGCCATTGCAAAAGGATTTGCGAAAAAGAAAGTCGAGTGTATCGGCATTTCAGCTGCCACACTTGAGGGAATCGACAAACTTAAAAGTTTAATTTATCCCGCTGTTAAAGGAGCGAAATAAAGTATGACTGGGCAAAAAATTGTGGTGGTCAAAATTGGCACCAATTCACTCACAACAGCATCAGGGCGACTGGATTTAAATAACCTTCGCGATGTGGTGCATCAAATTTCCGGGGCCAGCCAGCACTATGATCTACGTTTCGTCATCGTCACATCGGGCGCTGTAACCTCGGGAGCTGAGCATATGGGCTTTTCGCCTAAAACGCTCCCTGAAAAGCAAGCCGCTGCCTCAGTTGGACAAATTCTGCTCATGCAAGAATATGCGTACTTTTTTGAAACACTCGGCTATAAAACCGGGCAAATTTTGCTGACCAAAGATAATTTTACAGACACGAACCGCCAGGCCAATATCAAAAATACGATGCACGAACTGTTATCTAAAAATATCATCCCTATTATCAATGAAAACGATTCGATTTCGACCGAAGAAATTCAGTTCGGAGATAATGATGCCTTATCGGCAGACGTTGCTATTTTAATTAATGCATCGATGTTGATTTTGCTAACCGACACAGACGGTGTTTATGATGAAAATCCAAAAGTAAATGCAAATGCAAAGTTGATCACCCAAATCCCTGAGATTAGTGATGCCCTGCTTGAGCAAACTGGTGGCACGCTTTCCCCCACTAGCAAAGGGGGAATGAAGAGTAAATTGACCTCAGCCAAACGCTGCCGAGATCAGGGCATTCGCGTCGTGATCGCAGGGGGCCGCCAACCTAATGTCATAGCGGACATCCTAGCCGGGAGCACAGTGGGCACCCGAATTGGCGACTGGGAAGGAATGTAGCGATGAGAACAATCGAAGAACAGTGTAAATTGGCGTGGGAAGCCACCGGATTTTTAAGAACGGTATCGACCGGCGTTAAAAATGATGCCTTGAAAAAAATGGCCGCTGCGTTGAGAACCAATGCCACCTTGATTATTACTGAAAATAAAAAAGACCTTGAGTCTGGAAAAACAGCAGGGCTCTCGGATGCGTTGATTGATCGCCTTCGCTTAACTGAGGCCCGGATCGAGTCGATGGCTCAGGGGCTTGAAGTGATCCTGAATTTGGCTGATCCAGTGGGAGAAATTACGAGTGGCTCTGTTCGCCCCAATGGCTTGAAGATTCGTCAGGTGCGGGTGCCCATTGGGGTTATTGGCATTATTTACGAGGCGCGTCCCAATGTAACCTCGGATGTGGTCGGATTGTGTATTAAGTCCGGGAACGCGGTGGTGTTGAGAGGCAGTTCATCGGCCGAAAATTCAAACCAAATAATCGCCAAATTGCTTCAGGAAGCTGCACAAGCTGCCGGTATTCCTGCGAACGCGATTCAGTTACTCGATGATTTGACCCGCGAAAGTGTGAAAACGCTCGTTACCTGTAATCAGTATTTAGATTTGGTGATTCCCCGCGGCAGCGAGACACTCATAAAAAGTGTTATTCAAAATGCGACAGTTCCGGCGATTGAAACCGGATCGGGCAACTGCCACGTCTACATCGACAACGAAGCTGATTTGGACCAAGCAATCGCCATTGCGATAAATGCCAAGGTCTCTCGCCCCTCGGTGTGCAACTCCTGTGAAACCATTCTGATCCATAGTGCAGTTGCCAATCACGTTGCACCTCAGCTCTTTTCAGCGCTTCAAGCCAAAGGGGTTGAGATCCGCGGATGTTCTCGCAGTAAGGCCATTGACCCTAAAATTATAAGCGTTACCGACGATGATTTTCAGACCGAATTTTTGGATCTTATTGTGGCCATACGAATCGTAGATTCGATTGACGATGCCATCGCCCACATTCAGAAATATAGTACCCGGCACTCCGAGGCCATTGTGACCCAAAACATCGCTAAGGCTACCAAATTTACAACCGAAATCGACGCCGCCTGCGTGCTGGTCAACGCCTCAACCCGATTCACCGATGGCGGCGAATTCGGACTGGGCGCCGAAATGGGAATTTCCACCCAAAAACTGCACGCCCGCGGACCATTTGGGCTAAAAGAACTCACCTCGCTAAAATACATCGTCAACGGACAAGGCCAAATCCGCGAATAGCTACGCGATGGTCGTAAAACCCGTGGTGTCATTAAACGGATCCCGTGGACTCATTTTGGGATATTTAAGCTGCCGTGTTTTCATGTCGTGCACCAGGCGACTGAGCTCGGCGGCCTCTTGAAACAGGTCATTCGACCGCGTGGCCGCCTCCCCGGTTCGAACATCAATGACGGTCATACCATCGTCAGGCAATACCTCTAGCGGAATTTTCTCTGTATTAAACCCATGGCATTCCCAAATCGCAAATTCATGATCTTCTTTGCAGGATAATCCAATAATAAATAAATGCCGCTGATTGTTCTTGAGATCTTGATGAGACGGAATTGCCACCCCACTGGGATGCGTATGATAAATGCCAAAAAATTTGAGCTTATGTTTTGCAAAAAACTCATGCGCCCGCATGATGTCTTCGGACGTTATTCCAAAACTCTCACGGGTATCGCCAATATGACGATTAAACGTGGGCATAATAGCGGTGATTAATTTATCTTTTCCACCCACAAATCCGCCACATTCATGGGGCAGATTGTCCACAGCTTGTTGGATAATAATGTCGTACTGTCGCTGATAAATCTGAAATTTTTTTTCTGTCATGGTTTATAAATGAGCTCAATTCGCCTGACCAGTCGCCGTAATCGGCGATTTTTGCTACGTAATTTGAGCTGGGTCCAAGTTATATGATACCCACATTTTTCGTAGAGGGGAATCTCGCTTACAAAATTACTAAACGGGTAGGCTTTACAAAACTGGGGTCGGGTTTCATAAGCCGAACAGGTCATATCGGGCGTTAAGCAGCTGCAATTGAAATGGCGAATCTGCCCCGAGCCTGCCATCACCGGCTGAAATCGGGCCAATGATCCTTTATTTTTGGACATCGACGCTTCCCACTCTCCCGGAGACTCGATTTGCGTCCCTTTTAAAAAAATCTGCACTTTTTGGCAACAGTGGCCGGAGTGCTGGCACTTCCCCCCAACCCAAAATAATTCCACTTTGATGAGGGCCCATAAAAACTGGCGCAGGCCCCGTGACCGAAGGCTGGCCTCATTGAGCGAAAACAGGCCCTCCAATATCCGAAGGCTTATCCAATTTCCCTTGGGATTTTGAACCAGATCTAGGGCCATTAGGTGCCGTTAGGACTTGGCGTTTTTTGCCGATTTTATCAGGGTTGAAATCCCCGATGAAGCCAATTCCAATAAGGCATCCAGTTCATCGCGCGTATAGGGACGTTTTTCACCCGTCCCCTGAACTTCCACAAACTGACCCGATTCGGTCATTACAACGTTCATATCGACTTCGGCACTTGAGTCTTCTTCGTAGCAGAGATCCAACATCGGCTCGCCATTTACAATGCCCACACTTACCGCAGCCAAGTATTCTCGGATGGGGTTTTTCATTAGCAAGCCATTGGCCATCAGCGTATGGATCGCATCGGTGAGGGCCACCATTCCGCCCGTAATAGCCGCGGTGCGAGTACCGCCATCAGCCTGAATAACGTCGGCATCAATAGTAATAGAACGCTCGCCCAACAATGACATATCCACAACCGACCGCAGTGATCGGCCGATGAGACGCTGAATTTCAGTGGTGCGCCCCGATGGTTTGCCCGAATTCACCTCTCGCCTAGCACGGGTATGCGTGGCCGACGGCAACATCGAATATTCCGCAGTAATCCAGCCAGTGCCGGAATCCCGCAAAAATGGGGGGACTTTTTCCTCAACGGATGCCGTGACAATCACTTTGGTATTGCCAAAAGTGACCAGTACAGAACCCGGCGCATACAGTGTAAAGTTCCGCTGAATATGAATGGGGCGGAGATCCCCGTTAGACTGGTTATGTTTTCGCAAATTACGCTCCTTCGTCGGACCCGTAATCCGCTGTTTCTATAATTTCACGCCCGTTTCGCAGAGTGGATTCCATCTTGATCAATTGAGTTTGCATTTTGGTAACGATAAGTTGCAACTGCGCCATCACATTGTCTGCATATTGCCGCGTCTCATCCCGAATCCGCAGCAACTCAGAGCGACGCTCGTCATACTCTCGCTCGGGCAACGCCGATTCTGGGGTTTGTAAGTCGTCTAACTTCGGCGGCGAACTGCCCTGGTCAACTGCCTGCCAGGCCGCTTCACCCTTTGATTTCAACACCACCCGTGCTTTCTCAATCAGGGTCAGCAAATGGCCTTCATCCACAATTACTTTTTCGGTCATCGGGATTTTTCGGCCATCGATAATGGTCGATTCTAAAATATCTAAAATTCCAAAAATTTCACTCATGAAAAATGTTCCTTTAACGCTTTTTCGACAGGACTTGGGACAAATAAACGGGTGTCACCCCCGTTCGCGGCAATCTGACGCACCAAACTGGAACTGGTATAGAAGAACCGCTCATCCGTCATTAAAAATATTGTATCAATTTTTGGATCTAATTTCCGATTAGCGAGGGCCATTTGAAATTCAAATTCGAAATCTGACATCATGCGAAGCCCACGGATTAAGGTAAACACCCCATTCACCCGTGCAAAATCCACCAACAAGCCTGAAAACGGCACCACCGTACACCCGCTTTGATTTCCAAGCGATTCGTTGATCAGGGAAATTCGTTGATCAATCGAAAACACCGACTTTTTTTCTGTATTTTGGCTAATGGCGACAATGACCTCACCAAACAGCGCCTGCGCCCGCGACAAAATATCCAAGTGGCCGTTGGTGATGGGATCGAAACTACCCGCATAAATTGCACGTTTAATCATTGTAAAATACTAAGCTGAATGTCCCCATAAAGATGTTCCGATCGCAACGAAAATTTTTCCGGGTAAGAAAGGGTTAATTTTCGATGATGTTCACACACAATCCAACCGTAAGGCGCCAGTATATCAAAATTCGAAATGCATCGTAAACCCAACTCAAACAATTCAGGCTGAGTCCAAGGCGGATCTAAATAAATGATATCGAATTGACGCTTCAAGCGCTTGGCCGCATCGGAAAATGCCTGGGAAACAATTTGGAAATCTCCCTCGAAGGCCGCGACGTTTTGCCGCAGAATTTTGGGGCGGGGCTCAATGAAGGTCACCGAGGAGGCCCCACGAGACGCCGCTTCAATTCCCAGTGCACCAGTGCCGGCAAATCCATCTAGAAAGTGCGCATCAATAATCTTGTCATGAATAATGCTAAAAACAGCCTCCCGCACTTTTTGAGGCGTCGCCCTTACCTTTTCGATATTGGGATGCGCCAGCCGCCGTCCTTTAAATTTACCCGCAATAATCTGCATTAATTAAGTCCTTCCAGAATGACTCTGTGTCCCTGCCCGTTCCCGACCATTTGCTTAAGATCTGCAAATTCAGGTCGCGCCAGATGGGGATCCAATTGAATAATTTGCTGCGCCACGTTTTTGGCCAATAGCAGCTCCGCTTCATCACGAATGATATCCGCAACGTTCAAATCAGGCATTCCGGACTGCCGCACCCCCAACACATCGCCGGGGCCTCGAATGTTTAAATCCACCTCCGCCAATTTAAAGCCATCTTGGGAATTGACCAAGGCTTGAATACGTTTTTTGGCCATTGCGGACGGGGAAAAATGAACCAGAACGCAGGTTGAAGCGTAGGCCCCTCTACCAATTCGACCCCGCAGTTGGTGCAATTGCGCGAGGCCAAATCGCTCGGCATGCACAATCACCATTACACTCGCATTGGGTACATCGACCCCCACCTCGATCACCGTGGTTGATACCAGGACTTGAATTCGATTGTCCTTAAATTCAGCCATAATCCGCGATTTTTCCTTGGGCGATAGTTTGCCGTGAATGAGTCCTACTGAATAGGACGAAAACACCGACGTGGCCAACTGTTCATAGGCCTCCATAGCCGCTTTTAAATCCAATTTTTCGGATTGTTCAATCAACGGATAAACAACAAACAACTGGCGGCCTTCCTTGAGCACCTGATGACCCAGCTCAAACGCGCGCCCCAGCTGGCCACCCGCAATTGCGACGGTGCGAATCGGCTGACGTCCAGGGGGCAATTCATCCACGATGGATTTTTCCAGATCCCCAAACGCGGTTAACATCAGAGACCGAGGGATGGGAGTCGCCGTCAGATACAAACTATGCGGCGACTGGCCTTTGGCGCGCAAATTCATGCGCTGAAACACGCCAAATCGATGCTGCTCATCGATGACAACAACGGCAAGGCGGTTAAACTGAACGGTATCTTGAATCAAGGCATGGGTACCCACCACGATACAGGCCCCGGTGCCAGCCAATTGGGTTTTGGCGGCCAGTTTTTGCTTGGCGGTAAGACTACCCTTTAAGAAAATCAATTCGATCCCCAGCGGCGCCAACAGGCGGGTAAGCTTAAGATAGTGCTGCTCAGCCAACACCTCGGTGGGCGCCATAAACGCCGCTTGGTAGCCTGAATCGACGGCCCCCAACACCGTTAGTACGGCAATGTCAGTTTTACCCGATCCCACGTCTCCCTGCACCAGACGATTCAGCACCGATCCACCGGTAATGTCCGCCGATATTTCGTCATACACCCGCGCCTGAGCTCGGGTCAGTTGATAGGGCAGCTGCGTCCGATAACGATGGGCCAAGGGACCATTCATCGCCAGCTTGATTCCTTTTTCCGTTTTTTGACCCGCGCGGCGCTGAGCCAAAAACAACTGCATCACCAAAAACTCATCAAAGACGATCCGACGGCGGGCCGCCTGAGCTTCTTCGAGTGACGTAGGGAAATGAAGTAATTTCAATGCCTGCCGCTTGTCGAGCAACTGCAATTGGCGGCGCCATTGCTCCGGCAGCGGGTCTCGGACGAAGGCAATGGACTGCGAGATCACATCCCGGGCCATTTGACGCATTTTTTTCTGAAACAGACCCGGAGTCAGGGCATAATTGGGCAGTAATTTTCCGGTCCACGTCGCCCGATCTTCAGCGTCGGTAAAGATCTCATAGTCCAAAACAGCCAGTTGCTTAAGGCCCGAAAACGCATCGGTTTGAACCTTCGCCCGCAGCGCCAAATAACGGCCCGCCACCAAGGATCCCTTCAGAAAACTTTGGTTAAACCAAACCCCTTCTGCCACGCCGCTGGCATCTGCCAATCGGGCCTTTATAATCGAGACTTTTGGCTTGGGATGTGATTCCATAACCGACTGAACCTGGAGCAAAAACAGCCCCGCGTCTCCCGGCACAACATGGGAAATCTGATCAAATTTCCGGCGATCTTCGTAGGACTTGGGAAAATAGAGCAAGAAATCGGCAAACGTCTGAATCCCCAATTTGACCAACCGTTCGGCCAGCTTGGGTCCCACACCTGCTAAATATTGAATGGGGCGATCATGCCCTTGGGTCATCGCCTAGGACCGAATCCCCACCAAGCGAGATAATTCTGCGATTGCCCGTTCAAAATCGCGGTCGTTGATAATTTGATTGACCGTACTCAGCTCGGTACCTTCCCGGAGAATTTTTTTGGTTTTAGCCGAATTAAAATAGTAAACGGCGGCGAGTCCATGCTTAAGCCGATGATCGGCCAGCTGGGCAGCAGCCTGGGTAGGTCGATTGTCACCCGTGACCAATACCGCCACTTTATAAACCAAGGTATCTGCCGAATATTGCCGCAATCGCGCCTTATAGTAGGCCTGATACAACGGTTGACGCCACAGATAAAATTTCCGCGACATCTTGGGATAAGTGCTACCCTTTTTGTCCAAAATTGGGTCGTATAAATTTACCCGATCCAACACCAATGATGCCTGAATATCTGCCATACCTGTTGTAAATAAGCCCACCAAGTCTGGCATCGGCACCACCACATAATTTTTCCATGCAGCCGCCAAATACAATCGCTCTGACCAGCCCACCATATTCACGCCACGGGCCATCACCAAATACGCCATTGCAATCCGGTATTCTTTCGGGGAAAACTCACCCTCGTGCCGAACCATCGTGGCAACCAGCGTTTCAATTTGGCGATGGGTGCGTTGATAAATTTCCAATTGGTCGACCAGCGATTCACCGGTCGAAGATAAATACCGAGGCGTTAACAGGCCCAAACGATACGCTGAGCCAATGGCAACGGCCAACTCATCACGATCCAGCGGGACCGTATTCCCAGACACTGCCATATCAAAGTTAGTCAACAGCGAGGAATAAGTGCCAATTGCATTGAGATATAACTTGGTATTTTCCATCCGAATCCCTTGGCGATATTGGGATTCTGAAAGCGATAGCGTTACGTTTTCAGTAACGGCTGGCAGCAGCTGTGGCTGAGCAACCGCCATTATTGAGCAGCCCATGATGGCCAACAGCAGCAACCCCACGACCCGTCTCAGTCGATTAGGCATTTACGACTTCGCGCCGATTAACTTCGGATAACCATGCCGACTTTAAGTCTGAAATTGGCAGCGTGATCGCCGCCATTTGAGCCGATACCACGCGGACTTCAGGTTCATTGATGGTCTCGCCTATCGTGGCAAACCAAACCCCTTTTGCCGTTAACGCAGTTTCAACTGCCGCCACCTGGGCAGCTTCAACTTCGATCAAATAGCCCCCATTTTCAGAGCCCAAGGTTAATAACGGATGGTCAGCACCCAGGTTAAGCGCAACACCGATCTGGCCCAAGCCATGTTCGCCCAAAATCATTTCAACCAAACTGACCCACGCTCCCCCACCCGAAATATCGTGGGCCGCAACCACCATCCGATCGTGGATCAATTGGGCCATCACTTTATTTTGAGCCGTTTCATCCGCCCAGCGTAATTGGGGCACACAGCCGCCTAGTTCTTTTTTATACTTAGAAATTAAAGTGGCCCCAAACTCAGCATACCGCTGCCCCACCATAATCAATTTATGTCCGGCACGTTTAATGCGTGCGGTCTGAGCCAGCCGATAGTCAGGAACCCGCCCAATGACCACAATTACTGGGGACGGAACTACAGCTGTGCCAGACGTCGATTCATTGTAAAAACTTACATTGCCTGAGATCACCGGAATGGGTTCGCCATCAATAAAACTCAGGGCGTGGGCGGCATCCGCAATTCCCTTAACCCCCATCTCAAAGTCAAAAAAAACGGGCCCGCGTTCGGGGTTGCCATAATTCAGGCAGTCAGTAACCGCCAAAGGCTCACCGCCCGCTGCAATCACGTTGCGCACCGCTTCCGCCACAGCATAAGCACCCGACACGTAGGGATCGAGGTTTCCATATAAATTACTGTCCATGCTGGCGACTAATCCCACAGAAGACCCCGGTACCGGCGTTGTAACTACCGCATCACCTTCACCTGGATAAATTACCGTGTCGCCCCGCACCGCATTGTCAAAAAAGCGATACACATAACGCTTTGAGCAAGCGTTAATATCCGCAACCACGTCCAGCAACAGTTGGCGATCCACGGTGGGCATCGGCCCTGTATAGGGCGTGGCCTCAATCAGCCGCGGCTCTGGCCGCCGATCAGCCGCCACGTCAGTGGTGATCGTTGAAATCGGCAGGTTGCACAGTCGCTCACCGTTGAACCGCAATTCGTAAAACGGATCATTCACTATCTCACCAATCACAACGGCCCCCGCATTGGGATACAACTGAGGGAGCTCAAAATCTTCGTTAACAATTTTTAACACCACGGGAGAGTACTCCCGAGGAACCACCATACAAAAGCGCTCCTGGGTTTCCGAACACGCAATTACCTCGGGCCGCAAATTCGGCATGCCCACGTTTACTTTTTCAATGTCCACCCGCACACCAAAGCCACCGGCAGCAGCAATTTCAGAGGTCGCACAGGCAATTCCGCCTGCACCCAAATCTTTATACCCGATCTCAATACCATCTTTTTTAACTTGCGCCAGTACCGCCTTTAAGGCCTCAACCAGTACCCGCTTTAAAAATGGATCATGAACTTGCACCGCGCCCATATTCGCCGCATCATCTTTTTCATCTAAGGTCGCAGACGCAAAACTCGCGCCACCAAATCCGGTAGAATCGGTCGATTTACCAATCAAAATGACATCATACGGATGATTGGCCGCCCGCGCCGGCGTGTAACTGTGAATAATATCGGCTTCTTTAACAATCCCCAGAGCCGCCACGTTGACCAAACAATTGTCGTTATAACTTTCGTGATACACCGTTTCGCCACCCATCACAGGCACACCCAACGGATTGGCGTAATCGGATACGCCCTGAACCACACGGTCCGCGATTTCTTCTACCAACGGATTGTTTTTCTGGCTATCGATCCCAAAATGAAGGGAATTCAAAACGCCAATGACGTCTGCACCCATACAATAGACATCGCGGACCACGCCCCCAACGCCAGTGGCCGCCCCCTCCACCGGCAAAATTTGCGATGGGTGATTATGTGATTCGTGAGAAATAGCGATGCAATATTGGTCATCGCCCACTTTGGCAAAACGGATAATGCCGGAGTCTTCGCCGATGCCAACTGAGACATCGCGCCCTTTCGTGGGCAAATACTGTTTCAAAATTCGTTTACTGCTTTTATAGGAACAGTGCTCCGACCACATGGTGTCAAAAATAGTGAGCTCAAGCACGGTGGGTTGTCGTCCCAACAATTGTTCAATTGCAATTTTATCGTTTGCGGATAAAGCCATAGACCGTTAGTTTACGACAATAAAACTTCAACGCAAAGCCTAAATTTGCTAGGATCAAGGCGTTCGGAAGTTATCTTAATTTTCACATTCGTAAAGGAGTTTTATATGACCGGTTCCACGATCCTGGTTCTGTTAGCAGGTACCCTCGCCCTATATGCATTGGGCGCAGTTTGGTACTCGAAGCTGTTGTTTGGAAACTTATGGATGAGTTTGATCGGCAAAACTGAAGCGCAATTAAAAGCCAACATGACCAATCCGGCCCTGGCCTATGGCGTTACCTTTATCAGCGGCCTAGTCACAACCATTGGTATTTATGCGGCTATAAAAGGCGTTAACGCAATGGCTTGTGTTAATCAACCCTGCCACAGCATGCTGCCCAGCTCCGCTATCTGCGGCGGCTTAATCGGCATTTTCTTAGCCATTACCCTCATCGGTAGTACCAGCCTAGGCATGACCCTTTGGGAAGGCCGTCCCTTTAGACTGTATCTCTTAAACCTTGCTTACCACGTAACTGGTTTCGCAATCGTTGGCGCAATTATAGGGGCTTACGTTCACTAGTTCTTGAACGAAGGGGGCGGCTTAACGGTCGCCTCCGCGCTTTTCGGAAACAAACTGGGCCAGACTTTCTACTTTATCTGGCGTCGCAGTAATAATTAAGATGGATCCCTCACGGCACTCATACTCCCCACTGGGTGAATACTCGATCTCTCGCTGATTGGGCTCTCTTACTGCAATAATTTGTATTCCCAGGCGCTTATTAATTTGAAGATCTGATAGCTTACGTCCGATCACCCACGAATTTTCAGGAACCAAGATTTCTTCCACTCGCACGTTGCGACGGTCGCGCAGCATATCATCCATATAGGTCACCACATTCGGCCTTAACAACTCCGACGACATACGCGCGCCCCCGATCAAACTGGGCGAGACCACCGACGACGCACCGGCCGAAATAAAGTTGGCTTTATGGGAAACATCCACCACTTTAGAAATAATTCTCAGATTGGAATTGAGCCGATGAACGGCCACCGTCAAAAACAAATTGGCATAATCACTATCTAAAGTGCACGCCAAACCCACTGCTTTTTCAATGCCCGCATGAAATAAGCAGTCATCGGTCGTGGCATCTCCTTGAATCACCAACGCCTTGGGATACCGCTTTTCTAGTGCGGCTATCGCGCTTGAATTTTGTTCAATCACCACAAATTCCCGATTGGTCGCCACCAATTCTTCAATAAGATATACACCGGTGGAGCCCGCCCCACACACAACGTAATGCGCCTTAAACTTTTGAATGGCGTGTTTCATTCTCCACCTCCTAAACATCAAAGATAAACGGAAAAACCGGCTCATCTATTGATTATAACGTGGTAGAGAACCCCTATGATTTAATAAAAGCAGAAATTTGAGAAACGAAATTTTTGACGTCGATGGGCTTTGGAATAAATCCATCGCAACCCGCTGCCAAGCATTTTTCTTTGTCACCCGGAAGGGCGTGGGCCGTCAATGCAATAATCGGAAGGCCGTTCATCGCCTCGTTTTTTCTAATCCGACGCGTCGCTTCGTACCCATCAAGGCCGGGCATTTGCATATCCATCAAAATTAAATTGGGCATAACGCTTTCGGCCATTTTAATGCCTTCTTCGCCGTTGCTGGCTTCAAATACTTCAAAGCCGGACGATGTCAGTACTTTTTTGACCAAAAACTTGTTGATCGGATCATCTTCAATGTAGAGAATTTTGGTCAAGCGTGCGCTACCCTTCTAATGCCTTTGAACCCGGTTGCCGGGCTATTTTTTCAGTATAACAAACTCACGCGAGCCGTCGCAAGAAAACTGCACTACAGTTTCCGAACCGGCAGTGTGAAAAAGAACGAAGTCCCGTGGCCCACTTCACTTTTAATCCATATTTTACCGCCGTGAATCTGCACCAATTCTTTTACCAGCGCCATCCCCAATCCAGTACCACCCTTTTCCCGCGTTAACGAGCCATCGATCTGCCGAAACTTTTCAAATACCTTGTCCATGTCTTCTTCCCGAATCCCAATCCCGGTATCCCGCACTTCAAATAGAAAGTGGCCATCATCCATCACAATTTTGGTGACAACCGAGCCTGCTTCTGTAAACTTAATCGCGTTAGACATTAGGTTAAGCAAGATCTGCCTGAGCTTAGTTTCATCGGCAACCAATTTGGGAATGTCCGCCACGATATCCACTTGCAGTGCCAATTCTTTGTCTTTGATAAGGGCCCGCGAAATGGAATATACGTTTTCAATCAAGCCCACCAAATCAATTTCCTCGTAATGCATTTCCATTTTTCCGGACTCAATTTTTGCAATATCCAAAATACTGTTGATGAGGGTCAGAAGGTGATTCCCTGAGATATTAATAAGTTGAATATCATTGCGCTGGGAATCATTGATTTCGCCATCTATCCCCGCCAGCAAAACGTCTGAAAACCCGATAATGGCGTTAAGAGGGGTGCGCAATTCGTGGCTCATATTGGCCAAAAATTCCGATTTTAGCCGGTCTGATTCCTTTGCTTTTTCAAAGGCCGCTTGCAACTTCATGGTTTTCAATTCCATCTCGCCGGTTCGCTCTAGAATCTTCAACTCCATTTTCTGGTCATAGTCGTCGAGGCGTTGGTGAGAGGTCTGAATGTCATGAATCATGGCGTTGAACGACTTCACAATGTCGCCCATCTCACCGCTGGGCTCCATGGTCATCGCGTGAATATGATCGCCGCTATAGGCTGTAATCAAGTTTTCTTGTAAGGCCCTCAACGGTGCCAACATCCAATTGGTTTGAAAAATAACCCATAAAATCAGCCCCCCCAGGCCAAATATACTAATCACCAGAATCCATTTTAATGAGTCATTTGCGACCGACTTAACGCCGGATTCATTTAGGCCGATGACCGCGTACCCGATTTTAGGAAAGCCGCCATATTCAATCGCCGTAATTTCAGACTCAAAGGTATAGCCGGATTCATCACCATTAAAACGGGTTAAGAAAATCGGAAAGGCGTAATACCAAACCGACAGCCCCTCCGATTTACCTTCATAGACCATCAGGGTTTTGGCAGAAAAATCATGCTTCTTAAATTGAGAAATCAACTGGGGATCAGGCTTAAAATTGGAACGAGATTGATCTAAAACAACCTGAAGTTTGGGGTCAATTACCCCTACATAGACCACACTGGAGTTGAAAAACAGGCTCTGCATGCCCAATTGAATGCGGCTAAACTCATATTGAGATAGGGGGTAGGCCATTTGAACGGCCAAAGACTTAACGGCAGATTCGCCATTTAGTGTATTGCTCTGAATCAGTGCGCGTTGCTGAAAAAAATACCACAGGACGGACGTTAAGAGCATCACCGCGATATTTAAAATCACGATCGATGAAATTAGCTTCTTCTGAATAGGAAGCGTGCGAGACATTGTTTTAATTATAGCTTAAACTTTTGCGCACGCTTCCCTTAAGAAAAGATTCCGAATTAAGACGCGGCCTCGATCTCATCATCTTCGATGACTTGAGACACAACGACCACTCTATCCTTATCATCTAATTTTACGATTTTGACGCCTTGTGACTCCCGTTTCTGCGTCGAAATGGCAGACACTTTTTGGCGGCACATGGTTCCAGTTTTTGTGACGATCAAGATGTCGCTGTCTTTGTCGGTAATGACGGCGTCAGAGACAACGTCACCCTTGATGGTTTTACGGAATTTCAAACATCTAACACCAATCCCACCGCGTTTTTGGGTTTTGAATTCAGAGATTTTTATGTTTTTACCAAAGCCAAAGGCCGTCACAATTAGCAACTGGAGACGGTCGTCGTCCGGCTCTACTACGTCCATCGCGATGAGGTTGTCTTGCGGTTTAATCTTAATTCCCACTACCCCACGTGACGCGCGGCCCATTGAGCGTACGTTGGATTCAGCAAAGCGAATCACCATCCCCGCCGAGGTCACCAGCATAATTTCTTGCTGACCCGTAGTGGATTTCACCCAGCGTAGGCTATCGCCTTTATCCAAGTTTATTGCCACGATTGGCCGGTTTTTAAAGTGAATAAATGACCGCAGCGATGACTTTTTCACCACGCCTTTTTGGGTCACCATAAACAATTCTTCATCAGTATCAAAGTTATGAATCGAAAGTGAAGTTGTAATAACCTCGCCGTCTTCCATTGGGAAGAAGTGGGAAATCGAAACACCCTTGCTTTGGCGAGACGCTTCTGGCAATTGGTATACCTTGATTTTGAACACACGGCCAAAGTTACTAAAGCACAGCAAATAATCATGCGTGCTGGTAGTGAACATTTGGTCGACTATGTCTTCTTCGCGGGTGGTCATGCTGTTCACGCCACGTCCGCCGCGCAGCTGACTTTTAAACGTCGCTACCGGTAGTCGTTTAACGAATCCGTTTTTAGATATCAAGACCGCAACGGTTTCTTCCGGAATTAGGTCTTCCAAATCCATGTTGCCAACGTCAGGACCGATTTGCGTACGTCGGGCGTCGCCATAGCGGGCTTTGATTTCAAGGTGCTCGGCTTTAATGATATCGAATACACGGGTTTCTTTAGACAAAATGTCACGAAGGTCTTTGATTTTCTCAACCAATTCCGCGTATTCCGATTCGATTTTGTCGCGCTCAAGCCCGGTTAAACGCTGTAAACGCATTTCCAGAATGGCGTTGGCTTGCTTTTCAGACAAGGAATATTTCTCCATCAAGCCTGAACGCGCCGATTCGGTATCTGGTGATTTCTTAATCAGTTCAATAATCGCATCAATATTTTGAAGCGCAATGCGAAGACCTTCTAAGATATGCAATCGCGCTTCGGCAATTTTCAAATCATAGACCGTACGCCGGGTCACAACTTCGCGACGATGTTCAAGGTAATGCACCAACACCGCTTTTAGATTTAATGTTTTAGGGACACCGTGTACCAGCGCCACCATGTTAAAGCCAAAGCTTTCTTGAAGTTGCGTGTGCTTATAGAGTTGGTTCAACACCACTTCCGGTTGGGCATCCCGCTTCAATTCAATATAGATTCGAAGCCCTTTTCGGTCGGATTCATCCCTAAGATCCGAGATCCCCGGAATTTTTTTCTCTTGTACCAATTCTGCAATCTTAATAATCAAATTGGCCTTGTTCACCTGATACGGAATTTCATTCACGATGATCGCGGTGCGGCCTTTTTTGGTTTCTTCAATGCGTGCACGGCCTCGCGTTACGATGGAGCCACGACCCGTATGATAGGCGCTGGTGATCCCTTGAGTGCCGGAAATAATCCCGCCCGTTGGGTAATCCGGTCCGGTTATAAAGGCCATTAGGCCCTCAATATCAATATCTGGATTTTCAATTAATGCGATAATGCCATCCACCAACTCATTTAAGTTATGCGGGGGGATATTGGTGGCCATCCCGACCGCGATTCCGGAGGTTCCATTTAAAAGGAGGTTCGGAATTTGAGTGGGGAGTACAGTGGGCTCTTCTAACGATTCATCAAAGTTAGAGGTAAATTCCACGGTTTCTTTTTCGATATCCTGCAGCAATTCCATACTGATCTTTGCCATACGGGCTTCGGTATATCGCATTGCGGCGGCATTATCACCATCGATTGAACCGTAGTTACCCTGACCATCGATCAAGGGGTAACGCAGTGAAAAGTTCTGTGCCATACGCACCAAGGCGTCATAAACAGCCGTGTCACCATGCGGATGGTAACGACCGAGTACGTCTCCTACGATACGTGCGCATTTCTTGTACGGACGACCCGCAGTATATCCAGCATCATACATCGCGTACAAAATTCGGCGGTGCACCGGTTTTAACCCGTCACGAACGTCAGGCAACGCTCGTCCGACAATAACCGACATCGCATATTCGATGTAGGATTTTTTCATTTCATCGTTAATATTTACCGGAATAACGTCGGCGGCTGTTAATACATCGCCAGCCTCAATACTCTCGGGTTCGGGCTCTTCGGGTGTTTCAAATAATTCAGGTTGGTCTACCATAGTCAGTCTCCTTTATACGTCGATCCAGCGGACATTTTTCGCAAACTTTTTCTTTGTATGCTGCTCACTTTGGCTCCTGCCAAAGATTCGCAATCGCAAAAACTGGCATAGCCAGATTTTTGCTCCCGGCTTCCAGCCGATTTTTCCTCCATCAAAAACTTCATTTGCGTCATGTTATACGTCGATCCAGCGGACATTTTTCGCAAACTTCTCGATGAAGTCACGGCGGGGTTCGACTTTGCTTCCCATTAGAATGGTGAAAATTTCATCTGCCTCTTCCGCATCTTGCAACTCAACTTGCAACATCGTACGGTGGGCCGGATTTAACGTGGTGTCCCACAACTGATCGGGATTCATTTCGCCCAAGCCTTTATAGCGTTGGATTTGATAATTGCCTTTGCCCCACTCTTTGGTAATTTTTTCTAAATCGGTCTCGTTGTACGCATATTTTTTAGTTTTTCCTTTAGACACCAAATACAAGGGCGGCTGCGCGATATAAAGCGTGCCGGCTTCAATAATTTCACGCGCGTGGCGGAAAAAGAAGGTCAACAACAGCGTCCGAATATGCGCTCCGTCGACGTCCGCGTCGGTCATGATAACGATTCGGTGATACCGAAGCTTCGAAAGCACGGTTTCAATCGTGCGCTCTTCGCCGCTTAAGTCTTCCGACAGGCCGGAAATCGCGCCCGGTCCGATGGCAGTGATGAGGGTTCGAATTTCTTCGTTGGCCAGGATTTTGTCCAAACGCGCTTTTTCAACGTTTAAAACCTTACCCCGTAGCGGCAAAATGGCTTGATAATATCGGTCACGGCCTTGCTTAGCAGAACCACCGGCAGAGTCACCTTCTACAATATAGATTTCACATTTGGCAGGGTCTTTTTCTGTACAGTCGGCCAATTTACCCGGCAACGTTGTACTTTCAAGAACGGATTTACGCCGCACCAATTCTTGGGCTTTTCGAGTTGCTTCTCGCACCCGCTGTGCAATCAGTGCTTTATTGATAATTAATTTACCAACCCGAGGATTGGTTTCGACATAATCCGATAAGCCTTCATCCACCAAGGAATCCACAATCCCTTTAATTTCAGAGTTGCCCAACTTGGTTTTGGTTTGGCCTTCAAATTGCGGGTTGGCCAATTTCACGCTGATAATCGCAGTCAAACCTTCTCGAAGGTCAGCACCGGTTAGAACGCCATTTTTATCTTTAGGATTAATAAGCTCATATTTTTTGGCAAAAGCGTTGATCACCCGGGTTAACGCAGTTCGGAAACCAGCAACGTGGGTACCGCCTTCTCGGGTACGGATGTTATTGGCAAACGACACCACTTGCTCATCATAGTAATCATCCACATATTGAACCGCGACTTCCACTTCACAATTTTCTTTTACTTTTTTGAGATAAATAGCAGGAGTAAAGAGGGCTGTTTTATTTTCATTCAACAACTCAACATACGATTTAATACCGCCTTCAAAGAAATAATGGTCTTCGACCACCTCTTCTTCGCGCGTATCTTTAAAGTGAATGTGAACACCGGGGTTCAAATAAGCCAACTCTTTTAACCGGTGATTAATAACTTCACAGGTAAAATCAATTTCTTCGAAAATTTGCGTGTCGGGCAAAAAGCGAACCAAGGTGCCGCTGGGCTTACCTGGGGCATCTTCAGTGACACCCACCAGATTTTTCGGTGCTCCCCGAAAATATTTCTGTTTATACACGAGATCGCTGCGGTGAACTTCAACTTCGAGCCACTCGGAAAGTGCGTTTACAACCGAAACACCCACCCCGTGCAAACCGCCCGAAATTTTATAGCCTTTGCCTTCAAATTTTCCACCTGCGTGTAGCGTGGTTAAAACAACCTCAACCGCAGGTAAGTTTTTCTCTTTGTGAATGTCGATCGGGATGCCGCGGCCATTGTCTACAACGGTAACAATATTACCGGGCTCAATGGTGACGTAAACGTCAGTACAATAGCCAGCCATCGCTTCGTCGATACTATTATCGACAACCTCAAATACAAGGTGATTCAGTCCCGGTTTGCCGGTGGATCCAATGTACATCCCCGGTCGTTTCCGAACCGCTTCAAGCCCCTCCAATACTTTAATTTGCTCTGCGTTATAGCTTTGGCTCATACGTTTTACTACCACCTTATCGAATTTTTTGTACTTAAAAAGTACCCAATCAACGCGCTACGGAATTTTTTGAAATTTTAGCATACCAACCCTTAAGTGTACAAAGTTTTTGGGAGGTAATTCAATTTTAGGGGCTACTTTAGACGATTTTTGGCAGTGCCCCCACCCATGAATTGGACGATTTCGAGCGTATCCTCGGCCCAAACAGGGGTCGTTTTGAAGGCTCCTTCACGGAATATTTCGCCATTTTTTTCCACAATGAGCCCTTTCGGAGACAAATTTAACGCCGTTAAGAGGGCCTCAATCGTGGTAGGCAGAACCTCAAATTCTCGCTGACTCCCATTGACCGTTATGTTGGCCATTTACTGGAGCAGTTGCATCCGATCCAATGGCCAAAAGGTAAAAACCGCGCGCCCGATCAGGTCTTTTTTAGGCACCCATCCCCACATACGCGAATCATAGGAATTGGGGCGATTGTCTCCCATCGCAAAATAGCAATTTTTAGGAATGATTTGCGGACCATAAAAACTGTAATCCACCTGAACATTCACACCAGCGAAATTCACTTCTTTTCCATTAATATAGATAACGCCCCGCTCAATTTTGACCTCTTCACCTGGCAAGGCGATCAATCGTTTCACATATTCTTTGCCATCATGACGCGGCGACTTAAACAGAATAATTTCGCCCCGCTTGGGTTCACGGAAGTGATAAACCATTTTATTTACAAATAGCCGATCCCCAATCTGCATTGTGGGAATCATTGACCCTGAATACACCCGAGAGGTTTGCACCACAAAAGTGCGCAAGACGATAAACAACGCAAAAGCAACAACCAGAGTTTCTGCAAGATCCACCACATAGAAGGCTGCTTTGTTGGCCGCTTTGAGCCGAGACTTGTAGCCGTTCCAAGTCGCAATAACGTTATAAATAAACTTCATTCCAGTGTTAATAGGTACCCGAGTTTTGAAAAACTGACAAGGTAACGCGGCTGGTTACGACATGGTTAAACGGGAATTCGAATGATATACTTCGGCAAAACTATACGTATTTTTAAGGAGATGGAACCATGATAATTATTATGAAACGGGGCGCGGCTGATTCAGAAATTCAATCCGTTAGTGACCGGGTAGAAAAATTAGGATATGCCTCTCACGTGATTCGTGGGGTTGAAAATGTAGTTATTGGCGCAGTGGGAGATAAAGATAAAGAGCCCTTAAAAGGCTTAATCGTTATGGCCGGAGTAGAAGACATCGTTGCCGTTCGCGCGCCGTACAAATTGGCGTCACGGAATGTAAAACCCAGCGACACCGTAATTGAATTTAAAAACGGTGTTAAAGTTGGCGGCGGCCACTTTGCCTTAATGGCAGGCCCTTGTTCGGTAGAGACACCAGAGCAAATGCACCTCGCGGCGGTTGCCGCAAAAGCAGGCGGCGCTCAGTTCCTACGCGGCGGCGCTTACAAACCCCGCACTTCACCCTATTCGTTCCAAGGACTGGAAGAAGAAGGCTTGAAAATACTGAAAAATGAGCACGATAAAACCGGCCTGTTGACCGTGACTGAGCTTATTTCGGCCGATTCTGCCCAACTCGTGGCCAGTTACTGCGACGTCATTCAAATCGGTGCGCGAAATATGCAAAACTTTGCATTGCTAAAAGAAATCGGCAAATTGAAAACCCCGATTTTGTTAAAGCGCGGATTATCCGCCACTTTGGAAGAACTGTTGATGTCAGCGGAATATATTATGTCGCAGGGCAATTACAATGTAATGCTGTGCGAGCGCGGTATCCGCACCTATGAAAAAGCGTATCGCAACACCCTGGATTTGAACGCGGTACCGGCCCTTCAAAAAATGACTCACCTACCCATCATCGCTGACCCCAGCCACGGCACCGGACGCCGCGATATGATTATTCCGATGTCCAAAGCCGCCATCGCAGCCGGCGCAGACGGCATTATCGTCGAGATTCATCCCAAGCCAGAAGAAGCATGGTCCGATGGTCCGCAATCGCTAACTTTGGAAGAATTTGAAACATTGGCACGCGAAATTAAACCGTTTGTGGAATTGATGGGAAAGAAATTTACCGTCGCTAAATAGAAAAACAGGACTCTTTACTTTTAGAATTTGATTACGGTATGCTTCTTGTTCGACTGTGGAGGGATGGCGGAGTGGTCAATCGCAGCAGACTGTAAATCTGCCGAGCTTTGCTCTACGTAGGTTCAAATCCTGCTCCCTCCACCAGCAAGCAAGCTTGCTGGTGGAGAGTTTTACAACACTATTTGCTTACTTCGGCTCCTGCCGAAGATTCGCATTCGCTTCGCTCCCGGCCGGCACGGCCGGATTTTCATCCGATATATGTAAGATTTGGAAAGAAGAAATTTGGCTTTAGGGGATTGACCATCGCTTCGCTTGGCCTTTAGGGTGGATTTTTTGGAATTGGTGCGCCATGGTTATTGAAAGGTTTTCCTTCATTCCTGAATATGATAGCGTAATGCCTTATGACATCCTCTCAAAAAGTAGCGGTAGTTACTGGCGGTAGCCGGGGTATTGGGTTTGAGATTTGCCATCAGTTGGGATTGATGGGGTATCACGTGGTGTTTACATCGCGGACAGCTGCTTTGGGGGAAAAGGCGCTGAGTGATTTACATCATTTTGGCATTCATGCGGATTATTTTACGGCAGATGCTGGGAATGAGGCGGATTGTAAGGTATTTGCGGATTGGCTCGCCACGATCACCTCGCGCGTCGATTTACTTGTGAATAACGCTGGGGTGTTTTTAGACACTCAGGATCACGCCCCTCTATTGGAATGTGGCACTGATCGTCTGTTAGATACTTTTTCTACCAATCTTTTTGGCGCCGTATATATGACGAGATTACTCGTCCCCCTTTTAGAAAAATCCTCTGATGGTCAGATCATCAATGTTTCGAGCATGCTGGGACAATTAGACACGATGCATAGCGGATTCCCCGCCTACCGACTCTCCAAGCTAGCGTTAAATGGCACCACAAAAATATTCGCAGAAGAACTAGCGTCACACAACATCCGAATTAATTCCATTTGCCCCGGATGGTGCCGCACTGAACTAGGCTCTCAAGAAGCGCCCAAAAGCGCCGCTGAAGGCGCCAGCGAGATTGTGTGGTTGGCTACTGATAAATCTAAGGTTACTGGGAAATTCTTTAACAATCGGTCCGTAGTGGATTGGTAAAAAAACTAAACTGTTAGATGCCAGCCGCAGCCTGCCCTCGAGCCCCATCGGGGGCTGGAATGACACGATGAGGAAAAAATCCGGCCTGTAGGCCGGGAGCGAAGCGATTACGAATCCGGCGAAGGATCGCCGGTGAGCAAAATAAAGATAATCCCAGGCCCTGCTAAAGCAGGGCCTATTCCCCGATTGTCGCTCGCGGCGATCGGGGAATACTAAACGAGAACGTGGACCCTTTCTTGTATTCGCTTTCGACCCAGGTGTGACCGCCGTGCAGTTCTATTAATTCCCTCACAATTGATAGCCCTAGGCCGATGCCTTCATAGCGTCGCGTTGACGAGTAATCGGCTTGGCGGAATTTATCGAAGATGATGTCGCGCTCGTCTTCAAGCAGGCCTATGCCGGTGTCTGAAACTGAGAAGACTACGTCTTGGGCCGTGGCAATACAGGTAATGGTAATGCCGCCCACTTCCGTAAATTTGATGGCATTTGAGACAAGGTTGAGGATCACCCGTCTGAGCTTTTCTTGGTCGGCCACTACTATTAGATCCGGCGTTGTTACCGACACGTTCAGCGATAGTTTTCGGCTGTCTGCCAATGGCAAAAAGGAAACGCGGAGGTCTTCTAAAAACGTGGCGATCGGAATTTCGGTGAGCACTAACCTGACTTTTCCAGCCTCGATTCGGGAAAGATCTAATAAGTCGTTGATTAGATTTTTGAGGTCGTTGGCGCCTTTTAATGCGATTTCCAGGTAGTCTTTTTGCGATTTAGTCAGTTTTTCAGAGCCGCTTTTGACCACCAGATCAATGAAGCCGATAACGGAGGTTAGTGGCGTCCGTAATTCGTGCGACACTGTTCGCAAGAAACTATCCCGCAGTTCATCGAGTTCGCGCTCGTGCGTGACGTCTCGGATGACGGTGGTGACGCCAATGGCCTCGCCTTCACTGCTTTTGGTGAGAATGGAGGAAAAGACCAGCGTCTTTTCTTTACTGCCTGGGAACAGGTATTTGATTTCTCGGTTGATTTTTTTGTGCTTTTGTTTGTATTGGTCTTCGTTTAC